>CAYZTZ010000003.1:0-75264 GCA_964481255.1 uncultured Acidobacteriota bacterium | reverse complement strand
TTCTCATATCCGCGCGCACAAGAAGAAACCTCAGGAATACCACTGCCCTATCGGGCGCGCAGGGTTTGCGGGGGCGAAGGCCCTGGATCATATCGGCGGCGCGGCTCTCGCGCGTTGAGACGCGGGAATCAAATCGATGGGCGCTCGCGGCTCGCCCTTACATCTTGTACTTGCCGAGATCTTCCGGGTTGAGGTTTTCCAACCACCTTTTAATATCCTCGGGCGAGGCGCGCTCGGCCGACTGGGCGCCGCTCGATGCCGCCGAAGACTTGGACAGGACTTCATCGGTCACGTAAATCGGGGAGTCGGTTCGCAGCGCCAGGGCGATCGCGTCCGAGGGACGGGAATCGACCGTGATCACCTTTCCCCCCGATTCGAGGAATATAAGAGCGTAGAAGGTGTTGTCCTTGAGCTCCGTCACGACGATCTTGGTGACCTTGACATTGAGATGGTTGAGCAGTCCCTTCATCAGGTCGTGGGTCATGGGGCGCGGAGTGTCCACTTTCTCAATCTGCAGAGCGATGGCGTTCGCTTCGAAAATGCCCACCCAGATCGGAAGCAGCGTGTCGCTCGAAGCCTGCTGCAGCACGACAATCGGAGAGTTGGTGAGCGGATCCATCATGAGACCCTTTATTTTAAACTCGATTTCCTTCATGATGCCTCCCGTCTTGTAATGAAATCGACGGGCGCGGACCGTCGCCCCGCGCCCTGCGCATGTTCCTCGGCCCCCGCGCCGCCATCGCCGTCCGAAGGCCGGCCGTCCTTTTCCTCGCGGATCCATCGTCCCTTCAGGCTGTTGGGGCTGAAAGCCGTTATTTCCGTCCGGACGATCCGGCCCACCAGGGTCTCCGGCCCGTCAAAATTGACGATCCTGTTGTCGACAGTGCGCCCGGTCAGGCGCACGCGGCTGCGCGCCCTTCCCTCGACCAGCACGTCCTCGATGCGGCCCACACAGGCCGCGTTCTTGTCGTATTGAATCCGTCTTTGCTTTTCCTGCAGCACGCTCAGCCTTCGCTTCTTTTCCTCCTCGGGGACTTCCCCGGGCAGATTCAGCGCCTCGGTGTTCGGCCTCGGTGAATATTTGAAAGAATAGGCGCTGTCATATTGTACCTCATCGAAAAGGCTGAGGGTATCCTGAAAGTCCTGCTCCTCCTCTCCGGGAAATCCCACGATGACGTCGGTGGAAATCGCGATGTCGCGCGAGGCGCTCCGGATCCTGCGGATGATTTCAAGGTAGCGCTCCCGGGTATAGCCCCGCCTCATGGCCCGCAGCACCTTATTGGAGCCGGACTGAACCGGCAGGTGGATATGATTGCAGATCTGCGGAATCGAGACCATGGCGTCCAGCAGCTCTTCGGAGAAATCCGCCGGATGAGGCGAGGTGAAGCGGATGCGCCGGATGCCCTGGATTTCGGCGATGCGCCGGAGAAGCCGGGCGAAGGTCCCGTGCGGGGCCGAGGGGTCCCGATACGAATTCACCGTTTGCCCCAGGAGAAGGATTTCGATGCACCCCTTCGAGGCGAGTTCCTCGATTTCCCGGATAATGTCGGCGCTCGCGCGGGCCCTCTCCCGTCCGCGGGCGGCGGGCACGACGCAGTAGGCGCACCGCCGGCTGCAGCCCTCGCTGATCGTTACGGAGGCGCGCCACGGATGCCGGCGCAGGACGTGATCCGTCTCAAGCGGTTCGGGACGCTGATCCGAACGCCTTTCAACGATGACGGAGCGCGTGCGCAGGCTCCGGCTCACAAGCTCGCCCATGACGCGCCCTTTCTGGGGGCCGGCCACGATATCCACAAAAGGCGCCTTCCTGAGGATCCCGTCCGTCTCCAGCTGCGCCATGCATCCCGCGACGCATACCACGAGACCGGGCTTTGCTCTCTTGCGTCCCCGGATCTCTCCCAAACGGGCATAGACCTTTTGCACCGCCTTTTCCCGCACGGCGCACGTATTCAGGACAACGACGTCGGCTTCGGAAATGTCCGCCGCCGGCTGCATGCCCTCATGGAAAAGGCTGCCGGCGATTTTTTCCGAATCCAGCTCGTTCATCTGGCAGCCGAAGGTCTCGATGAAAAACTTTCCCGCCATCCCTCTTCCGTTTCCGTCCCTAAGGCCCCGTCGAGCGCTTCAGCATTTCCGCCGCGTAGCGCCGCGTCGCTTCGGTTATGGCTTTTCCGCCGAGCATCCGGGACAGCTCCTGGACCCGTTCGGATTCGCTCAGCTTCTTGACGAAGGTCTCCGTCCGGCCTGCGGCGACATCCTTGTGAACGCGGTAGTGGTTTTGCGCGAAAGCGGCGATCTGGGGCAGATGGGTGACGCAAAGCACCTGGTTGGAGGCCGCGATCTCGCGGAGGCGTTTCCCGACAGCCTCCGCCACGCGTCCCCCGATCCCCGAGTCCACCTCGTCGAACACGAGCGTCCTGTCTTTTTCGTCGGTCCCGCACAACGATTGGATCGCCAGCATCAGGCGCGACAGCTCCCCTCCGGACGCGATCCTGGCCAGAGGGCGGATCTCTTCGCCCTTGTTGGGAGCGATGAGAAACTCGACGCGGTCCATGCCGCGATATCCCCAGGAAGCGGGCACGCGGCCCCGGGTCTCGTCCTCTTTCGGCGGGTGGAAATGGACGCGCATCTCCATCCGTTCCATGGCCAGCGCGGCGAACTCCCCGCGGATTTCACGCTCCAGCCGCGCCGCGTCTCCCCGGCGTTTCTCGCTGAGCTTCCAGGCCCGGGCCCGGTATTCCTTCATTTCCTCCTCCAGCTCGCGGGAGAGCTGAGCGCAGGAATCGGAGCGCGCGAGCAGCTCCTGCAGTTCCCTTTCGCACGCTTGGGCGTAATCGAGCACCTCGCCGATGGAGGACCCGTATTTTTGCGTCAGCTTTTCCAGAGCGTACAATCTCTGGTGAACCTGCTCGAGACGCTCCGGACTGAAGTCGCTGCGCGCGGCATAGTCGCGCGCGGCATAGGCCAGGTCCTCGAGCCTGTATCGGCTTTCCCGGAGGGCCTCCCTGTGCGCATGCCAGCCCCTATCGAACTGCATCAGGGATTCCAGAAGCCGGTCCACCCTGCTGACCCCGCGCAGGACGGAAGATTCGCTCTCGTAAAGCGCGTCATAGGCTTCCGTGGCCAGGGCCAGCAGCTTCTCCCGGTTGGACAGTATCGTCTTTTCGCCTTCGAGCTCTTCCTTCTCATTCGGCTGCGGATTCACGCGCCGTATTTCGTCGATTTGAAACTCGAGCACGTCGATGCGGCGCAGGCGCTCCTGCTCATTCATTTCCAGGGAATCGAGCCGGGCGGCCAGCTCCCGGAGCTTTTTGTAGCTCTCCTCCACTTCGCGGACGAGATCGGCGTTTCCTCCGAAATCATCCAGCCATGTCAGGTGCGTGGACAAATCCAGCAGGGATCTCTGGTCCTGCTGGCCGTGGATATCACCGAGTCGATCGCCCAGGGCCTTCAACATGGAGAGGCTGGCCAGGCGGTTGTTCAGGAACACGCGGTTGCGGCCCGCGGAGGATATTTCACGGCGGATCAGCAAAGAGTCGTCCTCCGCTTCAAGGCCCGCTTCCTCCAGCAATGGAATAACGGATCCGCGCGGCTGGACCTCGAATATTCCTTCGAGCACGGCGGTGTCGCAGCCGGAGCGGATCATATCCTGGGACGATCGCGCGCCGAGCAGAAGTCCGAACGCGTCCACCAGAATCGATTTCCCCGAACCGGTCTCTCCCGTCAGCAGGCTCAGCCCCCGCTCGAATTCAATTTCCAGCTCCCGGATCAGGGCCAGGTTCCGGATTCGTATCAGACGAAGCATGCCGCGAAATCCTTCATGGGCGACCGATCCGCCCCGTCTTGGAGAATAGCATAGGAAGTCCGGGCGGCAACAGGGTCCAAAAAGATCGTGGGGAAGCCGGAGAGATTTCCCGCCGTGGTCCGCCTCGGCGCTTTTCGTTAATCGTTTGACTTTGCCGGCCGGCTTTGGTATCTCCCTCATGGATCCGGATTTTTCCGCGGAGGGAATGAAAACACGGTGACGACCATCCTGCTGATTGAAGATTTCGCCCCGCCCGCCGCCGGCGGCTCTCTGTTCAGCCTGGCGGCTCACGTCAGCGGTTTCGCTCTTATCATACTGCTTATCCTGCTGGCCTTTTCTCTTTTTTCCTGGACCGTTATTTTCCGCAAGTGGCTGGTCTTTCAGCAGGCCGCGCGCAAGAACGATGCGTTCGTGAAGCTGTTCCGGGAAAGCGCGCGCCTGAGCGACGTGGAATCCGCCGGCGCCCGCTACCGCGGCAGTCCGCTATCGGGGGTTTTCAGTGCCGGCTACGAGGAACTAAACGCGCAGATCCAGGCGCTGGGAAGCCGCGGCAACCCCGGCCGTCCCGTTCTGACCGAACGAAACGTAGCCGGCATTCAGCGCGCCCTGCAGCGGGCGTCGGCGACCGAACTGTCCGTCTATGAAAAGAGCATGAGCTGGCTGGCGACCACCGGCGTCGTCACGCCTTTCATCGGGCTTTTGGGGACCGTGGTCGGAATCATCAACGCCTTCCAGGGCATCGAGCAGGGGGGCACCACCTCCATTCAGGCGGTGGCTCCGGGCATTTCCGAAGCCCTGATCGCGACGGCCGCCGGCCTTTTCGCCGCGATCCCGGCGGTGATCGCCTACAACCATTTTCTGGGCAGGATCAAAAACGTCGCGACCGAGATGGACGATTTTTCGATGGAGTTTCTGAATCTGGTTGAAAGGAGTTTCAGCTGAATGGCCTTCACGACGCCCCAGGGGAAAACCTCCAGTTCCCTTTCGGAGATCAATGTGACGCCTCTCGTGGACGTCATGCTCGTGCTGTTGATCATCTTTATGGTGACGGCGCCGATTCTTCAGACCGGCATCGACGTCAAACTGCCCGAGACCAGGAACGTGAAGGACGTGAATCCGAGGGAAAACATCGTCATTTCCATCAGCCGCGAGGGGCTGATCTATTACGGGTCCGATCCCATCAACTTCTCGTCCATCGCCAGCCGCCTTCAAAAGGACGCTCGGACGCCGCAGGATTCGATTTTTCTCCGGGCGGATAAGGACGTCAAATGGAACTCCATCGTCTCGGTGATTGACGCTATCCGCGGGGCGGGCTTCAGCGAGATCAAGCTCGTGACGAAGCCCTTTCAGGAGCCGCGCCGGAGATAGACAGGAACGTGGACCGGTCCGTCATGAGCGACGCAACCATCCGGGGGACTCTGCTGAACATCCCGATGATCAGGGAAAGGACCGCCTTTTCCTTCTGCGCGTCCCTGGCCGCGCATGGGATCGCGTTTCTGCTGGTTCTTTGGGGCGGTTATTTTCTTCCGTCCGCGGCCGTTCGGATCGGCGGCCCGGGCGGGGGCAGCGGAGGGGAGGCGTATGCCGTGGGCGTCGTCGACGACCTGTCCGGGGGCGCGGGAATGGTCAAACCCTCGATTGAGCCCAAGCCTCCGGCGCTCCTGGACGAAAGACCGGTCCCGGACAAAGCCACGGCCGTGCCTATTCCGCAAAGCGTCGAACCCAGGAAGCCGAAGATCAGCGAACGCGAGCGCAGGGAGGCGGAAAAACTCAAGGAATCGAAGTCCAACGTCATTCCCACGGCGGCCGAAGCAGGATCCGGCGGGGCCGGAGGAGCCGGCGGGGGCGGCGGCGGGGGGCGCGGAGGCGGGATCGGCGTGTCCATCGGCGCCGGATCCGGGGGGCTCGGCGATTCCTGGTACGCAAGGGCCGTAGAGGGCCGGATCAGTTCAAACTGGATCCAGCCCCCGAAAGGAGTAACCTGCGAAATGGTCTACAGCTTCTTCATCGCCCCCGACGGGACGATATTCGGGATCAAAAAGGAGAAAACATCGGGGAATCCGGAATTGGATCTGACCGCGGAACGGGCGATCCGCGCCTCGAATCCGCTGGCACCGCCTCCGCCGGAGTTCCGCGGCCGGCCGGTGCAGTTCATCGCCTACTTCCAGTACCCGCCCCCTCCATAGCCTGCAATGCCAAAGGAGCGCGATGTTTAAGAAATTGCTTTTTCCCGTGTGCGTCCTGTGCGGCCTCCATCCCTTCAGCCTCACTCAGGACCGGCCCCCCGTGACGATCCGGCCGCGTCCGGCCGAGGAGATCATCCTGGCCGTCGCCCCGGTTCAACCCGCCTCCTCCGACAAGGCCGCCGAGCTGCGGGAAGCGCTGAAGACCTTCAACCAGGTCCTGTGGGACGACCTGTCTTTCTCCGGGTTCTTCGTGATGGCCGGCAGGAGCTTCTACCCTCCCCAGCCTATCGTCAGGCCGGAGGACGTCAACTATGAAGCGTGGAAAGCGCTTCCTTTCGCGGTGAGTTTTCTCACGGCGGGGACTCTGGATATCCAGGGGGGCGTCCTGCGGGCGGAACTCCGCATCTTCGATATGAAGCAGCGCTCCATGAGTTTCGGACAGCGCATCGGCGGCGACATGGACCAGGTGCGCGCCATCGCGCACCGCTGGGCGGATGAGATCGTGTATAAGCTGACGGCAGGCGCCTCCAGGGGCATCGCCTCGACCAAGATCGCCTATTCGTCCAAGCGCGGGAACGCCAAGGAAATTTATGTCATGGACTACGACGGTTACAATCCGCAGCCTTTTACGCGCAACGGGTCCAGCAACCTGTTTCCCCAGTGGGCCTCGGACAATTCGAAGCTGGCCTTCGTCAGCTTCCGAACCGGAAAACCGGAAATCAACATCTACTCCTATATCGACGGTTCCCGCCTGCCCTTCCCCCTCTTCAACACTTTCGCCTCGACGCCGGCGATATCCCCGGACGGAAGCCGCGTGGCTTTTTCCCTGAGGACGCCGCGGGGCGACGCCGATATTTTTGTGTCCAGACTGGACGGCAGCGAGCGCGTCAACATCACGAACAACCCCGCCATCGAGACTTCCCCCACCTGGTCGCCTGCCGGCCGGCAGATCGCGTTCGTTTCCGGGACTCCGGGCCAGATTTCCATCTGCGACGCCGACGGCGCCAACCTCCGCAGGATTCTCAAGGAAGGCGGAGACGCCGACGCCCCGTCCTGGTCCCCGGACGGGCGGTGGCTGGCTTTCCAGTGGAAACCGCACCTGGGAACAAACTATCAGCTCTTCATGGCCGAAGTCAGCACCGGGCGGATCTACCAGTTGACAAGCGAAAACGGGAGCAATGAAAGCCCGTCGTGGGCCCCGGACGGGCGCCATCTCACGTTCCAATCGAACCGCGACGGAAGCAACCAGATCTATATCATGCTCCTCGACGGCTCCGATGTCCGCAGGGTGACCAACGAGGCGAACAACACCTGCCCTTCCTGGAGCGGATATTTCCGGCGCGAGGCGGGAGCGCGCTGACGGACGTTTGCCGAAAAACCGCCGCCCGGCCAAGCGGATCCGGGCCGAGTCTCTTCCATCCCGCCGCCCGGAACGGATTTCAAGACGCGAAGGGTCATGCTATACTTCGAAGCGATCGCCCAGTGCCGATCGACGGAGCGATGCGGATGTGACGGGCTCCGACGCAAACGGGAACAACCAGACAATGAGGAGACACCCTGATGAATAGATCGCCCTTGAAGGCTGCAGCCGCCGCCATGATTCTCTCTTCCCTGCTTCTCTGGACAACAGGCTGTGCGAAAAAAGCAGCTCCCGGTCCCGCGCCTTCCGCGCAGGCGCAAGCCGAGGCTTCCGCCGCCCCAACGGCCCCCGCTCCCACCATGACGCTCAGCGTCGCGCCGTCTGCGATCGAAAGAGGACAGTCCACGACGCTGACCTGGGCCTCCACCAACGCGACCGGCGTCACCATCGACGGCGGAATAGGCACCGTGGAGCCTTCCGGAAGCCGCGAGATCCGCCCGTCGGTGTCCACAACCTACGTGGCTCGCGCGACCGGCCCGGGCGGCAATGCCGTCGCGGAAGCCAGGGTGACCGTGACGTCCCCTTCCGCCGTGACGCCGCCGCTTCTGCCGGCCGTCCAGGACGCCGAGTTCTTCGCGGCCAGCATCCAGGACGTCTTTTTCGACCTGGACGAGTACAGCATCCGTGAGGATGCCAGGGCCGCTCTCATGGAAAACGCCCGCGCCCTGCGCGAACGCCCCGCGATTCGCTTCACCATCGAAGGCCACTGCGACGAGAGGGGATCGGAGCGGTATAACCTCGCGCTTGGGGACCGGCGCGCCAATGCGGCCAAGGAGTTTCTCGTCGGCCAGGGCATCGACGCCGGCCGGATCGAGACCATCAGTTACGGCAAGGAAAGGAATTTCTGCCACGAGCACAACGAGGAGTGCTGGCAGCTGAACCGGCGGGCCCATTTTGTCCTGCGCTAGACGCGGCGCTCGTCGGGATCCTCTTTATTCCGCGGCCTGGTGGAAGCCCCCCTATGCCGTGAAATAATACGCTGGGACCCAGGATAGGAGAGAACGCATGAAGCGAAGATTCTTATTCATTCTCCTGACATATGCGCTGGCGGGACCGGTCCTCCGGGCGGGCACCAAGGAGGAGCTGGTGAGGCTCCAGAGCGACATTCTGGCATTGCAGAATCAATTCCGCGAACTGGAAAAGACCTTCAGCGAGAGGACCGACGGCCTGAAGAGCCTGGTGGTCCAGCTCAACGATCAGGTGGCCGAAATGAACCTGGCGGTCAAAAAAATGTCGGCGACTCTTGAGACGCGGGTTTCCGGCGTGCTCGCGGCGGACCAGGCCCTGGTTCAAGACGTCCGCAGTCTTTCAGGGAAGATCGACGACATCCACATGCGCCTCTCCGCGCTCGCCCAGCAGCTGGCCGAACTGAAGGTGCAGTCCAAACCGATCGATTCCGCCTCAGCCTCGGCGGCGGGGCTGTCCGCGGACACGATCTACAATCAGGCGTTCAACGACCTGGTTCAGGGGAACGCCGACCTGGCGATCCGGGGATTCACCGCGTATCTCGAAGGCTTCCCCGGCGGCGATAAAGCCGCCGCGTGCCACTACTACGTCGGGGAGGCGTACTACAGCCAGAACAAGCTGCCGCAGGCCGTCGCGGCTTTTACACGGGTTATCGTCGACTATCCGGGTTCCGACAAGGAGGCCAGCGCCCTTTTCAAGCGCGCGAAGGCGGAACTGGCCCTGCGGGAGACCCAGAACGCCGTCGCCGATTTCCGGGACGTGATTGCGCGTTTCCCGAACAGCCCGGAATCCGATTTGGCCAGGACCGAGCTTAAGAACCTCGGCGTCGGCACGGCTAAACCCGCCGCCAAGGACGCGCGCCGCAAGACACGCTGAATCAAGTCTTCAAGACAAGGAAGGACCGCGATGAGTTCACTGAACAAGATACTTCTCATCGGAAATCTGGGGAAAGACCCGGAGATCCGTTATACCCCGGAGGGCACGCCCGTGGCGACCTTCAGCCTTGCGACGAGCGAAGCCTGGACGGATAAGAGCGGCAACCGGCAGGAGCGCACGGAGTGGCATAATATCGTCGCCTGGACCCGGCTCGCCGACACGTGCAAAAAGTTTCTCACCAAGGGCCGCCAGGTTTATGTCGAAGGACGCCTGCGCACCCGGGAGTATACCGACCGCGACGGCATCAAGCGGCGTATTACCGAAGTGATCGCCTCCCAGATCGTGCTTCTGGGCAGCAGGCCCCAGATCGCCGACACCGCCGTTCAGGCCGCGGAGCCCATCGACCGGGCCGCCGCGGAACCCGAGCCTGTCTTCGGCGACGCCGGAATCACCGACAGCGATATTCCTTTCTGACGGCTCGCCGCGATGCAGGCGGAGGCGGCGGCTGAAACCCGCCCCGCGGACGCGCGATTTTACAGCCGGCGCCCTCCGGTCCTAGAAGCGATACCTCGCCTTTTTGACTTCCTGCCGGAAATCCATCCCGCGAATCTCGATCTCCCTGCACATTTCATAAAGGCGGGAGCGGAGCCGCACCCCGATTCTGTCCGTCAGAGTCTCTTCGCCCGGCTTGGCGGGCGTATCGAGGTAGTTGGAAGTGAATATGGTGAGCTTCTTATCGTTGTAGCGGTAGTTGATGATGTGAGCGATGGTGTCCCGCACCCACTCTGTGGGTTTATTGGCCCCGAGTTCATCCAGGACCAGAATCTTCGCGTCCAGCACGGGCCGCAGGACGTCGAGCTCCGACGCCTGGGAAACGGAGTTCCAGCTCGCCTGGATTTCCCTCAGCAGATCGCGAAAATCATAGAAAAGCCCCCCGTCGCCCTTTTCCAGGATCACCTGCTTCAAGAGGGCGACTGCCAGGTGCGTTTTCCCCACCCCGCAGGTCCCCAGGAAGAGCAAGCCGACATCAATCTGGGGGTATTGGTCCAGGAAACGCTGCACGTAGAGTTTGGCCTTTTTCTGCGACTCGTCGTTGGGCTTATAGGAATCCAGATCGCAGTGTTCGTAGCGCCGGGGGATGCGCGCCTCCGCGAGCAGGCGCTGAATCCGCGCCGATTCGACGCATCGGCAGCGGCAGACCTTCACGCCGCCCTCGACCGGCTCCCACCCGGACCCCTGGCAGATCGGACAAGTTTCCGAATCCGTGTTCATGGCACCATTAAAATAGCAGATTCGTTCCGGCGCGCAAACGGCGAATTGCCGGCGCCCGCGGACGGCGCGTCCCGTCCATCAACGGATCACCGTCGGCCGTCCGGCTGCGTCTTCGGTTTGGGAGAAACGGGGGAGGATGCGGCGGAATCCTGCAGGGCCTTGAGTTCCGCGTACATTTTCAGCACATTGGACGGGAACAGGTTTTGGAACCCGTACGAGGAATATTTCTCCGGGATCCGTATCGCGGCGACAGCCTGATCCGCGCGCTCCCCGCGTGCGACGGCCGGCTGAACCATCGCCCGCAGGTCTTCCAGATAGCCCAGGAATCTCTCGACGGCCTTCCGGTCGCCGACCGGTCCGTGTCCGGGAACATAGGTGTCGGCTTCGAGCTTCAGGGCGCTTTGCAGTGTCTGCATCCATTCCAGGATATTTGCGTCCTGGACGTTGGGGATGGCTTCGTTGAAAAACAGGTCCCCAAGAAAAGCGACTTTGGCCCACGGAATCCATAGAACCGCATCGCCGTCGGTGTGTCCCTTGCCCAGATAAAGCAATTGGATCTCCGAGCCGCCGTCGCGAACGACAAGTCTGTCGTCGAAAGTCACGAAAGGAGCCAGGATCCGCAGGTCCAGCAGATAATCCAGATACTTTTGCCGGCTCTCGATCGCGTCTCGATCGGGCGCAGGCTGCATGGGAGCGCTCTTTCCGGGAACCTTGGCCTTCAGGGCTTCGAGCTGCGCGCGCGTCGCACGGATCGCGCGCTGGAGCGAAGGCAGGTCCTCCTCCAGGACGCCGCGCCGGGTATTCCCGCTCCCGATGAGCTGCGCATCGGCAAAAGCGGCATTGCCGTGGGTATGGTCCGCATGGAAGTGGCTGTTGATGACAAAGCGCACCGGCTTTGAAGTGATCCCCCGAATCGCCTCCATCAGGGCGCGCCCCGCTTCCGGCGTAAAGTGCGTATCGAAGACCGCCACCGCGGAATGCATAATAACCACGCCGGAGTTGCCCACGGCGTCTCCGTCGGGGCTGACGATCCTTGCGTAGACGCCCTCTGCGAGCCTTGTGAGCGGCTCGCGCTCCGCGGCCGACAGGCTGCCGGCGGCCATCAGGGCGCAAAGCGCGCAAAGCCGCCGGGCGCCGGGCCGTTTTCCTCCAAGCATGAAGACCTCAAGGGTATCGGGACTTTCGCGATTACGGGTTCAAGGATGCGCCGCGCTCCGGCCTCGGCCTGGATGCGGAACTTCGAAGGATTCCGGGGCGGCCTCGGCCCCCGGCGTCACTGGAGGAATATCCGCGGGAACAGAGTCGAGGACCTCCGTTGCGGCGCTTCCACAAGGGTCACCGATTTCTGAATTCTGGACCGGCCCCGGTAGATCGTCACAGGGACGACGTCTCCGGGCCTTTTGGTCTCGAGGACCAGTTTCAGCTCATCCATGGAGGAAATCGGCTGGCCGGCGATTTCCGTAATGATGTCTCCGCCGATGCCGATCCGCACGTTATAGAGAAGCGCGATCTGATTCGCGCCGCGTATTCCGGCGTTGTCCGCGGAACTGCCGCGGTAAACCCTCGCGACCAGGATGCCGCTTGAGACGGGAAGGTCGAGTTCCTGGGCCAGATCCTCGTTCAAAGCATAGCCCTCAACCCCGAACCATGGCCGCAGTACGCGCCCATGTTTGATCAGGTCGGATACCACGCGCCGCACGGTATTGGTCGGTATGGCGAAACCTATGCCGATGTTCCCCCCGCCTATCGTAAAAATCGAGGTGTTGATGCCGATCATCTCCCCGGCGGTGTTCAGGAGGGGTCCGCCGGAATTCCCGGGGTTGATGGCGGCGTCGGTCTGGATGACGTTGTCCACAAGGTCGCCGCTCTCGGTTCGTATCCTTCTCCCCAGGGAGCTCACGATGCCCACGGTGAGAGTGTTTTGAAGGCCGAGCGGGTTGCCGATGGCCAGCACTTTTTGCCCCACCTTCAGGCTGCTGGAATCCCCTAAAGGAACCGGGTGCAGACGCTCTCTGGGCGCCTTGATCAGCCGGACGACGGCCAGGTCGTTCTGCCTGTCCGCCCCGATAATCTCGGCATGGTATTTGGACTGGTCCGGGAGGGAAACCTCAAGGCTTTTCGCCGATTCGATCACGTGGTAGTTGGTCAGAATGTTCCCGTCCTTGTCCAGAACGCACCCGCTGCCCGTCCCTTCGCGCGGCACGGCGCCGTAAAAGAAATCATACTCCAGAACCGTGGTGGTGATATTGACCACGCCCGGGCTGACGGCGTTGTACACCCTGATGTTGACTTCTTCGTCTCCGCTGATTGTCTGCGCCGCCGCGGATACGGCCGGGACGGCCGGTTCCGGCGCCGACCTGTCGCTCGAAGCCGGAATCGGATTCCATCGCAGGGCGATCATGGTCGCGGCGCTCGCAAGGAGCGCCACGATAACAATAAGCCTTATGGGATGACGTTTCATGACCATGGATCGAAAAGCCGCCGTCCGCTTGAGAGCCCGGCGGCTTGCCGCTCGCGGCTATTTGAGTGTGATGGCGATACCGCTCGCCGAGATATTCATGTTCATGGCGAGGGCGTTCTTGGGCAGATCGGGCACCGTGACCTTGGTCGTCATTTTGAAAATGCTCATGTTCAGCGTGTAGTCCCCGGGCGGGACGGGCTGGCTGAAACGGCAGTTCCCTTTCGATCCTTCAGTCAGAATGGGCGTCGATTGATAGCTGCCCTGCGGCCCCTGGAGAACGAGCACAAAGCCGTCCAGCCGATCCATATTGAAAGCGCCGCCCAGCTTGTTGATGACAACCGAAATGGTCTTGGGGGCTTTCTTGAGGGCCTCCTCCTGCTGATCCCTCAGCCGCTGCTTGAGGGCCTCCTCGCCGATGTTCTGAAACCACTTCGTTTTCAGAGCGTCCAGTTCTCCGGAGCTCTTCAGCCGGTCGAGGGTCGCGTTGATTTTCGCCAGAAGCTCTTTTTCGCTCTCGCGCACGGCGACGGCATACTGGTACTTATGGATCAGCACGGGCAATGTCGTGGTGTTGGGGTAGCTTTTGAAGCTGCTGTAGGTCAGAATGCCCTCGTCCCCGACCACCGCGTCGATTTCGGCGCGATTCAACGCCCCAAGGGCGTCGTCCAAGGTGGCATACCGGCTGAGGCTGACATTCGCGGCCGTCTTCTGAGCCGTCATGAAGCTGTCGCCCGGCCGTCCGGTGCAGACGCCGACCTTCTTGCCCGAAAGGCTCGAAAGACTCTTGATGTCGAAATTGTCCCGCCGATGCGCGATAGCATCCCCCGTATCGTAATAGGGTTTGGAAAACGAAAAATCCCGGCTCCATTTGGGATCGATCGCGACGGCGGACAGCAGGATCTCCCCTTCTCCGTTCTTCAGCAGTTCAAAGATATGGTCGTATCCGGTGACTTTGACCCATTTGACCTCGATGCCGAGATCCTTCCCGATCTCGTTGCCGATGTCGACGTCAAATCCTTTGACGCCCGTCCCCTCTCCATATTCGAACGGGGCGTTCACGGCATCGGTCAGAATACGCACCAGCTTGTTCTTGGCCATGCTTTCCTGGGCGCTCGGTACCTGCTTCCCGTTTTCGCCGCATCCCGCAACGAAAAGAGCAAGACCGACCATCGATACAATGTATTTCGCAATTCGCAAGACTCGACCTCCTTCGGGGTTATAGCCGCCAACTCCAAGTCCCCTGCCGACAGGCAGGTATAATAGCTAAAATGCCATCGCGACCAAAGCTTTTTCGATGCGGCCTTCGCGATGGCGAGGGCCTCGGGGCGTCCGACCGGAACTCCGGCGGCGAAACCGGCCCCGGCCCGGAAACTCTATAATCGACGCTCCATGATCCAGGCGTCCTCGACCGGATCGGTGTAGTAGTTGAGGCGCGTCCCGGCGACCCGGAAGTCCTGGCGGTAATAGAATTGAATGGCTTTGAGATTGGATTTCCTAACTTCCAGGAAGCACCGGCTGCAGCCGCGCCGGATGCCTTCGGCGTAGGCGTTCTCCATCAGTTGTGTCCCGATGCCCCGGCGCTGGCACACTGGGAGAACTCCGAGCTTGAGTATCTCAAGGTTCTCGCTGACCGAGCGGGCGAAAACGAACCCCGCAAGGCTTGCCGGACCCGTCCCCGTCTGCGCCATGGCCTTGCAGCCGAAGTATTCGGGGAAATCCTCCAGAAACCTCCGGTAATTGTCCCGGCCCCAGAATGACAGCCCGACCTCGTCCTCCAGAGGCTCGAGCGACGGGATATCGTTTACAGACAGGCGCGCCAAATAGTAATGCATCGCGCGCTCAGCGTTTTCGAGGTCGGCTTTTGAGAGCATCCGGAGGCCTTATATACAAAGGTTCAAACGTTAAAAAATCGCCGGATCGCCAGGTGCGCTTTTTCGACAGGGCCAGACGGGCCATGTCGTCCGCCAGAAACAGATCCGCGTCGATCCATCGGGGCCAGCCGCAGGCCGGCGCTCCAACCCGTTCGGATCGAAAAATCCCCATGTCCCCGACCATATATAAATGCCTGCCTGCGAGACAATGTTCAAGATCCGAAACGGAAAGAAGCGTTGGCTTCTGGACCGGGCGGATCCTGCCCAGGCCGCAGACGTATTCCCGGTAGAACACCTGGGACCGCCGGGCATCCAGAAGGACCGCGACCCGCCCCTTTGTCGACGCGACCTGATGCGCCAGAGCGTCCAGGCTGGAGACGCCCGCCATCGGGATCGAGAGGGACTGCGCGATCCCCAATGCCGTCGCCATGCCGATGCGAATCCCCGTGAACGATCCGGGCCCGGTCCCCGCCACCACCAGCGCCACATCCCGCAGCGTCCATCCCAAACGTCCCAGCAAAAAATCGATGGAGCTCAGCAGAACCGTCGAATGCGTTTCGGGCGCGTTCAGCCGGAGTTCGCCGGCCACGTCGCGCCCCTCCATCAGGACCACGTGGGAGCGTGCAGAGGCGGTATCGAAAGCCAGTATTCTGGGCGCGAATCTCGAACGCATCGTCATTGACAATTAAAGGGAGCGGATTATATACTGCAGCCTCTTTATATACAAGGATTTGTGTCCGGAGCCGGCACCTTCGGCGAAGGGATCCGCGGGCGCCCTGTTCATCCGCGCGCCGTGCAAGTTCCCCCTCGCAATCGGTCCAAGCGTTGCATCAGGCCGCGGGAGCGTCCGCGCGGCCATGGTTCGCACATGCCGGGTTTTGAAAGGAACGCGATGGAAGACCTCACCCCCATGATGAAGCAGTACCATGAGGTCAAGCGCCGCTTCCCGGGCAAACTGGTCTTTTTCCGTCTGGGCGATTTCTACGAGATGTTCTACGAAGACGCCGTGGTGGCGTCCCGCGAGCTTGAGATCACCCTCACCTCCCGCAACCGCGATAAGACCGGAGCCCCCATCCCGATGTGCGGCGTTCCCTATCACTCCGTCGACGGCTATATCGCGCGTCTGATGAAAAAGGGGTACAAGGTCGCCATCTGCGAGCAGGTGGAGGATCCCAAGACCGCCAAAAAACTGGTCCGGCGCGAGGTCACAAGGATCCTGACCCCCGGAACCGTCGTAGAGGAAATGCTGCTGGAGCCCAAGGACCACAATTATCTGGCGTGCCTGCATGCCGGCGAGCGGGGCTTTGGATTGGCCTTCATGGACCTTTCGACCGCGGATTTTCTTGCGGTGGAGCTCCAGGGAGACGACGCCTGGCAAAAGGCGATCGATGAACTGACACGATTCTCCCCGAGGGAGATTGTCCTCGGCGCGCAGGCCGGCGGCGAAATCCATGAGAGGCTGATCCGCGAATGGTCGGACGCGTGGGTCGCCAGCCCTGTCGAGGATTGGGTTTTTAATCTCGACTACGCGCAGCGCCTTCTTCTGGAGCATTTCAACGTCGCAAGTCTCGAAGGCTTCGGGGCGGCAGGCCAGTCGCTGTCCCTGTGTGCGGCCGGGGCCCTGATCCACTACCTGCGCGACTCCCAACTCGCGCAACTCGGAAAGGTCGCGGCCCTGCGCTTTTTCCAGCCGTCCGAATTCATGAAGCTGGACGCATCCACGGTCGCCAACCTGGAGCTGGTTCAAGCCGTGGACGGCTCCAAAAAAAGCTCCCTTCTCTCCTTTCTGGACCGGACCCGGACGGGCATGGGGGCGCGCCTGCTGAAGTCCTGGCTGCTGATGCCTCTTCTGGATGTCGCGGAAATCGAGCGTCGCCAGGACGCCGTCGAGGCCCTGGTCTCCGGCATCCAGTCCCGGGGGCGGCTCGCGGGCCGTCTGGGCGAAATTCACGACCTGGAGCGTCTCATAAGCCGCGTGACCCTGGGCGTCGCAGGGCCGCGCGACCTTCTCGCCCTGCGCGATTCACTGCGCGTTATACCCTCCCTTCGCTCCCTGCTTGAGGAGTTCCGGGCGCCACGGCTCGGCGAGATCCGGGAAAAACTCGATCCGCTTGAAGACGCGGTCGCCCTCATCGAGTCCGCGATTTCCGACGATCCGCCGGCTTCGCCGAACGATCCGGGTGTCGTGCGGGACGGATATTCCCCCGAGCTGGACGAGCTGCGTTCCATACGCCGCAGCGGAAAGGGATATATTGCCTCTCTGGAAACGCGCGAACGCCAGAAGACGGGGATACAGTCCCTCAAGGTGAAATTCAACCAGGTTTTCGGATATTTCATCGAGGTGACCAAGCCCAACCTCGCTCTCGTGCCCCCCCACTATATCCGCAGGCAAACCCTGGCAAACTGCGAACGTTTCGTGACGCAGGAGCTTCAGGAATATGAGGAGAAGATCCTGGGGGCTGAGGAGCGCATCGCGGCGCTGGAAAAGGAGATTTTCGCCGAGGTTCGCAGGGCCGTCGGAGCCCACGGCGCGCGGGTCCAGGCGACCGCCCGTCTCCTGGGAGAGTTGGACGTTTACACGGCCCTGGCGGAGGTCGCCGTCGAGCACGACTATGTCCGGCCCGTGCTGACCGAAGGCGATGAGATCTATATCCGGCAGGGACGCCATCCGGTCGTCGAGCTGCAAAGCCGCCCCTTCATCCCGAATGACCTGTACCTGAACTCGACGACCGACCAGCTGACGATTCTGACCGGCCCGAACATGGGGGGGAAATCCACCTACCTGCGGCAGACGGCCCTTATCGTCATCCTGGCCCAGATGGGTTCCTTCGTTCCCGCGAAGGAGGCGCGCCTGGGATGCGTGGATCGGATTTATACGCGCGTGGGCGCTTCGGACAACCTGGCGCGCGGGCGCTCCACCTTCATGGTGGAAATGATTGAGACCGCCAATATCCTGAACACGGCCACCCCGCGCAGCCTGATTCTGCTCGACGAGGTGGGCCGCGGCACGGCGACCTTTGACGGCCTTTCCCTGGCATGGGCGATCGCCGAATATCTCGTCCAAAACGCTGCGCACCGGGCCAAGACTCTCTTCGCCACCCACTACCATGAACTGACCAAAATGTCGCGCGTCCATCCCGGAGTAAAGAATTACTGCATGGCGACCCAGGAAGCCGGCAAAGAGATCGTTTTCCTGCGCAAGGTGACGCCGGGAACCGCCGACAAAAGCTACGGCATCGAAGTGGCCCGCCTGGCCGGGATGCCCCGGGAAGTGGTGCACAGGGCTTCCGAGATCCTGGAGCGCCTTGAAAAGAAAGATATCGACCTGACCGGACGGCCGCGCCGGCGGTCCGCCGAAGAGGTCCTGGATGAAATGCAGCGGTCGCTTTTTTAATAATGCGGCGGCCGCGCGGTGCGAGCCGCCGATCCCTGAGGCCCCAGCAAGCCGATGACGCCTGAACTCCGACATTCAGCGGGCGGAAAAAGGACGGGAAAGTTCCGCCGCCTGTTCCATGCCCCTGTTGTGCACGCGGCCCTGCTTCTCTTCGCGGCCCTGCCGTACTGGATCAACCTCGGCAAGTCCTCAGTCTGGGACGCCAACGAGGCTTTTTACGCGGAAACGCCGCGCGAAATGCTTCTTACCGGCGACTACCTGGCCCCGCGCTTCAATAATGAGCCCCGCACGCAAAAGCCCCCGCTGGCTTATTGGGCTGTTCTGCTTTCCTATAAGCTTTTCGGGGTCGGCGAATTCGCCCTGCGCATTCCCGGAGCGGCGGCGGCAACCGTGACCCTGTTCCTCGTATATGGGATCGCCCGGATGCTGTTCAGCCCTTCAGCCGCCCTCATGGCCGCGGCGGTCACGGCGACCACCCCGCGCTTTTTCGTGCTGGCCCGCCGGCTGCCCATCGACATCCTTCTGATTCTTTTCCTGACGGCTGTCCTGTTTTTTCTCATGCGCGCCGTGCGCAAGAACACGACTCTGGACTGGGCCATGGTCTATTTTTGCGCCGCCCTGGGATTCCTGACCAAGGGGCCCGTCGCCGCCGTTATTCCCGCCGGAGCCTACGGCGCGTGGTCGCTCCACGCTCGAAGGTTCCGCTTTGCGGCGACGCATCCCTGGATGGGGATTTGCATATTTCTCGCCGTCGTGCTCCCGTGGCACGTGCTGATCTATAAAGCCCACGGGTGGACCTATATTGCGCCGTTTTTTATGCGGGATAACCTGCAGCGATTCGCCCTCACCTCCATGGGGCCGACGCGGGGACCCCTGTATTACCTTCCCGTTTTCGCCATGGATTTTTTTCCCTGGTCCGTTCTGTTCCTGTTCGCGATCTACGCCTTGTGGGCGGGGCGCAAATGGACGGCGCCTCTGAAAAGCCCGGCTTACGGTCTGCCGATCGCGTGGTGCGCGCTGACGTTTCTGCTGTTTTCGCTATCCCGGAACAAGCAGGAGTATTACATCGCGCCGCTGTATCCGGCAGCCGCCGTTCTTCTTGCCGGCATTATCATGGAACGACGTCTTGCACCCGGCTCGCCCGGCAAAGACATCCGGGATCCCGGGCAATCCGGGTCCGGCCCGGCGTCCCCGTCCGCCTCACCGCTCTGGTCCCGGGCGTTTCTTGTCCTGTCCCTTCTTCTCCTGGCGGCCTTTCTTCCTCTGCCGGCCGGCCTGCGCTCCTTTTTGCCGAACCTTCCTCCCGTGCTACACTATGCTCCGTCGCTCCTCATCGGAGCGGCCGCGGTCCTGACGGCGGGGAGCGCGCTTGGCGGCCGCACGGCGCGATGTTTTCAGGGGCTGGCGGCTTTCCTGACAATGCTCTACGGGTTATGCTCCCTGTATTATCTGCCGGCGCTGGAGCCCTATCGGCCGGTCAGGCACTTCTGCAGCCTCATCGAGTCCCGATGGCAGGAGAACGACGAGGCGGGTTATTACAGGACGGCGCTGCCCAGTATGGCCTTTTATCTGCGGCGCCCAATTTTTCAGGAGATCCGGCCGGAGGAGATGCGGCGCCGGTTCCAGTCCGGCCGGCGGGTTTTTTGCGTTCTGACCGATAAGGATTACCGCGACCTCGCCGCCGACGGGCGTCTCGTTCTTCATGTTCTGGACCGCCGCCCGCGTCTTGCGGTGCGCACGCGGGCTTTCCGGCGAGCGGATTCATTGCCTGAGGAGGAACTGCTTTTGGTGTCCAATCGGCCGGATTCGGCGAAAGACCAACGCGGGGGCCGTTCCCTGTCATGAAAGCCAAACTATACGCCGGCATCAAGATAGCGGTTACGGCAGCGCTTTTCGTTTACATTTTCCGTTCCATCGATTTTCACCAGTTCGGGGCCACACTGCGCAACGCCAGACCCGAGGTGCTCCTCGCCGGATTCATGGTCCTGTGGATCGCCCACTTTATCTGTATTTTCCGATGGCGCATCCTGATGCGCCCCCTGATGGCGGTGCCGTCGGTGGCCAACCTCTTCGGCATCTATTGCATCGGTCTTTTCTTCAACCTGACCTTCCCGACGGTGGTCGGCGGCGACGTGGTCAAGATGTACTACGCCGGCAAGCCCTCGAAAGCCTATGCGCAGAGTTTCGCCGCGACTTTCCTGGACCGGGACGCGGGCATGCTGGCCATGATGATCATCGCCTGCGTCGCCATTTCCATTTATCCCGTGACGGTGCCCGGCATCCCCGTGTCCCTGATCCTGTGGAGCGCCTTCTTCGCGTTCCTCATCGGCAATGTCGCGCTTTTCACCCCGCCGTTGTACCGTCTGCTGAACCGTCTCCTCCTCCGCCTGAAGCTTTCGAGGATCGCGGCGAAAATCGACAGGATTTCCGGGGCGTTTCAGATCATGGGCCGCAACCGCTCGGCGCTCGTCTGGTCGCTTGCCATTTCGTTCATCAATCAGCTCATCGTCATTTCCACCACATGGATCCTGGCGGTCGGACTGCGCCTGCACGTGCCTTTCGCCTATTTCTTCGTATTCGTCCCCGTCATCACCCTGATCTCCATGATCCCCATCAGCCTGAACGGGATGGGACTGAGGGAATATGCATTCATGAGCCTGTTCCAGTCGATCGGCGTTCCGGCCGCGTCCTGCATAGCCCTCGGACTGCTTTCCTCGATTATGATCGTGCTGTCCTCCCTGCCGGGAGGCATCGTGTACATATTTTTCCGGAACCGTTCCGACCTCGAGCCGCTGGCGGCCATGGAAAAAGAGTTTTCATGAGCGAGAAGATCTCCATCATCGTCCCGGTTTACAACGAGCGGGACAATCTGGGACCGCTCCTTGAGGCGATCCTCCAGGCCATGGACCCGACCGGGGAGGATTACGAGGTTCTCTTCGTCGACGACGGGAGCACCGACGGGAGCGCCGAGTATCTTGAGACGCTGCCGTCGGTGAATCCCCGCATCCGTGTGATCCGCTTCCGCAGGAACTTCGGCCAGACGGCGGCCATGGCCGCCGGGTTCGACTATGCGACGGGAAGCATCCTGGTCCCGATCGACGCCGATTTGCAGAACGATCCCCGCGACATTCCCGCCGTTCTGGATACGCTTCGCGAAGGGTATGACGTGGTCAGCTGCTGGCGGAAAGAGCGCCAGGATCCGTGGCTGACCCGCAGGCTGCCGTCCCGGGTGGCCAATGGGCTCATCTCCCGGATCAGCGGCGTGCATCTGCACGACTACGGATGCACCCTCAAGGGATACCGGCGCGAAGTCGTCGAACACATTCGGCTTTATGGGGAGATGCACCGCTTCATCCCCATTTACGCCTCATGGGCGGGGGCGAAGGTCGCGGAGATCCCCGTCCGTCATCACCCCCGCAGCCGCGGGGCCAGCAAATACGGGCTGTCGCGCACCTTCAGGGTCCTCATGGACCTGATCACGGTTAAGATGCTCGGAAGCTACTCCACGAAGCCCATGTACTTCTTCGGCGGCGCCGGACTGCTGTCCTGCGCCGCGGGGTTCCTATTCGCCCTGGTGACCCTGTTTGAAAAATACTGGCAAGGCGTCAAAGCCCACAGAAACCCTCTCCTGCTTCTCGCAGTCCTTCTTTTTCTGGTGGGCGTTCAGTTTGTTCTGATGGGATTCGTCGCGGAACTGGTGATCCGGACCTATTTTGAGTCGCAGGGCAAGGCGCCCTACATTATACGAAGCACTCGGAACATCGAGGGGAAGGCCTCCGCCGGCCCGCGCGAAGCGGAAACGCCATGCAGAAAGGGATAGCCGCTTGTTCTCGGCACTGTTCGCTTTTAAGCCCCATTCCCTGGTCAACATCGTCGGCGGCGGCGGAAAGACGGCCCTGATTCATCGGCTCATGGAGGAATACTCCGCCTCCGGGCCGGTTTTGGGCACAACCACGACAAGGATCCATCCGCCGGACGCCCGCGAGAAGTGCGTCCTGATAGCAAGCGAAAATATCCCCCTTCTCCAGCTCATGATACAGCGCGCCGCATGCGAGTGCGCCGGCCTTCCCTATAAGCTGATCGTCGCCCGCAGCTTCATGAGCCCGAACCTGCTGCGCGGCGTGCCCCCGGATTTTTGCGACGCGGTGGACCGATCGCTTTTCGCGATCCTTCTCAACGAAGCCGACGGCGCGGCCGGTTATTCCATCAAAATACCCGGGGACGGCGAACCGGTGCCGATGCGAAACGCGGAATACCTGGTTCCCGTCCTCGGAATCGATTGCCTGCACCGGCCCCTGGGCCCCGCGGTCCTGTTCCGCTTCCGGGAACTGGCCGACCGTTTTTCGCTGCGGGAGGGCGACATCATCACCCCGGAGCTCGCCGCGCACATCCTGATGCACCCCAGGGGCGTCTGCAAATATTGGGAACCGGGCTCGGTCATCCTCCCGTTCATCAATAAAGTGGATGATCCGTCGCAGGACGCCGACGCCCGGAATCTGGCTTCCCTGATCCTGACCAACGGCAGCTTCCCCGTGACGCGCGTTCTGTTCGGCAGCGTGCTTCGGGGAAGAATCGAACCCGTTTCCCCGAGCCGATGAAAGTCTCCAGGCTGGCAAGCAAAGACAACCCTTGGCTCAAGAAGATACGCTCGATCGCCTCCCGGGCGCGCGGGATTCCGCCGGAGCTTGTCCTGGCTGAAGGCACCCGCGTTCTGGAGGAGGTCCTCCGTTCAGGCTGCATCGTCGAGGCGGCGGTCTTTTCGGACAGCTTCGGCTCATCGGCGCGAGAACGAAGCCTGCTCGAAGCCTGGTCGCGGAGAAATATCCGCCTCTTCCGGGTGCCCGACGCGATCTTTGCGTCGCTTTCGGACGTTCGAACGCCTCAGGGGGCGCTCGCCGTCGTCCATGTCCCCGAACCGTCCCTGGATGAAATTGCTCCCGGGCCCGATCCATTGATCCTCTACGCGTGCGGGATTCAGGACCCCGGCAATCTCGGGACGCTGATCCGGGCGGCGGCGGCCGCAGGCGCCACAATGGTCTGCACCTCCAAGGGCACCGTTTCCGCCCGGAACCCCAAGGCGATCCGTTCGAGCGCCGGGGCCTTCTTTCACATCCCCCTGGTTGAAAACACAGATCCCGGAGACTTTCTGGCCTATTGCCGCCGCTGGTCCATCCGCCTTTTCCGCTCGGACCCGCGAAGCGGCATTCCATACGACAGGCAGGAACTGCGGGCCCCCTGCGCGATTCTGCTAGGGAGCGAAGGCGCCGGAGTGGTCGAGAAAGAATTCGCCTCCTGTCCCGCGATACGCATTCCGATGGCAGAGGGAGTAGAATCTCTTAATGTGGCGATGGCCGGGGCGATTATTCTATTTGAGGCCCTCCGGCAGCGCTCGAATCCGCAGGAGCCCGTCCGGCGCCCCGGCTGAAGAGCTTGATGGAGCCCGTCATGACGAAAAGGCTTTTCCCGGAACCCGGGGAACCACCCATTACCGGCGAGACGCCCCTCGCCGAGCGCCTGCGCCCGCGCACCCTGGACGAAATCGTCGGGCAGCAGCATCTCATCGGGCAAGGCAAGGTGCTGCGCGTGATGGTGGAAAAGGACCAGCTGACTTCCATCATTCTTTGGGGGCCGCCGGGTACCGGGAAGACCACCCTCGCGCGCGTCATGGCGAGACAGACCCGGTCTCCCTTCGTCTCCTACAGCGCCGTCCTGTCGGGAATCAAGGAAATCAAGACCGTCATGGCCGACGCCGAAACCTATTTCCGCCGGTCCCAGGGGAAAACGGTCGTTTTCGTCGATGAAATCCACCGTTTCAATAAGGCCCAGCAGGACGCCTTCCTTCCCTACGTGGAATCGGGCGTCATCGTGCTGATCGGCGCGACCACGGAGAACCCGTCCTTTGAGGTGATCGGCCCGCTGCTTTCCCGATGCAAGGTCTATGTGCTCAACCCGCTGCAGCCCGAGGAGATTGAGGAGATACTGCGGCGCGCCCTTTCCAATAAGGAGTTTGGGCTGGGGAACATCCCCGTCGCCGTCCCCGATGAAGTGCTGCGCCAGCTGGCCGTCTACTCCAACGGCGACGCCCGCGTGGCCCTGAACATTCTGGAACTGTCCGTGTCTCTGGCCAGGGGGCGCACGGCCGAAGGGACTCCGGTTCTGACCACCTCCGACCTTGAATCGGCGCTCCAGAGGAAAATCCTGCAATATGACAAGGCGGGGGAGGAACATTACAACCTTATTTCGGCTCTGCACAAGTCGATGCGCAACAGCGACCCGGACGCGTCCCTGTACTGGCTCGGACGGATGCTGGAGGCGGGGGAGGACCCGGTTTACATCGCGCGACGCATGGTCCGGTTCGCCTCCGAAGATGTGGGCATGGCCGATGTCCGGGCTCTCAGTGTCGCGCTGGACGCGGCGGAGGCGGTTCAGCTTGTCGGCCTGCCGGAATGCAAGCTGGCTCTGGCGCAGGCGGCCGTGTACCTGTCGGTCGCGCCCAAATCCAACTCTCTGTATTCCGCCTACTCCCAGGTCGTCTCCGATGTTCAGAACACCCTGAACGAGCCCCCTCCGCTCCATATCCGCAATGCGCCCACCGAGCTGATGAAGGAGCTCGGATACGGCAAAGGCTACCAGTACGCCCATGATCTCAAGGAAAAAGTCGCGGACATGGAGTGCCTTCCCGACACCCTGCGCGGACGCCGGTACTATCACCCGACCGACCAGGGAATGGAACGCCGGATCGCCGAGATTCTCGCCGAAATCAGTAGAAGAAAGAAGTCGGCGCCCAAGACCTGACCTGTTTCTCTTGCGGAACCTGCAATCTTTATGAATCCCTGCCGGATTTGCAGCCATGCATTCAGCCCGCACAGCCCGCGACCGACTCAGCAGAAAAACGGCGGATTAGAAATATTTAAGGTAATAGACCAGGATTATAGCAGCAAATATTATTCGATAAAGAACAAATGGTGTAAATGTATTCGTGCGAAGATAGCGCAGGAAAAAACCGATGCAGAAAAAGCCGGTGACGGCCGCGACTGCCGTCCCGGCGCCCAATGCCGCCCAGTTGATGGGGACGGCCGCGGCTCCGGGATGAAGCGCCGATTCCGCCAGCCGCCATCCTTGAAGCATTCCGGCCCCGACAATGACCGGCGTGGAAAGCAGAAAAGAGAATCGCGCCGCGCTGGAGCGGTCGCTGTTCCGGTAAAGGGCGGCGGTCATGGTGACGCCGCTTCGGGATACTCCGGGGATCAGGGCGGCGGCCTGGCAAAGCCCGATCCAGACGGCGTCGGACCATGTATAAGCTTCGATGGAACGGTTTAGGCGGCTCTTTCGCTCGGCAAGAAAAAGCAGGACCGCCAAGCCGGCCAGGGTGAGAACGATGACCAGGGGAGAACGCAGCCGCGCCTCGACGGTTTTCTCCAGGGCGAGTCCGGCGACGAGGGCGGGCAGCGTCCCGACTGCAAGAAGCCAGAACAGCTTCGCGGGCTGCGTGGCGCAGGGATTGCGCCGCCTAAGGCCGGCCAGGGCTTCTCCGGCCAGACGCATCCAGTCTTTCCAGAAATAAGCCAAGACGGCGACGGCGGTGCCGACATGAAGGGCCACGTCAAAGGCGAGCCCCTCAGGCTTCCAGCCTAGAAACCACGGCACAAGTATCAGGTGCGCCGAACTGCTGATGGGGAGGAATTCCGTGAGGCCCTGAATGACTCCCAGAATCGCCGCTGCGAGTATCTGCATCCCGTATCCCGGATGGTAAAAAAGCATGGAGCCGAGCGCCCGCCATGGATCCTCCGGACCCCATCGGCGATGGTTGGCCCAAGGATCTAGGGATTCACGAAAACAGGCTCGATCCTTTCAAGCGCCCAGTCGATTTCCTCTTTCCTTATGATCAGGGGCGGCGCGAACCGGACGGTGTTTTCGTGAGTTTCCTTGCAAAGAAGGCCCCGGGTCATGAGTTTCTCGCAGAAACGCCTGGCCCCTCCGGCCTCAGGCACAAGCTCGACGCCGATCATCAACCCCTTCCCGCGGACCTCTTTAATCCAGGGGCTGCGGATACTCCTGAGGCCCTGCATGAAATATTCGCCCATGACGGCGGAGTTCTCAATCATCCCCTCCTCGATCAGAACGCGGACCGCGGCCCGGGCAACGGCGCAGGCAAGGGGATTGCCGCCGAATGTGCTGCCGTGTTCTCCCGGACGCAGCACACCGAGCACCTCGGTGTTGGACAGCACGGCCGAAATGGGGTAAAAGCCGCCCGAAAGAGCCTTGCCTATTATGGTCAAATCGGCCTCAATCTGATCGTGCTCTTCGGCGAGGAGCTTGCCGGTTCGGCCGAGACCCGTCTGGATCTCGTCCAGAATGAAGACCACCCGGTTCCTGGCGCATATAGCCTGGGCCTCCGCCAGATAGCCCGGCGGCGGAACCAGGACCCCGGCCTCGCCCTGTATCGGCTCGACAAGGAATCCGACCGTATTCGCCGTGATGGCCTTTTCCAGGGCCCGGGCGTCGCCGAATGGAATGATCTTGAAACCGGGCGTGAAAGGGCCGAAACCCTCCCGGTAGTGTTCCTCCGTGCTGAAACCGATCACGGTGATGGTGCGGCCGTGAAAGTTGTTTTCGCAGACAATGATTTCGGCCTGGTCGCGAGGCACCCCCTTGATCCGGTAGCCCCATTTGCGCACGGCCTTGATGACGGTCTCCACCGCCTCCGCCCCGCTGTTCATGGGCAGTATCTTGTGGGACCGCGTCAGTTCGCAGATCTCTTTGTAAAAGAGGCCCAACTGATCGTTGCGGAAGGCGCGCGAAGTGAGGGTCAGTTTTTCGGCCTGCTCTTTCATGGCCGCCAGGATCCGCGGATGACAGTGGCCCTGATTGACGGCCGAATAAGCGGACAGGCAGTCCAGATAGCGGTTGCCGTCGACGTCCCATACCCATATGCCCCGTCCGCGGGCGAGCACCACGTCCAGTGGCTTGTAGTTATGGGCGCCGTAAGTTTCCTCCAATCGAATGTATTCGCCGCTTTCCATCGTCTTTTCCGTCCCTGCATAAAGGAATAACACAGATCGCCGCGGCCGCAAAACTCTGAGAATGAGGCCGGGCCGGGGCGCAAAGGACGCCGAATCGCCCGATGCCGCCGGAATCCGGTGGAAATCTTCATCCGGCGGTATTATTCTTTCGCCTCTGAACATGGAATCGTTAGCGGGGTAAAAGCCATGGCCTCCGGCAAAAAGATGCTGAAAATTGGGCTGCCCAAGGGCAGCCTGCAGGAATCGACGATCGAGCTGTTTCGAAAGGCGGGAATCCGCATCAGCGCCAGCGACCGGTCGTATTTTCCCTATTGCGACGACGAAGAGATTGACGTCATGCTCATCCGTTCGCAGGAAATGGCGAAATACGTTCAGGACGGTCTTTTCGACGCGGGCATCACGGGACAGGACTGGATCCTGGAAACCGGCGCCAGGGTCAAGGAAATCTGCGAGCTGGTTTACGGCAAGTCCGGCTTCAAGCCCGTGCACTGGGTCCTGGCGGTGCCCGAGAGTTCCAGGATACGTTCCGTCCGGGATCTTGATGGGAAAACCGTCGCCACGGAACTGGTCCGCTATGTCCGGAAATATTTCGCGGACAGGAAGGTGAGGGCCCGGGTGGAATATTCCTGGGGCGCCACGGAGGCCAAGGCCGGGATTCTTGTCGACGCCATTGTCGAGCTGACGGAAACCGGACGTTCGCTCAAGGCGAATCAGCTTCGGATCATCGAGGAGGTCCTGTCCTCGACGACGCGCTTCATCGCCAATAGAGAGGCCTGGAAGGATCCATGGAAGCGGGAAAAAATGGAGAATATCGCCATTCTTCTCAAGGGGGCCCTGGCCGCGGAAGGCATGGTAGGACTCAAGATGAATCTGAAAAAAAGCGATCTGCCCAAAATCATGGCCCTGCTCCCTTCCCTGAAGAGACCCACGGTCAGCCCGCTTACGATTCCCGGCTGGATGGCGCTTGAGGTGGTCGTGCACGAGAGCGTGGTGAAGCGCATGATCCCCGATCTTAAAAGGGCCGGGGCTCAGGGCATCATCGAGTATCCCCTGAACAAGCTGATCGTATGAATGGAGCGCCGCGCTTGAGGCTGGCAGCTTGAATCGCTGCGCGGCGGCCTCTGTTCCCTGCGGGGACTCTAGGGCACGACCACGGTCCACGGCCTTATTTCCCAGCGCCGGACGAGACCGTGCCCGACATAGGGGTCGCGGCGCACAAACTCTTCAATCACGCTCCGGTCGGGACATTGAAAAACAAGAACCGCCTGGTCCACAGGATCGGCCAGAGCCCCCGCCATAACGATTTCGCCGCGGCTGTGCGCCTCCCGGACAAGACGCAGATGCTCCTCGCGCAGGGGAGCCCTGCGCGCCGCGTAATCTTCCACCACATAATAAAAAAGCAGATAGTAGTTCATCGCTTGTCCCCTGAGGTTTGCAACGAATCCGTCCGTTCCCTCCAACGCGCCTTTGCTTTGTCGGCTCCCGTCTTTTCCGTCCGACGCCGCGCCGGGGCGGCGCCTGCCATATTACTACATCCAGGGAAGCCGCGGCTTGCTATCGGCGCAAGGGATGGGAACTCCGGGGTGCGCTCCTTGAAGCGCCTCCCCTCGCTTCGTCGCACCCGGTCGGTTACGCCGGGCAGGAAAGGTTGACCGCCGACCACCGCCGACATAAGCCGACATGCACCGCGTTTGTGCACCGGCCGCATATCAGCGTCGGTCAGCGTTTTGTCGGCGTATGCCCGCGGCTGCTTGCCCTTTCTCCCGGCCATAACCCACCGGATACCTTTCGTCCCTTGTTGCCGTTGAAATCGGGAGCCGCCTGCGATAACTTATGAGGTCCGCATGATGGCAGCAGGACTCATTCTGGAGCGAGGCCTATTCACCGCGAAACCATTTTAATACTGGATTTCGGTTCTCAGTACACCCAGCTCATCGCGCGCCGGGTTCGGGAGTTGTCCGTCTATTGCGAGATCGTCCCTTATCACGGGGCCGAGGAAAAGATCCTGGATATGAAACCCGCGGGGGTGATCCTCTCCGGAAGTCCCGACTCTGTTCTGCGCGAAGGAAGCCCTTCCCTCCCCCGAGCGTTTTTCGACATCGGGATTCCCATCCTGGGGATCTGCTACGGTCTGCAACTGCTGGCTCGCACGCTCGGGGGGACCGTCGTTTCGGGCGGCGATCGGCGCGAATTCGGCAAGGCCATGGTCGACGTGGTGCGCCCCGGGGCTCTTTTTGCGGGAGTTCCCGCCGAATTTCAGGGATGGATGAGCCATGGGGACCGGGTGGACCGCCTTCCCCCGGGTTTCGAGATTCAGGCCATGTCCGGAGACGTCGTTGCGGCCGCGGCCGATGAAACGCGCAGGATCTGGGGCCTGCAGTTTCACCCCGAGGTCGTCCACACGCACCATGGGACCGCGATCCTCGATAATTTCCTCTCGCGGGCCTGCGGCTGCAGGCGGGAATGGACGATGGCCGCCTTCATCGACTCGACCGTTCGGGAGATCGCCGATCGAGTCGGTTCGCGGACGGCCCTGTGCGGCCTGAGCGGCGGAGTGGACTCCACGGTGGCCGCACTGCTGGTCCACAGGGCCATCGGCGACCGTCTGACATGCATTTTCGTCGACAACGGGCTCCTGCGCAAAAACGAGTTCGAGTCGGTGCTGGCCGATCTGCGCGACCGCCTGCGTCTGAGGATCCTCGGTGTCGATGCCGGCCTGAGATTCCTTTCCCGCCTGCGGGGCGTGGCGGACCCCGAAACGAAGCGCAAGATTATCGGGGAGGAATTCATAAGGGTTTTCGAGGAGGAGGCCGCCAAACTCGGCAACCCTCCGTTCCTGGTCCAGGGGACCCTGTATCCCGACGTGATCGAATCGACTTCCGTGCGCGGCCCTTCGGCGGTGATCAAATCGCACCACAACGTGGGCGGTTTGCCTTCGAGCATGAACTTCGAGCTCATCGAGCCTCTGAGGGAGCTCTTCAAGGACGAGGTCCGAAAGGTCGGCGAGCAGCTCGGCATGGACCGGCGGTTCGTGTACCGTCAGCCTTTTCCGGGTCCCGGCCTGGCGGTTCGCATCCTCGGACCCGTGACGGAGGAACGCCTCCGGATGCTTCGGGAAGCGGACGCCGTCGCCCGCGAGGAGATCGAGCGCGGGCGCCTGGACGAGGAGCTGTGGCAGTCTTTTGTCGTTCTGCTCCCGGTTCAAACCGTGGGCGTCATGGGAGACGACCGGACTTACGAGAATGTGGCGGCCCTGAGGGCGGTGACCAGCCTGGACGGGATGACGGCCGACTGGGCCCGGCTTCCCCACGCCGTTCTCGAGAGGATTTCGACCCGCATCGTGAACGAAGTGCGCGGCATCAACCGCGTCGTCTACGACATCACCTCGAAACCACCGGGCACCATCGAATGGGAGTAGCCAGTGGCAGAGTTCACGCCTTTCGTTCACCTGCATAATCACTCCGATTACAGCCTCCTGGACGGCGCGGCCAAGGTCGAGGCCCTGGTGGATGCCGCGAAATCGATGGGGATGCCCGCCGTGGCTCTGACGGACCACGGGAATCTCTTCGGCGCCGTCCAGTTCTACGCCGCCGCCCGCAACAAGGGCGTCAAGCCGATCATCGGCTGCGAGATCTACGTGGCCAAGGAAAGCCGCCACAAAAAAAGCGGCGGCGGGGACCAATCGAACCACCTGGTGGTGCTGGCCGAGACCCTCACCGGCTATCACAATCTCAGCAAACTGGTTTCCTACGGCTACCTCGAGGGTTTTTATTACAAGCCGCGCGTCGACAGGGAGCTGCTGTCTCAATACAGCGGGGGGCTTATCGCCCTGTCCGCATGTCTCAAGGGCGCCGTCGCTCAGAAACTGCTGATGGAGCAGACCGACTCGGCCATGGAGGAGGCCGCGGCGCTGCGCGACATCTTCGGCAAGGGAAACTTCTACCTGGAGCTGCAGGACCACAACCTCCCCGCACAGCAAAGCGTCAATCCGCGGATTGTCGAGATATCCCGCAAAACCGGCATTCCGCTGGTTTGCACGAACGACGCCCATTATCTCCGCCGCGAGGACAGCGTTGCGCACGACGTTCTCCTCTGCATCGGCACCAACAAGGTGGTGAGCCAGCCGGACCGCATGCGGTACGAAACCGACCAGTTCTACTTCAAGTCCTACGAGGAGATGCATCAGCTGTGGGGCGCATTGCCCGAGGCCATGCAGAACACGGTGCGGATCGCCGAGCGCTGCGGTTTTGAAATCGAGACCAAGCAGCCCCTCCCGCCGTTCGAAGTCCCTCCCGGATTCACGGCCGACAGCTATTTTGAAAAGGTGGTGCGCGATGGGTTTGAGCAGAAGCGCCCCCATCTCGCCGCCCTGGCGGCCGCGGGACGCCTCAGACACCGCATGGCCGAATACGAGGAGCGCCTCGCGTCCGAGATCGACATGATCCAGAGGATGGAGTTCTCCAGCTATTTTCTCATCGTCTGGGACCTGATTAAATACGCCCGCGATCGTTCGATCCCGGTCGGGCCGGGCCGCGGCTCGGTGGTGGGAAGCCTCGTGGCCTACTGCCTGCAGATCACCGACATCGATCCCCTTCAGTACGAGCTTTTCTTCGAGCGTTTCCTCAATCCCGAGCGCAAGACGCCGCCCGACATCGATATGGATTTCTGCATGAACCGCCGGGCGGAGGTGATCGACTATGTCGCCGACAAGTACGGGCGCGACAACGTCTGCCAGATCATCACCTTCGGCACGATGGCCGCCCGCGGCGTGATCCGCGACGTGGGACGGGCCCTCAGCATACCCTACGCCGAGGTCGACCGCATCGCCCGGCTGATCCCGGCGGAGCCGAACGCGACCATCGACAAGGCTCTGGCCCAGGAGCCGCGTCTGAAAGAGGAGATGAAAAACCCTGCGATCGAGCAGCTGATCGAGATCAGCAAGCGCCTCGAGGGTCTGTCCCGGCATTCGTCGACCCACGCCGCCGGAGTGGTCATCGCGCCCCGGCCTCTGGTGGAGCTGGTCCCTCTGCAGAAGACGAACAAGGACGAGATCACCACCCAGTACAGCATGAAGGATCTGTACGCCATCGGCCTGCTCAAGATGGATTTCCTGGCACTGGCGACCCTGACCGTCATCGACAACACGATCCGGCGCGTCCGGGAGGAAACGGGAATCGCCCTCGATCTCGCCTCGATACCCCTGACGGACCCGAAGGTCTTCAACCTGTTCTTCGAAGCGCGCACGAACGGAATATTCCAGTTCGAGAGCGCGGGCATGAAAAACGAATTGCGGCGCCTGAAGCCGGAGCGTTTCGAGGACCTCATCGCCTTGAACGCGCTGTACCGTCCGGGGCCCATGGATATGATCCCCGATTTTATCCGGTGCAAGCATGGGGCCCTCGGGGTCCGCTATCCGCATCCCATTCTGGAGGAGATTCTCAAGGAAACCTACGGCGTCATCGTCTATCAGGAGCAGGTGATGCAGATCGCCAGCAGAATGGCCGGCTTTTCCCTGGGCGAGGCCGACATTCTGCGCCGCGCGATGGGGAAAAAATCCCCTTCCGAGATGGCCTCCATGCGGGACAAGTTCATTCAGGGCGCCCGCAAAAACAGGATCCCCGAAAGAATCGCGGCCGAAGTTTTCGACCGCATGGCCCAGTTCGCCGAGTATGGATTCAACAAGTCGCACAGCACCGCGTACGCCCTGCTGGCCTATCAGACGGCCTACCTGAAGGCCCATTATCCTGTTCCGTTCATGGCCGCCCTGCTGTCGAGCGAAATCGGCAACACGGACAAGATCGTGATGTACATCGCCGAGTGCAAGCAGATGGGCATCCCGGTCCTGCCGCCCGATATCAACGAAAGCGGGCTGGATTTCCTCTCCGTCGGCGGGAGGATCCGCTTCGGCATGCTGGCCATCCGCAACGTGGGCGAAGGGGCGATTCGCTCCATCCTGCAGTCGCGCGAGCGCCAGGGGCGCTTCCGCAGCCTCTTTCATTTCTGCGCGGAGGTGGATTCGCGCTCCCTGAACAAGAGGATCCTTGAAAGCCTCGTCAAGAGCGGCGCCCTGGACTCGCTCGGCTGGAAGCGGTCCCAATGCATGGAGATGATCGACGCGGCCATCGAGCACGGCCAGAAGGTCCGGCGCGACCGCGAGAGCGGGCAGAAGGGGCTTTTCGCCGGCCTGGCGTCCGAGTCCGCCCTGTCCGAACCCTCCCCGCCCGACATCCCGGAATGGAGCGTCGAGCAGCGCCTGAATTACGAAAAGGAGACGCTGGGCTTTTATGTCTCCGGGCACCCCCTGGACCGCTTCGCGGCCGAGATCTCCCGCTTCACCACCAAGAGCATCGCCGACCTGAAAAGCGAACCGAAAAGCGCCGACTGCAAGGTCGCCGGCATCGTCACGGACTGCCGGCCGCGCCGCACGAAGAAGGGCGAACGGATGGCCGTCTTCAATCTCGAGGACATGACCGGGTCGGTGGAAACCGTCGTTTTCCCCAATTCGTATTCCAAGTTCGAATCGCACCTCTCGGCGGATCATCCCATTCTCGTCTCCGGACGCTTCGAGGTCGAGGATGAGAACAATTTCAAGCTGATCGCTTCCGACGTTCAGCCCCTCTCGGGAATCTCCGAGCGCAACGCCAGGACTCTCCGCATCCGCGCCCGCGTCGCCGATCTCGCCCCGGATTCCGCCGCCCTGCTCTACCGCCTGCTGGAGAACCACCGCGGGGAAACCGGCGTCGAAGTTGAGCTATACCATCCGTCCCGTTTCCGTGTTAACATCCAGTCCGCAGATTTCGTCAAGGTGAAATCCAGCCCGGAGCTGATCCGGGAGATCGAGGGGATCTGCGGGCCGGGATCGGTGGACGTCATTCCATGACAGCGGGCCCGTTGCGGATTTTCGGCAACGGCGGCAGCGATCAAGGGGACAGGCAGACATGGCGAACGGCGAATCACCCCAGGAAGAACTGGAGCGTTTGCGGGCCGAACTGGAACGACTCCGCAGCGACGCCGCGGGCGACGCTTATCGCCGGACGCTGTTGGCGCGGCACGACCTGCGGCCGTACACCCTGGATTACGTGGAAAGGCTTTTTCAGAGCTTCTCGGAGATCCACGGCGACCGGCGCTTCGCCGATGACCCGGCCATCGTGGCCGGGATGGCCTTCTACCACGGCACGCCCGTCATGGTCGTGGGGCATCAAAAGGGACGCGATCTCAAGCAGCGCCAGTACCGCAATTTCGGCTGTCCGCAGCCCGAGGGTTACCGCAAGGCCCTCCGGGCCATGAAACTGGCGGATAAATTCCGCCGCCCGATCCTCTGTTTCGTCGACACCCCGGGCGCATACCCCGGCATGGGAGCCGAGGAGCGCGGGCAGGCCGAAGCGATCGCGTATAACCTCAGGGAAATGTCGCGTCTGCGAGTGCCCGTCCTGGTCTGCGTCATCGGAGAAGGAGGCAGCGGGGGCGCCCTGGGCATCGCCGTGGGAAACTATGTCCTGATGCAGGAAAACGCCATCTACACCGTGATTACGCCCGAAGGGTGTTCCGCCATCCTGTGGAAGGACCAGCAGCACGTCGCCGAAGCGGCCGCCGCCCTGAAAATAACGGCGTCCGATTTGAAAGCCCTGGGCGTCATCGACGCCGTCGTGCCCGAGCCGCCCGGCGGCGCCCATAAGGATTACGACGCGGCCGCCGACTATCTCGATCGCCAGCTTCGGCCCAATCTCGAAGCCCTGATGGCCAAATCGGAACTCGAGCTCCTCGACCAGCGCTATGAAAGGTTCCGCCGTCTGGGATCGGTCTCGGAATGGGCCTGACGCCCTCTCGTCCCGGAGCGGCCCGGCCGGGCCCATCCGGACCTTGACCTCCGCTTACCGCCTGCTTCAGATCCGGCCGAAATTGCGCTCGATTTCATAGAGGCTGAAACGGAGAAGAATGGGCCGGCCGTGGGGGCAGTTTGTCGGGATGCGCGTCTGCGCCAGCTCATCGAGCAGCCATCGCATTTTTTCCGGGGCGAGCGGCGTGTTGACCTTGACCGCCGCGCGGCAGGCCGTCGCAACCGCTATCCTGTCCCGGATCTTTCCGATGTCCAGGGTCCTCTCGTCGCCTTCCAGTCCCTCGATTATTTCCAGAAGCAACTTCCGGCAATCGGCGTCTCCGGCGACGGCGGGAACGGATCGGATCAGCACGGACGGGCCGCCGAAAGGCTCGACCTGAAAGCCGTTCCGTTCAAGTTCCGGCATCACGCGCCGGAGCAGCGCGACCTGGTGCGGCGCCAGATCGAGCGCCATCGGGACCAGGAGCAGCTGGGTCTCCACGGCGCTTCCCCGCACCGCCGCGGCCAGCTTTTCGTAAAGAATCCTTTCATGCGCCACGTGCTGGTCGACGATCAGCAGGCCCTGGCTGTCGCAGGCGATTATGTAACTGTCCCGGAGCTGGCCGAGAATCCGCACGCCTTCGGACTGAAAGGGACGGCCTGTCTCCGCGGCCGTGTCGTAGAGCATTTCGGGCAGAACCCGCAGGGACGCGTGGCTCTCTTCCGCCGTATGGAATCCGGCGGGGACCTCCCGGAAAGGATAATTGAAGGCCCTTTGAAAAGGGCCCGGGGAAACGCCGGCGCGCGTGAAATCGAAAACCTCCTCCGCAAGCGGCGCCCTCGATTCCGCCTGCGCCCCGAAAGAGGCGCTCGCCGAAGCGTCCTCCCGGTGTTCGTAGGACGGGATCGCCGAGCCCCGCGTCAGGGCGCGCTCCATCGTTTCCAGCACCAGGGAACGCACCGCGTTTGGATCGCGGAACCGGATTTCCGTCTTGGCCGGGTGGGCGTTGACGTCCACATTCTCGAAGGGGAGGTCCACGAAAAGAATGACCACCGGATAGGCGGAAGCGGGAATGCAGTTGTGATACGCCTGGCGGACCGCGCCCGTGATCACCTTGTCGCGCACCATCCTCCGGTTCACGTAGAAGAACTGGGAATAGGGATTCGTCCGCTGTTCGTGCGGCAGGGAGCAGAAGCCCCGGACCTCCATCGAGCCGCTGGCGCCGTGGATCTCGACAAGGTTGTCGAGGAATCCCTCGCCGAAAATCTGGTACACCCTCTCCCGAAGATTCCCCGCAGAGACCGCGTCGAGGAGCACGCGCCCATCGCTGAGCAGCGTGAACCGGATTTCGGGATGCGCCAGCGCGTAATGCGTCACCAGTCTGGCGATATGGCCCAGCTCCGTTTCCCTGGAGCGGAGGAACTTGCGACGCGCCGGCACATTATAGAAAAGGTCGCGCGCCGTGACCTCCGTGCCCCTGTCCCATGAGACCGGTCTTACGGAGCGCAGGACGCCCCCATGGATTTCGACTTCGGTCCCTGCAATGGATTCCTCATCCGCCGCGCGCGTCCTGAGAGTCAGGCGCGAGACCGCCGCGATGGAGGGGAGCGCCTCGCCGCGGAACCCCAGCGTCGTGACGGCCGCCAGGTCGTCGGCGGTCCTCAGCTTGCTCGTCGCATGGTGCTCAAAGGCCAGGATGGCATCGTCCTGGCTCATGCCGGACCCGTCGTCCCTCACCGTTATCAGGCGCTTCCCGCCCGAAAGAACCGTGACGTGTATGGAGCGGCACTCGGCGTCGATGGAGTTTTCCACAAGCTCCTTTACAACGGAGGCCGGGCGCTCGACGATCTCGCCCGCGGCGATCTTGTTGGCGACGATTTCAGGAAGAACCTGAATCCTGTTCATGTCCGTATCAAGCGCCACCGCCCCCGTCGGGTGCGCTAGAAATGGGCCGTCCGTGGGCGGGAATCGAGATAGGCGATCAGTTCCGGGGTGGACACCTCCCACTGCCGGGAGTCGTCCAGCCTCTTGATGGAGTACCGCCGGCGGGCCAGCTCCTCGTCCCCGATGATCAGCACGTGATCGGCCTTCAGCTTATTGGCGAGCCGAAGCTGGCTCTTAAGGCTTCCGGCCGAGAAATCCAGGCAGCAGGCATGCCCCCTGCGCCGCAGATCCCGTGCGATTTCGAGGGCCCTGCGGAATGCCGCCTCGCCCAGATAGGCCAAAAAAAGCTCCGGCCGCCATTCCCATTCCGCGGCGCGTTCCCCGGGAAGGACCATCACGAGCCGGTCCAGCCCCAGCGCGAACCCCAGCCCGCTCACGGGCGGGCCGCCGAGAGCCTCGGACAGCCCGTCGTATCGCCCGCCTCCCGCAAGGGCGTTTTGAGCGCCGAGCTCCCCGCTGACGATCTCAAAGGCCGTGCGCACGTAGTAATCCAGTCCGCGCACCAGACGGGGCGCTGTTTCGTAGGATATCCCCGCTTCCTCAAGATGCATTTTGAGCCCGGCGAAATGCCCGGCGCAGTCCCCGCACAGATGGTCTGTGATCGCCGGCAGTTCCTGAATGTACGGCTGGCAGGTTTCGACCTTGCAGTCGAATATGCGGAGGCTGTTTGTTTGCGCCCGCCGCCGGCAGTCCTCGCAGAGGTCCTGCAGATGACCGCGCAGTTCGGCGCGCAGACGTTCGAGATAAGGGGGGCGGCACCGGGCGCATCCCACGGAATTGATCAGGAGCCTGGCGCGAACCCCCAGGGACTCCAGGAGGCCGAGCGCCACCTCCACCATCTCGGCATCGGCGGCGGGATGATCCGTCCCGAGCGTTTCCGCGCCGATCTGGTAAAACTGGCGCCATCGCCCCTTCTGTTTCTTCTCGTGACGGAACATGGGCCCGATGTAATACAGTTTGGTGACGCCCCCTCCCCGGTGCATCGCGTTCTGCAGATAGGCGCGGACCACCGAGGCCGTGGCTTCAGGACGAAGCGTGACCGAGCGCCGGCTTTGATCCATGAAAGTGTACATCTCCTTCCCGACAATGTCGGTATCCCTGCCGATCCCGCGGGCGAAAAGTTCCGTGGCCTCCAGGATGGGCGTCCGTATCTCAAGAAAGCCGTAACGATAAAAAATGCGGCGGGCCTGTTCCTCCACGAACTGCCAGCGCGCGATCTCATCCGGCAGCAGGTCCCTTGTGCCCGGCAGATTGTTTAAAAGCAGATCCTCCATGGCTTGTCCCTCGCCGACAAACAAAGGGCTATGGTAGCAAACTCCTCACCCGGCGCCCATGAATTTGTGCTGCAAACAGTCTGATTCTCCGCGGCAGGCCCCGATTTTTCGCGATATCCGCAATGGACGCGAATCATTCGGATTCAATCAGGGACCCGTCCTTGGCGGAATTCGCGGTTCTTTGGGCGGATCCAACGATGGCGGCGTTTCCGGGCTTTATTGAGGGTTTGGGCGCGCCTCTGCCTCGCCTTGGAATCCCAAGTCATACATCCCGGGAGGCAGGATGATATTGGAACAATCCATGAAATCGGCGGAAAGGGTTTCGCTTTACCGGGCCGGCGTCGTCGATGCGGCTTCCGCCGGCCGTGTCTGTGCCTGGAGGACGCTGCGTTTGGAGATCTCCTGAATCAGCATTTCCAGAAAAGCGACGAACTTCCGGATGTGCGTCCTGGCCTCGATGAAACTGCCCGCGAGCGTCAGGGCGTCCAGCAAGCTCTCGAATTCCGCCCAGTCGCGGTGCATCAGCGACCGCAGGGAGGCTTTCTTGAAGGATGTGAGGCGCTCGGCGATCCTGTTCGCGTCCAGCTCTTCGCGGTTCCCGAGTATGTCCGTCAGCCATTGCCGAAGGGTTTCGAGATCCCGGCGCAGCTTCTCGGCTTCGGCCTTTTGCTTCGCCTTATATGGGAAGAGGGCCGCGGGATCGAAGTTCGCGTCCGCCGCTTCGAGCAGCGCCGTGACGCAGCTCTCGCTGCAGTTGCGCAGGAGCCCGTGGCTGTTTTCGATCTTTGTGTAGATCGCGGACGGGTCCGCCTCGCCGGAAACGAAAATCAGTTCGCGCCGGAGAACCCTCTGGGCTTCCATTCTCAGCGAATAGGCGACCCGCTCCGCCGTCCCTCCCCAGGGATGCCGGGAGCCCCCTTCTCTGATGAAGCGATCTCTCAGGAAATCCGCGAGGAGGTTCATCTCCTTGTGGACCAGGGAAAAAAGGACCAGGTCCTGCTTCAGCGGGCGATCCCGGTCGAGATCCTCCGCGATCAGCGCGAGGTATTTGAGGATGCGGAACAGGTGGAGCAGGGCAAGCGTAACGCCGCGTCGGACGCCGCCGTCGGGGATGCCGCCCAGAGTTTGCGCAAGAGGCCCGCCGATGGAATCATATTGGGGCCGGGAGCGCCGGCTTAACAGCCTGTCCACGTAAGGGCAGCTTCTCAATCCGCGCTCGAAGCACCTCCCGAGACTCCTGAAATAGGGGTAGTTAAGGGCCGAAGGGCTCCTGACGGCGTCCATTGTCACGCTCAGGTCGTTCAGAAAATCGAGGAGTTCGACGACGCTGTCTCTCGGACTCAGCTGCCGCGCCGTCCGGCTCACGTGAAAATCAGGCATCCGGACTCTGCGCAGGCGCGTGCGGATGATCGCCTCCCATTGGAAATCGCTCTTGGCGTCCGCCTGGATCACCGCGAAGCCCAAGGCCTCGCATGTCTGTATGCCGGTCCGGATGATCCCGATTTCCGCAGCGAAACTGCGGCCGACCAGGTCCTCGATTTCGGTCTCGCCGAGAGGGATATGATCAAGGCTGAAAAAGGAGCGGAGGCCCCTCAGCCAGGTCTCCAGCCGAAAAAGACTGTCGATCGCGCCGCAGGACTGAAGCCGGCGGACCCAGGCGGCCAGGCAGCCGCCGTCGGCGGTGATTTCCGAGCGTAAGGTTTCCAGGACGAAGTCCCGATTTTCAGCGATGTTGATCCGAGGGGGCATTCCTATCTCCGTGTCCGGGCCTCCTGCAGGGATTCCATCTCCAGCAGTTCCCTGAATTCCGCGGTTTCCTTTCTCATCTGGAGCCAGTCGTCGAACAAGGACGGCGTTTCCAGCCATATCCGAAACCAGTTCGCCACTTCCCTGTGGCGGAGGCGCTTGGAAGGAGACACCCTTGCGTTGCGGCTGATCAGCTCCGCCCGGCGCCGCCCCAGAAGGGCGACCTGTCGACAGTAATCCACTCCCTTCTTATCGCTCGCCAGCCGATAATGCCGACATAATTTTTCGAGGGCCCGGATTGTCCGCTCGGCCTGCGCGAAGGTGGAAAAGGCCAGAATCCCCTCCAGGGCTTCACGATACGGAGTCTCCATCTCGAGACGGTTCCGGCCCATGCTGCGAATCTCAATCGCCCGCGCCGGAGGATACGGCGGCCTTGAGCTCGATTTCGAAATAAATCATGCGGGAGCCGTCTTCCCGGCGGTAAATGTCGGGAATGTAAACCGCGGACTCGGCGAGATAGGAGGCCGCGTTCGCGGGATCCACGATATGGAAGAAAAGGAAGCCGCCGCCCTTGCCGCGGGGTTCGACGACTTTTTCCATCAGGAACTTTCGATCGAAGTCGTCGAGGGCTTCGGCGTTGAGCTGCGATCGCGGGACGCGCGGGATGGGGCGGTTGATCCACGACGTCTCTTTCCGGAAGAGCCTGTAGACGACTTCGTTGGGGGTCAGGGTCCGCAGACGCTCCCTCCCATGGATGAGCTCAATCGACATGCCGTCGATCTCCACGGCGAAGTCGTTGTCATTGAAAATAACGACAGCCAACGGCATAATGCCGCGGGTCACGATATCGTTCTTGTCGAAAACCCGCGCCGCCAGCGCGTCGTTGAAAAGAGGCTCCACGGCAATGGTGACGCCTTCGCTGGTCAGGCTCGAGGGGTAGGTTTCCCGCGGCCGGATGGTCCAGTCGCGCGCCTTGTACCCCGCCCGGACGGGGCCGGAAGCCCACGCGAGCGCGGCGGCCAGCAGAAGCGGAAAGAGACGTCGATTCTTGACGGCCATAGGCGACACCGGCGGCACGGCGCCGCCGCGTCAGGGCTAAAATATACCACCGGCTGAGGGTGTTGGACATTGAATTCCCGTCTGGCGTATGGTCTGGTTCGAGCCGTCATCGGCCTGTTTCGCGTCCTGCCGCGCCGCTGGGGCATCGTCCTGATACGGGCGCTGGCGTGGGCCGCTTATTGGCTGGACGGCCGGCACAGGCATATCGCGCGCGTGAACCTTGAGATCGCCTTTCCCGAACTCTCCCGGCGGGAGAGGAGCAGGATCGCGAGGAAAAGCTTCCAGAACGCCGCGATGAATCTTCTTGAAATCAGCCGCCTGTGTTATCTGACGCCCCAAAACATCGCATCGATCGCCGCGTATGACGACGAGCAGGGTTTGAATAACTATTTCGCGGCGCGCGCCAAAGGGAAAGGCATTCTGTACCTCACAGGCCATTTCAGTTCCTGGGAGCTTCTGCCGGCGGCGCACGCTCTTTACGGCCATCCCCTCGGCTTCATCACGCGCCCCCTCGACAATCCCGTCCTCGAACGCTACCTTCAGACAATCCGCCAGTCCAAGGGAAACGAAGTCCTTGTCAAGAAAAACTCCGCGCGCCGCGTCCTGGAGAGCCTGAAATCGGGCGGTGCGGTCGGCATTCTGATGGATCAGAACACCAGCCTGCAGGAGGGCGTCTTCGCCGATTTTTTCGGGATCCCGGCGGCCACTTCCACCAGCGTCGCCCTTTTCGCCCTGCGGACGGACGCTCCCGTTCTGACCGGTTACCTGACGCCGATGCGCCGCGGTCGCTACACGATCAAATTCCTTCCTCCCATCGACGTCATCCGCACCGGGGACATGCAGCATGACCTGCGGGTCAACACGCAGCTGTTCAATGACGTGCTGGAAGGCATCGTCCGCGAACAGCCCGAATCGTGGCTCTGGGGTCACCGGCGATGGAAAAACCAGCCGCCGGGCAACCCGCAGGATCTCTACAGCCTTTCTCCGCGCGAGCTCTCCGATTTCCTCGATCACAGCCGCAAATCGGGCGCCAAGGGGTAAACAGGACCGCCGTCTCGGATATCGGGCCTTGAATCTCGAACTCTTACGGCGCGGCGAGCAGTTTCGTGAAGCCTTCCTTGTAGCGCACGCTGTCGAGCACCGAGCGCACCTTTTTCAGTTCCTCCCGGAGCATGGCCCGATACTTTTCCGGTTCCATCTCGATCGCCCGCGCGAAAGCCGCGATGGCGGGATCCGGCCGGTTGGTCTTTGCATAAAGCACGCCCAGGTGAAAGTAATTCAGGGCCCGCCCCTCGCCGAGAGAGATCAGCTTTTCGTGCGCCGCGATGGCGTCCGCATCCGATTCCAGCTTCTCGGCCACCAGCGCCAGGTTCGCCCAGGCGGGCGCGTATGCCGGATCGAGTTCCACCGCCAGCTTCAATTCGGCCAGGGCTTCCTGAAGCTTGTTCTGCTTGGCGTAAAGCGTGCCCAGATTATAGCGGACATCCGCCTGTTTCGGGTTGAGCTCCAGCGATTTCAGGTAAGCGGCCGCGGCGTCCTCGGGCCGCTCGCAATCGTCGTACAGATCGCCCAGCAGAAAGTGGACGTCGGCGTTTGCGGGATTCAGGCGCGCGGAGGCTTCCAGGGCCGAGACAGCCTCCGCCGTTTTTTTCAGGCTGGCCAGGCTGAATCCCAGTTTCGCGTTGAGGGCCGCCGCCCGCTGCGGGGCTTTCTCAAGCGCCGACCGGTAGGCGGCCGCCGCCTTCTCATGCCGGCGCTCCCATGCGTACACGTCCCCGAGCCTTTCGAGGACCTCGGCGTTTCCGGGCTGTATGCGATCGGCGGCCTCCAGTTCCGCGGCCGCCTCGGCGTTTCTCTTCTGACGAAGGTAAATCAGGGCGCGATTGAAATGCGCCGCGAAATTCCCCGGATCGGCGCGCAAAACCTCCTCGAGAACCGGCAGCGCTTTTTCGAAATCATCATTGCGTTGATAAAGAAGCGCCAGTTCCAGGCGCGCGTGCGAATCGGCCGGCTCGACCCAGAGATACCGCAAAAGCGTGCGGACGGCGTCCTGGTCCATCCTGCAAAGCGTCTGCAGATAGGCCAGCGCCTTCAGCATCTTCGCGTCGTCGGGCTTGAGCCGCAGCCCTTCCTCGAGCGACTTCACCGCCGACTCTTGATCCCCGAGTTCCTGGTAGGCGGAGGCGAGAAGCATGTGGATTCCATCGAAATCCGGCCTCAGCTTCAGGACCGTCTCGAATTCCGCGGCCGCATCCTTCATCCTCTTTCGGCCGGCGTAAATCAGGCCGAGATTGTAATGGGCTTCCGGAAAATCCGGCTTGATCTCTATCGCCTTGCGAAAAAGCTCCGCCTGCTCCTCGGAGCTTTCCTTCGGAGTCCCGATCATGGCTTCCGCCTGCTTGAAATAGACCATGGCCCTGCGGTAGATCTCGGCATCCTTCACCGTGGGCGGCTTTTTGGCGGGCTGGGTTTTCCCCGATTGCGAAGCGCCGGGCGCGACCGCGGCGCATAGAAGCGCGCCCAGCAGAATCAGCCGCCCGATGTTTTCACGGGCCATGACGCGTCTCCTGAAAGAAAAGGGCTGCGGATTTCACGGGCCGGTGCAAGACCATCGGAGCAATCCGCGCAATCTGCGGTTTCCCCCCGCATCGTCGCCTCCATTGGATTAAAAGCACGCCGTGCCGCGAAATGCGCGAAAAGGGTTCCGCCGGGGCCTCTACTCCGGAGGGTTCTCGAAGGCCACAAGCTTGTGAAACTCCCGGTATCGCGCCTCGATTTCCGGATAGGTCAGATCCGCCAGCTGCTCCGGTCCGAACCCGAGGATGTTGAAGGAGGCCATGGAAGACCCGTAAACGACGGCCTTCCGCATCGCCGCGTCCCCGGCGGCGCGCGTGGCGGCCAGATAACCCATAAGCCCGCCGGCAAAAGAATCGCCGGCGCCCGTGGGATCCAGCACGTTTTCGACCGGATAAGCCGGCGCGCAAAAAACCGTCCCGGGGCCGAACAGCAGGGCGCCGTATTCCCCCCGCTTGACGACGAGAGCCTTCGGTCCCCAGCCGAGAATGCGCCTGGCGGCCTGGATAAGGTTCCACTGCCCGGCGAGCTGGCGCGCCTCCTCGTCGTTGATGATCATCAGATCGATCATCGACAGGAGTTTCAACAAGGAGGGACGCTTATGCTCGATCCAATAGTTCATCGTGTCGCAGGCGACCAGACGCGGCCGCTTCACCTGTTCGAGCACGGCGCGCTGCAGATCGGGGTCGATGTTTCCCAGAAAAAGGTATTCCGGCTCCAGTTGCGACGGCGGGAGTTTGGGCGAAAAATCGGCGAACACGTTGAGTTGCGTCTCCAGGGTCGTGCGCGAATTGAGGTCCGGCCCGTATTCCCCCTTCCACCGGAAGGTCTTTCCCGGACGGCGCTCCAGCCCCGAGACGTCAATCCCCTTCCTTCGAAGAAACGCGATGTGCGGCTCGGGGAAATCCTCGCCCACGACCGCCACAAGGCTTACATCGGTGAAATAGCTCGCCGCGATGCTGAAATAAGTTGCGGAACCTCCAAGAATCTCTTCCCGGCTGCCGAAGGGAGTCTTGACGGAATCCAGCGCCACGGACCCCACGACAAGTATTCCCATGCGCCCTCCGCACGGCCCGACGCCGCAGTTGCGCCGTTATTTGAGGCGCAACGAGGATTTTGTCCCCGTTTTGGAAGCAAGAAGGCCGGATCCATTCCGGCTCCCGGCTTCTGAAATCCCCGCGCCGGATGATAATGTTGCGCCCTCGATCATCCTATCCGGCGCGCGGGGAATTCAAGGAGCGAAGCTCTCCGGCCGATACTCAGGCCATGTATTTGCCGATGATGACGTCGAGCCGTTTCCTGGTCTTGTCCGGAATCGCGCTCCTATCGGTTATCATGGCGTACTGGAGAGCGCTGCCGCACCGGCAGTCCCTCCGATCCTTCATGTCCCGGACGGTCTGGGCAAGAATCGACTGCGCGGCCTGGCAGTTCTTCTGCAGATTATCGACGATCATGTCCGCGCTGACGGTTTCGTGGGATTCGTGCCAGCAATCATAGTCGGTCACCAGGGCGATTGTGGCGTAGCATATTTCCGCCTCCCGGGCCAGCTTCGCCTCCTGCAGATTGGTCATCCCGATGACGTCCATGCCCCAGGCCCTGTACAGGTTGGATTCGGCCCGGGTCGAAAACGCGGGGCCTTCCATGCATACGTAGGTCCCCCCCTTCCGGGCCGGTTTCCCCGCCTTGCATGACGCCTGGTAGACCTGCTCCAACAGATCGGGGCAGACGGGGTCGCCGAAGGCGATATGCGCCACCAGGCCGTCGCCGAAAAAGGTGGAGATCCGCCCGCGCGTGCGGTCGAAAAACTGGTCCGGCAGAAGGACATCGAGCGGCGCAATCTCCTCCTTGAGGGAGCCGACGGCGCTGACCGAAAGGATCCGCTCCACGCCCAGCATTTTCATCGCGTAGATATTGGCCCGGAAGTTTAGCTCCGACGGCATATACCGGTGTCCCCTGCCGTGGCGCGCCAGAAAAGCCACCCGCCGGCCCGCCAGCGAGCCGACAACCATGGCGTCCGAAGGAGAGCCGAAGGGAGTCTCCATTTCAATCTCACTCCGTCCGGTCAGCCCCGGCATGTCATATAAGCCGCTTCCCCCGATGATTCCGATCTTGACCTCTTCCATAAACCCCCGCCTTGACAGTCCGATCTGCGCCTGCCGGATCACGCGGACGTGTCACGCATCCAGCCGCGCAAACACTGGTTTCACATTCCCGCAGGCCCAGCCCGGCACCATATAAAGGACGTCCCCTAAAGACCCCGGAGCGCCTCCCTGAATCGGTCTGCGGCCTGACGGATATCGTCGCTGCTTATGTCCTTGTGAGTCACCAGACGGACGCGAGCCGAATCCAGCGCCGATATCAAAACACCCTTGCTCCTAAGCAGGGCGACAAGCTTCTCGCCGTCCATGCCGCCGAGCGAAATTCCGACCATCAGGATATTGGTGCGCACCCGCTCGGGCTCCACCTCCAGGCCGGGCACTTCCCGCAGCAACTCCGCCAGAAGGCGGGCGTTGCGATGGTCCTCCTCCAGTCTCGCCGGCATTTTTTCCAGAGCCACGAGTCCCGCCGCGGCCAGAACGCCGGCCTGCCGCATCCCTCCGCCCAGCATTTTGCGCACGCTCCTTGCCTTTTCAATAAATTTCTCCGGCCCCAGCAGCATGGAGCCCACAGGCGCCGCCAGGCCCTTCGAAAGACAGAACATGACCGAATCGCAGGACCGGGTAAGACTGGCGACATCCGTCCCGAGGGCCGCAGCGGCATTGAAGATGCGCGCGCCGTCCAGGTGGACCGGCAGTCCGGCATCATGGGCCCGCGCGCAGATTTCCGCCAATTGCCCTTCCGTATAAACGGTTCCCCCGGCCATGTTGTGGGTGTTTTCCAGAGCGATCAGGGCCGTTTGAGCGCGGTAATATATTTTCGGGCGGATCGCCGGGCGGATCCTGTCCCAGTCGAGAATGCCGTCCGGCGCGGGGACGGGGCGGGCGAGAACGCCGCTGATCGCCGCCATTGCGGCCATCTCGAACTCATAGATGTGCGCCCTCGCCTCGGTGATCACCTCCTGGCCCGGACTGGTATGGACGCGTATGGCGATCTGGTTGCCCATCGTCCCGGAAGGCACAAAGAGAGCCGCCTCCTTTTGGAAAATTTCGGCGGCTCGGGCCTGGAGACGGTTGACCGTCGGATCCTCCATATAGACGTCGTCCCCTACTTCCGCCGCCGCCATCGCCGCCCGCATCTCCTGCGTCGGCCGCGTCACCGTGTCGCTTCGCAGATCAATCATGGAATCACCCGTCCGATCGTCTTATACAAAAAGCTGGAAAATTTCGTTGGAAAGAAGCATCCCGCGAGGCGTGAGACGCACGACGCAATCCTCCCATTCGATCAGATTCCCTTCGGCAAGGGACCGCATGGAATCCCTGTACCTCCCCGCCTCCCCGTTCGCGAAGCCATCTTCCAACCTTTTCCAGTCCACGCCCTGCTTCAAACGCAACCCCAGGAAAAGAGTCTCCTGCAACGCCCGGCGCCCGGTCACCGTCTCGCGCCATTGCACAGGACTGCCTCCGGCTTCCACGGACCCAAGATAGGCGTCCATACGGGAATAATTCGCGCTCCTCGAAAGGCCGTCGAAGGAGTGGCTTGCAAGGCCGAAACCGTAAACCGGAACGCGCGTCCAGTATTTGAGATTATGACGGCAGGCGAAGCCCGGCAGGCAGAAGTTGCTTATCTCGTATTGGAGATATCCCGAGCGCTGCAGGCGTTCGACCGTCTCCAGATACATGTCCGACAAGAGCTCCTCATCGGGGAGCGGGACGGACCCGCTCTGCACGAGAGACTTCAGGGGACATCCCTCATCCAGGTCCAGCATGTATACGGAAATATGCGGAACGGCCATGTCCTGCGCTTTGCGCAGACTGTCCCTCCAGCTCGCCGCCGTCTGCAGCGGCAGGCCCAGCATCAAATCGAGGTTGATATTGACGAATCCGTTCGCCCGCAGAAGGCCGACGCTTTCGGGGATCATGGCCGAATCATGGTTCCGTCCGACGGCGGCCAATTCCCGGTCTTCAAAGGACTGGGCTCCCAGGGAAATCCTGTTGACCCCGGACCTGAGACAAGCGCGGGCGTCGCCGGCCGAGAGGCTTCCGGGATTGACCTCCATGGATATTTCACAATCCGCTGCAATTGAAAAAGACCGGCGGCAGGCGGACAGGATCGCCTCCACGCCCCCCGGCGCCAGCAGGCTCGGGGTCCCGCCTCCAAGGTAAATGGAATCCACCGCCTGCGGGAGCGCGCGGGAATCGCGAAAACGCTCTATTTCCGCCGCGACCGCCTTCACGTACCTTTCCGCAACGGCGTCCTCCATGGGCACCCTGACAAAGTGGCAGTAATTGCACCTGGACCTGCAAAAGGGCACGTGAACGTAGACGCCCGGACTTACGCTGAATTCCATGAACACAAGCTTCGCTTTGCGGTCTCGAGACACGAAACGACTCCGCCGCAGCGGCAAAAGGGACCACGGATTGCATGAATTTCACAAGGGATGCTGCAATTCGCGGCTATTCCGACAAATCTTCGCCTCGCGCGGCCGCTCTCGAAAACAGCCCGAAGACAATGGATGCCTCACTCCGCGCTCGCGGCCAGGAGAGCGTCCAGGGCGATGAAATCAACGCCGGCACGCTTCATTTCCTCCAGGGCCTCCCTCTCCGACTTCGGGGCGAGAGCCCGAACGGCGTCCGTGACCAGCACCGTCTGCACACCGCGGCGGCGCAGACCGAGACATGCCTTTTTGACGCAGTATTCGGTCGCGACGCCGAAAACGATCGCGCGCGGGGGCAAAACGCGCAACAGACGCTCCGTCACGGGATTGTCGAAAACGTCCAGAGTCTGCTTTTCGACGATGATCTGCCGGTGGCGCCGCACCGCTTCCGCGAGATTACGGTCCGCGGGCCTGTTTTCAACGACGAGCGGACGGTACAAAAGCGTTTCGTCTATTTTGCGCTGCCCTTCGGTTCCCTTGACGCAGTGAGGGGGGAACTCCTGAAACTCAGGGTCGTCGGCGGCGTGGGCGTCGGCGCTCGACAGCACGAATATATTGTGATTGCGCGCGAAGTCGAACAAGCGGCGCAGCTTGGGAATGATTCGCTCCGCCCCCGGCACGGAGAGGGCCCCCGTCTTCAGCATGAAATCCCTCTGAGTATCCACATCAAAGAAAAAGATGTTTTTCATTTTTGGAAAACCACACCCGGATTATACAGGCGCCGCGCCCCGCCGGCCAGAGGCTTCAAAGCAGAGCAGTTCCTCGGCGCAACGCTCGATTTCCGGGAGAGGACGGATTCCCGCCCGGGCGCCCAGATGCATGCAGCCGAGTCCCGCCGCCGCATTGGCAAACGCCATGATCTTTTGAAGAGGCCAGTTCTTCAAAAGCCCGTAGATAAAGGCTCCATGGAAAATATCGCCTGCGCCGGTCGTGTCCACGGCGCGGATATTCAGGCCCGGGAAAAGGACGCTCTCGCCGCCCACCATCGCCGCTGCGCCCCGGGCGCCCAGAGTGACGGCCAGGAAACCATCGAACCGGTCCGCGAGCCCTCGCAAGGCGCGGACCGGTTCCTCGACGCCCATGAGCTCCGACGGGAAATGCTCGTCGGCTATAAGAAAATCCACGTTTTTGAGGAGCTTCGCGCAGTGCGGGACCACGTGGTCCAGATCCGCCACAACCGGTATGCCCTCCTCCCGGCACCAGCCGGACGCTCTCAGAGCCGTTTCCGGGTCGCACCCGTCAAGGAGGAAGACCTTGCCGGCGCATACGGCATCCCTTTTCAGTTCGCCCTCCATGAAATTCAGCCTGCCGTCCATTTTCCACAGCACGGTCCGTTCCCCGGTGGATTTATCAATTGTTATGATTGATAATTGGTTATATGCATTTTCTTCAACAAATACATTAGATATATCGATCCCCTCCGACCTGAGGGCCTCAAGGGACATCCGCCCAAAATCGTCTCCGCCTGTTTTTCCGATATATCTTGAATTAAGACCCATTCGCGATGCGAAAATGACCGCTGTCGCCGCCTGGCCGCCCGGCATCCTTTCAAACCGAAGTATTTCGCTTTTGGCCCCGCAGGGGGGATATCGCTCCACGACGCAGACGAGGTCGACGGAATTGAAACCGAAACCGACAAGATCGAAGGCCTTTCTCTCGGGAAAAGACAGATCAAAAGTATCCGATGGGGTCCGCGGGCGCTTGATGCTCATACACACGCCGTTCCAATTATCCGCCGGCAACGCCGGCGGTTTTAGAATCGCCTCCCTCAAAAGAAGCCCGACGGCAACAGGCTTAATCGCTGCCTACGAGCTTTTCGAACCGCAGAATATCGAGCGATGAATTCCGAAGCTCCGGCCCGGCGCTCTGCGGTCCCGCATTCGACATTCTACATTCGATATTCGCCATGTCCAGCTTCCAGCTTGCCGCCGGAGCATCGGGCCCTCCAGCGTTCAGCAGTCGGATGCCGTCTCCCCGGCAAAACCGGGGCCCGCAAACGGATCGGCATGGGAGGCTGTACCGCGCGGCTTTCGGTTGACAGGTTACAGCCTGTCGGCGACCGACAGACCTTCGCCAAGCATCCCCGCGTCCGCGAAGCTGTAGTAGTCGTCCCGGCCCAGCACAATGTGATCCAGGACCCGGATGCCGAGGATCTGTCCTGCGTGAATGAGCCTCTGCGTGCATTCCCTGTCCTCCCTGCTTGGGGCCGGGTCCCCCGACGGGTGGTTGTGAATGAAGATGACGGCGGATGTGCTGTCGCGCACGGCGGGCGCGAAGACCTCCCTCGGATGAACGACCGAAGCGCTCAGGCTGCCAATGGAAACGAGCGCTTCACGGATCAGACGGTTCTTGGAATTGAGGTGCAGGGAAAGAAAATATTCCCGGTCGGCGGAAAAGAACCTCGCGCGGTATCGATAGTAGATATCCCTGCTGTTGGAAAAGCGGTCCCCTGCGCGCAGCGGATTGGAGCACGCGTGCCGCCCGAGCTGAAGGGCGCAGTGCAGGGCCGAGGCCTGCCGCCCCGAGAGTTTTCCCGCCAGGCGGATCTCCTCCAGAGTGGCTTGAGCCATCCCCTGAACCGATTCGAAGCGGTCCAGCAATCGCGCGCAGGCTGCGTAGGCCGCCGCGCTCCGGCGCCCGTGCCCGAGCACGTTCGCCAAAAGGTCCAATGTTGCCGCATCGGCGCCGTGACTCCACCGATGGACGGTCGTCTGCGGATCGCTTCCCGTGCGCATAGAAGATTCACGACGGACGGTCGAACGACGGCGGACAATCCCAGGTCGCCTGTCGCGACCTTTTCCTACGTACATCTAACGGGCGCGGGGGGAGAAACGACAAGAAAAATCGCGGAGCGGCCGCGGGCATTCGGCTCCTGGAATCTTCGCGCGGGATGCCGGCCGGTCCGCATTCCGCAATCGGAATTCGACATCCTGAATTTCCCGGCGGCGTTCCCGAGCCCATCCGGCGCGCGGTCGTCAACGCGAGTGTTTCGCAAAAGGCTTTTGGGAGCGCGGCCGCGATCGCGTGCGCCATCGGCTACATCGCCAGGCCGCCGTCCATCTGGATGACCTGCCCGGTGATGTATCGCGCGTCATCGGAAAGCAGGAATGCGGCGACGCGCGCCACTTCCTCCGCGGCTCCAAAGCGGCCGAGAGGAATCCTTTTCACCATGCCGGACATGTAATCTTCGCGCAGCGACCGCGTCATGTCGCTGTCGATCAGTCCGAGCGCCAGCGCGTTGACCGTAATATTGCGGCCTGCAAGCTCCTTCGCCATGGACTTGGTGAGACCGATCAGCCCCGCTTTCGACGCGGAATAGTTGGACTGCCCGGGGCTGCCCACGATTCCGCTGACCGAGGTCACGTTGAGGATCGATCCGAAGCGCGCCTTGACCATGAGGGGCGCCACCGCCCTGCAATAGTTGAACGCCCCTTTGAGGTTCGTGTTCAGGACGTCGTCCCAGTCGGTCTCGCTCATCCGCAGAATCAGGCGGTCGCGGATGACGCCCGCGTTGTTGACCAGGTAATCCACGCCGCCGAACCGCTTCTGAACCTCTTGGACCATGGCCTGCGCGGCCTCGGAGTCCTCGACGGGAGCCTTGCAGAAATAGACGCCGCGCCCCATGTCCTGGATTTCGGAGGCCAGGCGTTCTGCCTGGGAAGCGCTTTGGGAGTAATTGAAGGCGACGTTGCAGCCCCGGCGGGCCAGCTCAAGGCTGATGGCGCGGCCGATCCCGCGGGCCGCCCCCGTCACAATGGCCGTCCGGCCTGAATAATTCACTGCGGTCTCCGTTGCAGCGCGCTCCGGCGACCGGCGGCGGTTTCGGCAAACGCCCCGCGTGCCGACGGGGTCCGCCTAAAAGGGGAACGGGTACATCAGCCAGCCGGTCAGCAGAGAGAGGAAAACGAACGATCCAAGGAGAAATAAAAAGTACTTGACGCGCTCCTTCATTCCGTCCTTGGTGATGAAAGCCAGAACCAGCGACGTCAGGATACTGAAAATCAGCAGCATCAGGAGGTGATTTTTCATCGCTTTCTGCCCATGGAGATATCGAAGGCGTCGATCACGACAAGCATATTCAGAAGCCCGGCGACATAAATGAAAACGTTGCCGTAATCGTAGGTGTAGGCCGTGGGGTCGCCGGCGCCGGAACCTCCAAGCATCGAGACCCAGTAAAACAACCCGGAACCGGCGTCCGCCAGGAACTTCAAGGTGGAGAAAAAGGTGCCGAAATCAGGGCCGAAGAGCCTGCCTTCAAGCCTGAGCCCGAGGGCGAACATGACCGCGATACTGCCGAAAAACACAATCGCCCGGTCCCATTTTCTCAGCAAAGCGTGTCCCAGCCCCGGCACGCAGGCTCCGGCGACGCATGCCCCCACGGTCATGAAAGTCCCCGCCTGAGGGTAGGGCGGCCGGTATTCCGCGGGGGCTTCAGGTTCCGTCTGAGTTTTCATAGGTAAGGAATCTTACGGAAAGCCTCCATGGCAGTCAAGGTGAAAGTCCTTTTCTGCCAATGAATTCGCTTGCCGAAAACCGCGCCGCCGGCAGGTCGCGCACACCGGCGGTTCGCGACGAGCCCGACTCGCGGCGCGCGCCGGATTTGGCCAAAACTATTGTTTCGGAAGGATTGAGCCGATAGCAAATACGTTGAACGGTTGAGCCCGGACCGCGGCCGGGATCGATCGAATCCGCGCTTCGGCGCCTTGTTTCCTGGATGTGGCCTGAGGAATCCTATGAATCTCGACAGTCTTCTGCACGTGATGGTCGCCCGGGGCGCCTCCGACATGCATTTGAAGGTCGGCTGCCACCCTCATCTGCGCGTCAACGGGGAGCTGGTTCCCCTGACCGACCAGCAAAAGCTGGACAAGGAAGATACGGTCATGATGGCCTTTTCCGTCATGAACAGCCGGCAAAAGGAGCGCTTCCGCGACAACAGCGAGGTCGATGTGGGTTACGGCGTCCCCGGACTGGGACGCTTCCGCATCAACGTCTTTCAGCAAAAGGGCGTCGTGTCGGTTGCGATCCGCGCGATCCCGTCCAAGATTCTGGGATTTGACGATCTCTTCCTCCCGCCGGTTCTGGAGCTTATCGCGAAGGAACCGCGCGGCATGGTGCTGGTCACGGGCACCACGGGATCCGGGAAATCGACGACGATCGCCACCATCCTCAACTATATCAACGAGCACTGCACACGGCACATCCTCACCATCGAGGACCCGATCGAGTTCTCCCACGAGGACAGGTTGAGCCTCGTCAGCCAGCGCGAAATCAGCGTCGACGCCTGCAGTTTCGGAAGCGCCCTGCGGAGCGCCCTGCGTCAGGACCCGGACGTCATCCTGGTGGGCGAGATGCGCGACATGGAAACCATCGAAACCGCACTGGTGGCGGCCGAAACCGGGCATCTCGTTTTCAGCACCCTCCACACCCTGGACGCCGTCGAGACCATCAACCGCATCACGGCCGTCTTCCCCGTCCACCAGCAGAGGCAGATCCGTTTGCAGCTTTCCATGGTGCTGCGGGCCGTCATCTCGATGAGACTGATGAAGCGGTCGGACGTTCCGGGCCGTGTGCCCGCCATCGAGATCATGCGGGTCACGGATTTCATACGAAGCTGCATTATCGATCCGGACAAGACGCGCCTTCTCCGGGGCGCCATCGCCGCAGGCACATCCCAGTACGGCATGCAGACGTTCGACCAGTCCATCTACGAGCATTACAAGGCCGGGCGCATCAGCCTGGACGACGCCTTCGCCTACGCGACCAATCCCGAGGAATTCAAGCTCCGCGTGCAGGGCATCTACACGACCAAGGACGCGGCCATCGAAGCCATGGAAAGCGAACTGATGCGCTAGACGCGGCCGCAGATTGCGCGGATATCCCTCCGGACAAGTTGCGCTTCTCCTGGTGTATGCCTGCGCCGATGGCGATAACCGCTCGCGTTTGAGGCCCAGGGGCGTTCGGGCGCGCGGGGCGGGCGCTTCCATCGGGCCGCGTCTGCGGGTATCATAGAACCGTCATGCACGCCGACCCCCGCAAGACGCTTCTCGAGAAAGCGGGCGCGATTCTGGCCCGGCGTTCCTTGAGCCGCGCCGAGCTTCGGGACAGGATTTCCGCGGGCGCGGACGCTTCAGTCGTGGAGGCCGTCCTCGACCGACTGGAACAGCTCCGCCTTCTCAATGATGCGGATTACGCGTATAATTTCGCTCTTCATCGCGTCGGGCGGCGGGGATGGGGCCCGGCCAGGGTGCGCGACGCGCTCCTTGGGCGCCGCGTCGCCCCGGATGTCGCCGACGCGGCGATCGCCCGCGCCTGCGGCGAAACGGATCCCCGGTCCGCGCTGATCGAATACGCGCGCAGGCATCTCGGGAAAATGGGCGACGCCCCGGACGAGAAGAGCGCCCGCCGTCTCCTCGCGCATCTGCGCCGGCGCGGTTTCGAAGACGACGCGATCGCGGGCGCCCTGAAAGAGATCCTTCCGCCGGGGCTGTGGCGGCGCCTCGAGACAGGAGAATGACTTGACAAGCAGCCATCAGATCCGCGAGCTTTTCCTTAAGTTTTTCGAGAGCCGGGGGCACAGGATCGTTCCCAGCTCCTCGCTGATTCCCTTCAACGACCCCACCCTGCTCTTCACCAACGCGGGCATGAACCAGTTCAAGGACATTTTCCTGGGAAACGAGACCCGTCCTTACAGGCGCGCCGCCACAAGCCAGAAGTGCATGCGCGTCAGCGGCAAGCACAACGACTTCCGCGAGGTCGGCCGCTCCACGCGGCACCACACTTTTTTTGAGATGCTGGGCAACTTTTCCTTCGGGGATTATTTCAAGAAAGAGGCGATCCATTGGGCATGGGAACTGCTGACGAGGCACTATGGACTCGACCCGCGCCGGCTCTGGGTGACCGTGTACCGGGAGGACGACGCCGCGTGGGACATCTGGCGCAACCAGGAAAACATTCCCGAAGACAGGATACTTCGCCTCGACGAAAAGGATAATTTCTGGGCGATGGGCGATACGGGGCCCTGCGGCCCCTGTTCGGAACTGCATTACGATTTCGGCCGCAGCCCCGTCGCCGACCACGGCGATTGCGACCTCACCTGCGGATGCGGACGCTGGGTTGAAGTCTGGAACCTCGTCTTCATGCAGTACAACCGCGACGCCGACCGGGCGCTGAACCCTCTCCCCTCGCCCTCGATCGACACGGGGATGGGACTCGAACGCATCGCGACGGTGCTCCAGGGGAAAACATCCAACTACGACACGGATCTCTTCCGTCCCCTCCTGGAGGAAATATCGGATATCGCGAACACCGTCTACGGCGCCGACCCTTACGACGATGTCTCCATGCGCATCATCGCGGATCACGCGCGCGCGGCCGCTTTCGTCATCGGGGACGGGCAGTATCCCGGCAACGACAGGCGCGGCTACGTGTTGCGCAAGATCCTGCGGCGCGCGATCGTCCACGGCAAGAGGCTCGGGATCGAGGAGCCGTTCCTTTACCGGGTCGCGGGCGCGGTCGTGGAGTCGATGAAAGACGCCTATCCCGAACTCGTCCAGTCCAGGGAGACCGTCGCCCGCGTCATCAGGCAGGAGGAGGAAGCCTTCGCCGGAACGCTCGGCGAGGGCTTGAAGGATTTCAAAGACAGGGTGAAAAAGCTCAAGGATTCCGGCAGCCGCCTGCTTCCGGGCGACGACGCGTTCTTCCTGTACGACACGCGCGGACTGCCCCTGGAAATCATCGAGGACCTCGCCCGGGAGAACGGCCTTGCGGTCGACGAAGCCGGCTTCGCCCGGGCTTTCGAGGCCCAGCGCGAGCGCTCCCGCAGGGATTACGAGTCCGGCAAGATCCGCGAGGAGGTCGCCCGGACCGTTTTTGAGGGCAAGACCGATTTTGTGGGCTACGGGATCCAGGGGGCGGTCGAGGCCGTCATAGAGGCCATTATTGTGGACGGAGAAAGGGCCGAGACGATCGAGAAGGGCCGCAAAGGCGAGCTCGTCCTGAATCCGACGCCCTTCTACGCGGAATCGGGCGGCCAGGTCGGCGATACCGGCGTCCTCTCCAAGGGAGACAGCCGGGCCCTCGTCCTCGATACGCTTTACCGCGGCACGACCATCACCCATGTCGTGGAAGTGGTCTCGGGATCTTTTCAGGTGGGGGACCGCGTCGAAGCCCGCGTCGATCTCGACAGGCGGAACCTCTCCATGAAAAATCACACGGCCACTCACCTTCTTCAGGCCGCTTTGAAACAGGTTCTCGGCCCCCACGTCAAGCAGGCCGGATCGCTGGTTTCTCCCGATCGCCTCCGCTTCGATTTCACCCATTACGCGCCCATGACCGCGGCCGAAATCCGAAAGGTTGAAGATCTCGTCAACGAGCAGATTTGGCGCGACTCGCCGGTGGAAACCGCCGTCATGGATTTGGATAACGCCATGAAATCCGGCGCCGTCGCCCTTTTCGGCGAAAAGTACCAGGAGAGAGTCCGCGTGGTCGAGGTGCCGGGATTCAGCAGGGAGCTCTGCGGCGGGACACACGTGGCGGCGACCGGAGCCATCGGCCTGTTCAAGATCGTCAGCGAGGGCGGCATTTCTGCCGGCGTCCGCCGTATCGAGGCCCTGACCGGCCCGGCGGCCCTGGAACGGTTCCGGTCCGCCGAGGAGATACTCAACACCATCCAGGACGAATATAAATTGGCACGCCGCGATATTGCAGCATTTATAGAAAAGCTGCAGCAGCAGATACGCGAGCTGCAACGCCGGGTCCAGGACCTGAAAGCACAGTCCGCGCGCGCCGGAATCGGCGGAATCCTCGAGCGGACAAAGGAAATAAAGGGCATCAAGGTGGTCGCCGAAACACTCCCGTCGATGGACCGGGCCGGCCTCAGGAATCTGGCCGACGAGATCAAGCGGAAGCTCGGATCGGGCGTCGTCATCCTGGGAGCCCCTCAGGACGACAAGGCGGCTCTTGTGGTCATGGTTACGGGCGATATTTGCAGCCGGATCTCGGCAGGCCGGATTATCAGGCAATTGGCCCCGTTGGTCGGCGGGGCCGGCGGAGGCAAACCCGAGCTCGCCGAGGCCGGCGGAAAGGACGTGTCCGGGCTGAATGACGCCATCCGCCGAAGCTATTCTGTAGTAGAGGGTTTGTTGGACCGATAAGTCACTTGACCGGATGGCGGGCCGCCGCAGTTTCGCAAGCGGAGCACCGCTTCGCAGACAACCGGATGGACTTTTTTATCCTGTTCGGCATCTATTGAGACGATGACGCAAAAAGAGACTCGCATTCGCCTCGTGAGAGCTTTCACCCTCCTGTTGACGATCTCGGCCGCGGCATCCGCAGGAGCCGATTGCTTCGGCCAAATCCTTTATTCCTACATCGATGAAAACGGCGTCCGGAATTTCACCAATATACCCCCTGTGAACGCGGTCTGGGACCTGCAGATCCTTAAATCATCGGCTCCCTCTCCGGAATCGGGCGCCGGAAATACGGAGGACAGGTCCCGGATATACGACCCGATCATTGAAAAATACGCCCTCGAACACGGTTTCGAACCTTCTCTGATCCGATCCATTATCGCCGCGGAATCAGGGTTTAATCCCAAAGCCGTTTCGCGAAAGGGCGCCCGCGGGCTGATGCAGCTTATGCCCGCCACCGCCGAGCGTCACGGGGTCTCCGATATTTTCGATCCCGAGGAAAACATCCGCGGGGGAGTGAAACACCTGCGCTGGCTGATGGATAATTTCAACAACAACCTGGACCTGAGCCTGGCGGCCTATAACGCGGGCGAAAACATGGTGGCCCGCCTGGGGCGCGTGCCTGAGATCAAAGAAACACGCGAATATGTCCGCTCCGTGACGCAGCGCTACAGCAAGTCCCAATCCGAGGTGCAGCCGCGCGAAAGCGCAGGATATTCACCGCCCTATAAGTTTTACGACGAGGAAGGGGTTCTGCATCTGACGAACATACCTTCATCCCGCTAGATCCGGTTGCCGCCGGATGATGTTGCCCCACAAGTGCTTTAGTTTTCAATAAGTTCTAAAAGTGCGGGGCTTGACACCGTCCGGCCCCGCGCATATGATGAACAGCATGGCCCTCGCCAGGCGCAGATACGGGAGATCATGGCGGGTCTCCTATCTCCTTCTCTTCACCATTTTTTCATCCCTGTCTGCCCCGGCGTCGCCTCCGGCCGACCGATGGGACAGGCCCGGAGCCGAACACGATTTTCAGGAAGCCGCGCGGATGAAAGACGAAATCGCCCAATCGGCTGCGCCGGATCTCAAGCAATACCTCCGATGCGCCAGGACCTACCGGAACGTGTACCTGAAAGACCCGCATTACGTCCGGGCCGCTGATGCGATTTATGAAGAGGGACGGATCTATCAGGAAATGGGGACCAGGTTCTCCGATCCGGAGTTTTATAAAACGGCGGCCAAACGGTATGACTTCCTGGTTCGCGACTATGGAGGAAATCCGAACTGCCCGGACGCGCTGGCCCGCGTGGTCGATCTCTATTCCAATTATCTGAACGACCCGAAAGCGGCCGCCGAGGCCTATGGGCGCCTCAAAAACCGCTATGGCAGATCGAGCGCTTTCCGCCAACTTGAGAGTGCGAAAGCCGCTTCCGGGCCCGCGGAAGCTCCTGCGCCGCCTCCCGTCGCCCAAGCGGACAACACGCCGGCGGGCGGGCGGCCCATGGTTCACAGCGTCCGCTACTGGTCGACCGCGGAATACACGCGCGTGCTCATCGACATGGATTCGCAGGCCCGATACCGCAAGGTTCTCTTATCCGATCCCGAAAGAATCTATTTCGATATCTTCGATTCCAGATTGAGCGCGGACCTGAGGGCGAAGACATTTGCGGTCGAGGACGACCTCCTCAGGAAGATTCGTGTGGCGCAGAACAGTCCCGACGTCGTGCGCGTGGTTCTGGACCTGGCGTCCAAAGACGACCCCTCCGTCTTTGAGCTGCATGACCCTTTCCGCATCGTCATCGATCTGCATCGGCGTTCGGCAAGAGGGCCGGACGCGCAGCGTTCGCCCGTGGAGGTCAATCCGCGCCCCGACGAAACCGCGCCCGCGCCGGCTTCAGCCCGGGCGCCGGAGCCGCCGCCTCTGCCCAAAACAGCTTCCCCCACAAGCGCGGGGAACCGGACGCTCACGCGCGTCCTCGGCCTGAAGGTGGGGCGGGTGGTCATCGACCCGGGGCACGGCGGCCACGATTTGGGTTGTGTCGGCCCGGGAGGGCTTCTGGAAAAGGACCTTGTCCTAGCCATAGCCCTGGAACTCCAAAAGCTTCTTGGGGAAAACCTGGGCGCTGAAGTGTTTCTGACCCGCACCGACGACTCTTTCGTGTCGCTGGAGGAGCGCACCGCCTTCGCCAACCGGCACCGCGCCGATCTTTTCATTTCCATTCACGCCAATTCCAGCCGCTCCCGCTCGGCAAGCGGGGTCGAAACCTATTATCTCGATTTCGCCACGACGGACGCCGAGCGCGAGGTGGCGGCCCGGGAAAACGCGACGGCGCTCAATAACGTCCGCGACCTGGAAGACCTTGTAAAGAAAATCGCGCAGGCCGATAAATCCATGGAGTCGAGGGAGCTGGCCTCGATCATCCAAAAGAGGCTGTATGCGGGGATTCGCAATATCTTCCCCTCCGCGAAGAACCGCGGCGTTCGCCGGGCCCCTTTCATAGTCCTTATCGGGGCCAATATGCCCTCGGTGCTCACCGAGGTCGCTTTCATCAGCAATCCCAGGGACGAACGGCTCCTGCGCAAGACCGTCCATCAGGAGCGCATGGCGTCCGCCCTTTTCGCGGGGATTCAGGACTATATCAAAACCCTGGGCACGGACGTCGCCCAAAACCGCCCCGACCCGAGATAAATGAAACCGATCCTCGCCTTGTTTTTCGCCCTTTTTGCGACTTCGGCTTACGCGGCCGCCGAGGGGAACCCCGCTGCGGACGAATGCTTCCCGGACGCGCGCAAACTGCAGGGACTCGGTCCCGTGGCCTCGGATCTGTCTTTTACCGATCCGGCGCGCCTCTCCAGGGTCGAAGACGGCCCGCTGTTCGCTGATGTCGGATTTGAAAAATATGAAAGGCGCGTTTATTCCGTCCCGGACTCAGGATCCCTGTCCGCGGAAATCGTGACGCTCCGGGACCGGAGCGCGGCTTTCTCGCTCTTGACCCTGCTGCGCGATTCGGCCCTTGCGGAAGGACCGCCGGGAGATGAATTCGTTTCCGCCGAAAACGACCTGCGTTTCTCACAGGGAAGGCGCTGGATCCGCTTGCGGGGCCGCCAGGCGCCGCAGGAGCTTATCCGGCGGGTTGCCCTCTCGATAAGCCGATGTATCGGAGACCAGCGCCAAAAGCGTCCGTCGCTCATCTCCTACCTGCCGAAACCGGGATACGACGCGTCAAGCCTGCGGTATTTCGTCGGCGGCGAATCCTTCCAAAAGCATGCGCTCTCTTCGCCCAAGGGCTACGCGCGCTTCACGCCCGACATGGAGCTCGCCCAGGCGCGCTACTGCCTCGAGCACCAGGAGGGCGTCCTGTCCCTGTCGATCTTCCCGACGGCCGAGGTGGCCGAGGAATACTTCTCCCGCCTGCAGGAGCTTCGGTCCGCGCGCCGGGCTCCGATTCGGACCTACGCGAAAAGGGCCGGGCCGCTCGTCGCCCTCCTCGAAGGCTCCTTCGACCCCCGGGTCGCCGAAAAGATCCTGGGCCCTTTAAGCTACAGCTATTCGATCCGCTGGATTTATGAAAAACCGAAACCGAAAATCATATGGGGCGTGCCGCTGGTGATCCTGGGGACGGTCCTGAATTCCCTGATTTTCGTCGCGCTCCTTTGCGTTTTCTCGGCCCTGGCAGGCTCGGCCTACGCTCTGTTCCGCTACTGGCTTCGCGCGGTCGCGCCGCAGAATCCTCTGGACCGGCCTGAACGGACCGAAATCACGCGCCTGAAACTGCCATGAAAGTTGATCAGATACGACGTGTGCCGCTTTTTTCGACCCTCACGGACGAGGAGTTCGACCAGCTGAAGCATATCTTCGTGCTTCGGGCCTACAGGAAAAACCAGATTATCTTTCTGGAGGAGGAAACCGGCACGTACATGTACCTGGTTCTATCCGGAAAGGTGAAAGTGTCCAAAGCCGGCGCCTCCGGCAAGGAAACCATTCTGGCGATTCACCGTGCCGGAGATTTTTTCGGGGAGATGTCCCTTCTGGACGGCAAGACGGCGCCCGCCACCGTGTCCGCCATGGAGGACTCCAAGATCATTTCCGTGAGCGGCGCCGATTTTCACAAATACCTCATGCGCAACGAAAAGGTCATGCTGCAGATCATCCACGTCCTGTGCGCGAGGCTGAGACAGGTCTGGCAGACCCAAAGCCTCAGCTCAAGCAGCGCCGACGCCAGGATCTGCATGTGCATCCACCAGCTCGCCAAGAAACACGGCGTCCGCGACGCCCGCGGGACCATCATCGACCTCAAGATCACGCACCAGGAACTCGCCGAAATGGTGAGCACTTCCAGGGAGACCGTGACGCGCGTCCTGGCCCGCCTGCGCAGGCAGGGGACGATCGAAATCGACCAGCGGCGCATCAAGCTGCTGGATCCCCAGGCTCTGCTGCGCGGCGCCGACTCTCCATAGGATGCCGGGCCCTTGAGACCGCCCGGAGACCGTTCTTCGACGCAATGCGCGATTTATGCCCGTCGGTTTCTGCCGCGAAACCTGCGGGCTTTACCGGCATATTCCGGATACGCGGACGGGGCAGAGAGCAATTGCGCAATATTTACATAAATATGGTTGCGCCATGAGAAAGACGACGATCGAGCTTCCGTAGGATCTCCTCATGGGGGCTAAGAAGCGGGCGGCCGAATTGCGGAGGCCTCCGCGGCCCGCTTTCAAAGCCCCCCGGCCGGTTATTTCTCCCCGATCGCTTCAGGGCTTTTCGAAAAGCGTCTCCACGAAGCCTTCCGGCGAAAACTCCAAAAGATCCTCCAGGGTCTCCCCCACCCCGATGAACCGCACCGGGATTGCAAGGTCCTGGCAGATGCTGAAGAGAATGCCTCCCTTCGCCGTCCCGTCCAGCTTGGTGACGATCAGTCCCGTTATGCCGGTAAACTTCTTGAATTCTTCAGCCTGAGTCAGACCGTTCTGCCCTGTTGTCGCGTCCACCACGAGGAAGACCTCGTGCGGCGCGCCGGGGACTTTGCGCGCGGCGACCCGGCGCATTTTCTCCAGTTCCTGCATGAGGTTGCTCTTGGTGTGGAGACGCCCTGCGGTGTCGATGATGGCCACGTCGTCTCCGCGCGCCACCGCTGCCGAGAGCGCGTCGTGCAGCACCGAGGAGGGGTCGGCGCCCGCCCTGCTCTTGATCAGGTCCGCCCCCGAACGCTGCGCCCACACGGCGAGCTGTTCAATTGCGGCGGGCCGGAAGGTGTCCGCCGCGCAGATGAGGACCTTCTTCCCCTGCCCGGAAAGACGCGCGGCCAGTTTGCCGATGGTGGTCGTTTTCCCGGTCCCGTTGACGCCCACGACCATCCAAACCTGCGGCCTGCTGTCCGACGGCGCAGACGCGCCGGCGGCGGAAGAGTCCAAAATCGACAGGAGCTGTCTGCGGATCTCGCCCTTCGCGTCCTCCGCGGTCCGGATCACCTGATTCTTCCTTTGCTCCCGGACTGCGCCCATGATCCTTTCGGTGACGCGCACGCCCAGGTCCGCTCCGAGAAGAGTGCCCTCCAGCTCGTCCAGCACCGTCTCGTCGATTTCCGGCCGCGAATGCAGGACAGCTTCGATCCTGCCGACAAGGTTTTCCCTGGTGGCCCCCAGGGCCTTTTTCATCCTGGCGAACAGCCCCGCCTTTTTCTCCGGCGGATCGTCCTGGGATTTTTTAAAAAACATGCCGTCTCCTTTCGCCGCGGAAGGCGGCCTGGAGCGCGGGAGCTTCCTCCCGCCGATGAATGCCGATCAAGGGGCTTCAGAAATCTCCGCGCGCCCGACCGGGCGATGGAGTTCCGGACATTATCCCGCGCGCGGGGATTTGAGAAGCCGCAAGCCGGATTGCATCCGGCCTTCATGCTTCCAAAACGGGAACAAAATTCCCGTTACGCATCAAGTAACGGTCTGCCCACAGTCCGCAGCCATGCCTGCGCATCGATACGGGAATCCGCCGACGGGTTACTCCGCCGCCCGCCTCAAGCGGATATCGCCGGCCAGAACCGTCTCCACTTTCCCTTCCGCCGTGCGCACCATGAGCGCTCCGTTATCGTCGAGCCCGCACGTCACAACAGCCCGCCGCTTTGCGCCCTCCATGATCCAGACCGGCGTCCCGTCCCACATGGAGCATAGGCTTTTCCAGCGGGCCAGCAGTTCCCGGTGGTTTCCGCACTCGAAAATCCCATACCAGTGATCGAAACGCCGCAGAAAGCCGACCAGCACCCTGCGGCGGGGTATGGCAGCCTCCGCCATCTCGTCAAGGCATGCCGCCTCGCGCGCCGACATGGATGGAACGCTTCCCGCGTGAACGTTCACCCCGACGCCCACCACGGCCGCCGGCCGCATGTCGTCCACCCGCCCCGTCTCCAGCAGTATCCCTGCGCATTTCCGGCCCGAGAGGAGCACGTCATTGGGCCATTTGAGATCGACCTCAAGCGGCCGACGCACAGGGAGCCCGGCCGAAAGCCCCCCGAGCGTCTCCGCCAGGGCGACCGAGGCGGCGTGGGTCAGCAGGGGCCAGGCACGGCGCGGTTTCCCGGGCCGCAGGATCAGACTGAAATACAGCCCCGCCCCGGCCGGGGAATGCCAGACCCGTCCCTTTCTTCCCCTCCCCGCCGTCTGTTCTTCCGCGACAATCAGGGTGCCCGCAGGCGCGCCCTGTCGCGCCTGCCGGAGGGCTTCCTCGTTGGTGGAGTCCAGGCGCAGAAAACCCTCCACGCAAAGCCGCTCCCCTGCAAGATCCGGAGCCTCCATCCGGATCCACTCGGGCACCAGCTGTTCCTGATCGAAGTCGAGGCGGACCCTGCCCCCGGCGGCATTGAGCCGGAAGCCCCATCGCCTGCAGATCTCGGCTTCCACCTGAAGCGTCGGGTCGTTGCTCCACGGCAGGCCGTTTTCTCCCGCGCGGCCCAGATCGATGAGCAGGCTCGGATGTTTAAGGACGGACATTCTATGGGAGCGGCAGGTGTTGGAGACTGGACTCGAGCTTGTGATGTTTCTCGAGCAGCTCGCGGTGCCGCGACCGGGTCTCCTCCACAATCTCCGATGGAGCCCGCGACACGAAATCCCTGCTGTTGATCTTCTTCCACAACTTGTCGATTTCTTCCTGGACCCGCGTCATTTCCCTCTGCAGGCGGCCCCTTTCCGCCTCCACGTCAAGGGCGTCGTGGACATCCAGCCCGAATTCGCCCATCCTGCATACGCCGCGCAAAAGCCCTCCCGGGGCCGATGCGGCGAATTCAACACGGCCCAGGCGGGCCAGTGTGCGCACTTTGTCCATATTCAGGGATGCCAGTTCCCTGTCCGACGGGTTCGGAATGACCAAAACAGCGTCCAGGCAGCGCCTGGGATCGATATTCATCTCGGCCCGAAGGGAGCGCATTTCGCCTATCAGATCCATCAGCCCATTCATTTTCCCGGCCGCTTCGTCGTTCACGCGCGCTTCTCTGGGAGAGGGATATTCCTGGATCATGATGGAATCGCCCCGGTGGGGTATCTTCTGCCAGATTTCCTCGGTCAAAAACGGCATGAACGGATGCAGGAGCCTCAGGGAGAAATCGAGGACGTGCACCAGGACCTTGATTCTGGGCCCCCTCTCACCCTCCGACGCCGACGGGTCGGTGAGGACCGGCTTCACCAGTTCAATGTACCAGTCGCACAGTTCATGCCACAGGAACTGGTAGATGAGCGCGGAGGCTTCATGGAAACGGAACTTTTCCAGCGACTCCGATATTTCACCGGAAACCTGATTCAATCGGTGCAGGATCCAGAGGTCTTCCAGCGGCATGTCCCGCCCCGCGCCGCGAAGCATCGCGTCGATCTCGTCCGCATCGACCCGGCCGTCGTGCTCCTTGAGGTTCATCAGAACAAAGCGGGCGGCGTTCCAGACCTTGTTGGCGAAGGCGCTGTAGCCCTTCATGCGGTCCGTGGAAAAGGGGATGTCGGTTCCGGGGACCGCCATGGATGAAAGCGTAAAACGGACGGCGTCCGCCCCGTACCTGTCGACCAGTTCCAGCGGCTCGATGATATTGCCGCGTGTCTTGGCCATCTTTTTGCCGCTCGCGTCGCGGACGATGCCGTTGATGTGGACCTGGCGGAACGGGACATCGCCGGCGAATTTGAGCCCCATCATGATCATGCGCGCCACCCAGAAGAAAATGATGTCCGGGCCGGTGATCAGGACGTCCGTGGGGTAGAAGGCGCGCATGTCGGCCGTGTCCTCCGGCCACCCGAGCGTGGAAAAGGGCCAGAGCGCCGAGCTGAACCACGTGTCCAGGATGTCGGCGTCCTCCCGGAGCGCGGCGGCGCATTTCGGGCATTTTTCGGGCGCCGCGCGCGAGACGACGATCTCCCCGCACGCGTCGCAATACCACGCGGGGATGCGGTGTCCCCACCAAAGCTGGCGCGAGATGCACCAGTCGTGGATGTTGTACATCCATTCAAAGTAGCGCTTCTTGAAGCTGTCGGGGACAAACTGGATCCGCCCGCTTTCCACAGCCTCGATGGCCGGTCTGGCCAGAGTGTCCACCTTGAGGTACCACTGGATCGAAACTTTCGGCTCCACGACGGCCGAGCAACGGTCGCAGTGCCCGACGTTGTGCTCATAATCCTCGACTTTGGAGAGGTAGCCTTCGGCCGAAAGCTGCTGCACAAGCTTCTGCCGGCAAACGAAGCGATCCATTCCCCGATAGGGTCCCGCCTCCTCCGTCATGACGCCGCTCGAGTCGATGACGGTCACCCTGTCAAGGCCGTGGCGCAGGCTTACCTCATAGTCATGAGGGTCGTGCGCCGGAGTGACCTTGACCACCCCCGTGCCGAACTCCCGGTCCACGAAGGAATCCGCGATCACGGGGATCTCGCGCTTCATCACCGGCAACAGGACCTTTCGGCCGACGAGATGCCTGTACCTTTCATCTTCCGGATGGACGGCGACGGCCGTGTCCCCCAGCATGGTTTCGGGGCGCGTGGTCGCGACGGTGACGGCGCCCTCTGCGCCGATGACGGGATACCGGATGTGCCACAGCTTTCCCTTTGTCGGCTGATAGACGACCTCGAGGTCCGAGATGGCGGTCTTGCAGCGCGGGCACCAGTTGACGATATATTCGCCGCGGTAGATGAGACCCTCCTCGTAAAGCCGGACGAAGACTTCGAGCACGGCCCGCGACAGCTGCTCGTCCATGGTGAAGCGTTCCCGGCTCCAGTCGCAGGAAACGCCCATGCGCCGCATCTGGTTCAGGATCGTGCCGCCGCTCGTCCTCTTCCATTCCCAGGCCAGCCTGAGGAACTCCTCCCGGCCCAGATCGAAGCGGTTCTTCCCTTCCTTTTCCATCTGCTTGTCCAGCACATAGTGGACCGCGATGCTCGCATGATCCGTTCCCGGCAGCCACAGGGTGTTATATCCGCTCATGCGCTTCCAGCGCACGAGGATGTCGTGAAGGGTGTGCTGCAGGGCGTGTCCCATGTGAAGGGAGCCGGTGACGTTCGGCGGGGGGATTACGATCGAGAAACGCGGTTTTGTCGACGCGGCGTCGGCCCGGAAATAGCCGCGGGTTTCCCAGAACGAATACCACTTTTGCTCAACCTTCGCGGGATCGTAGGATTTGGCGAGCGGCTCGCGTTGCATCATAAAACCTCATTCATCAGCGTTCATCGTCCACTGTGACCTCGAAGACCGCCAGGCGTCTCCCTCTCCCGGAGGCTTTGGAGGTCTTTGCGGTTTGCACTGAAAGGCCGCAGGGCCTTGCAGGACGCCTTCCCGGCGACAAAAATCGTCATTCTATTCAATTCGCCGCGCCGAGTCCAGTCTGCCCGCGGCGGAGCGGAAGGCCTTCCACCGGGGATTGATCGGGAGGGATCGCCGGATAGGCAGGGTGAAGGGGGGAACGCTGTCAGGATTTCTTCTGTTCCTCGAGCGTGCGGCGAATGATAATCTCGGAAAGCTCCGGGACCACTTCCCAGGCCACCTCGCGCACGACGTCCGCGGACATCCGCCTCACGACCCTGTCCACAATGGCGTCGAGCACATCCTCGGGAATCGGCGCGCCCGCGGCGCCCTGTCCCCGGCGCCCTTCGGCCTCTGGAGAGCTCCCGCAGGAAACCGTTTCCCGCGCGGCCTCCGGCGCGGCGCCCGCCCATGGTTCATCCTCGACATCGAGCAGGTCCAGAATGCGGCCGGGTCCCGTAAAGGAATTCCACATGCGTTCGGTCGCGAATCCCCTGGCGAACCTCGGGCCTGCTTGCGGCGTTTGTTCCTCGGCTGCGGCTCCGGTCTCCGCTTCGACATCCGTGCCTGCACCGCCGCCGGCCGCGAGCGCGTGCACCGTCTGAATAAGCTCTTCCGTGTCAAAGGGCTTTGTGAGACGGCCGTCGCTGCGCACCCGTGCCGCTTCGGCCTCATCGTAGGGCTCGAAAACCCCGACCAGCAGCACGACCGGCGTGCCCGCCAGGCCGGGATCCTGCTTGACCGCGGCGCAGAGTTCATATCCATTGCGTCCGGGCATGCAGACGTCGGCCAGGACGATGTCCGGCCGGAGGGCGCGAATCGCGTCCAGGGCGGACTCGCCGTCCGTGGCCGCATCGACCACGGCGTCTTCCGCGCTGAAGGCCAGGGATACTATTCTTTGGATGGTGACGCTGTCGTCCGCTACGAATATTTTCAGGGCCATGGGGAACTCACGAAGGTTTTTTGGCGGCGCCTTTTCTCTTTCTCTTGGCGCTCTCCTTTTTCTTGTCGTCCGCAGACTGCCCGTTGGCAGTTTGACCGGAGCCTGATCCCAAAACGGTGATATCTTCCACTTCTCCCGACGCCGTTTTCCGCAGCACGGTCTCAATCTGAATGCCGTCGCCGGCGCCTGCGGGCGGTCTTGTTCCGGCAATCTCAGCCTCGGGTTGTTTGGCCTTTTCCGCTTCCAGAGTCTTTTTCGCCATCTCAAAACGGTCCGGCGGTCCGATGAACCCGAGCGCCTTGGTGAACTCGATCAGAGGTTTCAGGGGCGAAAAGCCCTCCTCGGGCTTCAGCCTCGCCTTATTCTGCACCGCAAGTTGCGTATCGACCGGAGGGACCGGTTTGCCCAGAAGATTCAGATGCTTCTTGGCCTCCTCGAACCGCTTGCTGAAGGGGTAGCCCTGCGCGATTTTCCCGTAATAGATGGCCGCCTCGTCGGGATTGTTGCTTTTCTCCAGTACGTCGCCCATAAGGAAATAGATCTCATCCATGCCGGAGAAATTCGGGTATTTGTCCATGATCTCCCGGAAACGCCCGACCGCCCCCGCATAATTCCGCCGGTCGAGGTAAAACTCGCCGACTCCGAGATCCCCCTTGGCGAGAACCTCCTGCACCTCGTCGAGGAAGCGCCTGGCGATGGGGACGTAATCGCTGTCGGGGAACTGCTCCATCATTTTCTTGATGGCGCGCTCCGCCTTATAGGTGTATTTCTGATCGCGGTCCGGAGAACGCATCATCTTCATGTTCGCCGCGATGATCTTCATCTGCGCGTCGGGGGCCTTGGGATGCGCCGGGAAAAAAACGATGAAGTTGGTGTACTGATCCTCCGCCTGCAGCAGGTTTTCGGTCCCTCCCTCCTCGTAGAAGGAATCGCCGATGGCCATATAGGATTCGGCCGCCATCTCGCTGTCGGGGTAGGTGTTGATCAGCGTCTGGAACGCCAGGCGCGCCTTGATGTACTGGCTCTTTTCCAGATATTCCGTCCCCGTCTCAAAAAGCGTCTTGTCGGGCGGGACGACGCTCTTCTGGAGTTTCGCGCTCTTTTGACCGCATCCCCAGGTGAGGATCAGCAGGATGCAAATCATGCAGCAGCGTTTCACAAGTCCCATTGTCTTTGTTGCCTCCCGTAACTCGTTGGAAGCCGTCTGAAAACGGATCACGGGGCGGTCCGGCCTTTTTCAAGGCTCTGCGAGTGCCGCTCGGCGATCCTGTTCATTTCACGAAAGGCTCTGGCGGGGCCCTTCGGACTGCGGAAAACGGCCGAACCGGCCACGATGATTTCCGCGCCTGCCTTCAGCACATCGCCCAGATTGTCCGGCCCGATGCCCCCGTCGACCTCGATCCTGCACGGAAGGTTCTCGGACGCGATAAGCTGTTTCAGCTTTTTTATCTTTTTCAATGAAGAAGGAATAAAGGCCTGGCCGCCGAAGCCGGGATTGACCGTCATGAGCAGGACGAAATCCGCCAGGTGCAGGACTTCTTCGAGAAGGCCCAGCGGCGTGCCCGGATTGACGGCGATTCCCGGACGGACTCCCCGGCTCCGGATGTAATTCAAAGTTCGGTCCAAATGGGCATCGGCCTCGACATGAACCGAAAGCATTCGCGCCCCGGCGCCGATGAAGTCATCGAGATAGCGTGCCGGGTTCTCTATCATCAGGTGCACGTCCAGCGGCAGCAGAGTGTCTTTTCCGATCGACGCGACGACGGGAGGGCCGAACGTTATGTTGGGCACAAAGTGGCCGTCCATTACGTCCAGGTGAATCAAACCGGCGCCGGCGTGTTCCACATCCATGATTTCACGGCCCAGCCTCATGAAGTCCGCCGCCAGTATCGAGGGCGCAATCTCTATGATCCGTTTCAATTTCCAGTCCCGCCTTCCGGTATCCGCCATGGATCGGGTGAAGGGTACCACAGATCGCCCTGATTTCCCAGATGCCGTGTCGGCGCGGGTGCCCGGACGATCATTCCCTGTGCCGGACGAGAAGGGCTGCAAACATGCCGTCCCACAGCCGCTCGGACGGGAAGGTGCGCACCATGCCGTCCGGCCCGGTCCACGCCTCAATCCCGCGCGGGTAAAGCGGACGCTGCAGGCGGAAATCGGAGCGCCCGCTTAGAAAGTCTTCGACCACGCGCTCATTTTCCTCAGGCTCCGTGGAACAGGTCGAGTACAGCAGATACCCCCCGACCCGGACCGACTCGGCAACGGAACGAAGGATGCCTTTCTGGCTTTCTGCCAGGCGAGCGAATTCCTCCGGCCGAAAACGCCATTTTATCTCCGGATTCCGCCGCAGGGTCCCCAGCCCCGAGCACGGGACGTCGGCAAGCACGGCGTCGAACCGCACGTTGAAGGGAGCCGGCCGCCGGGCATCGGCTGCGACAACATCAAGGGGCGCGCCCCATTCGACGCGCACAAGCCGGGCCATGCGCAGGATTCGTTCGACGCTGCAGTCGACCGCGATCACGCGTCCCGTTTCACCGCATTCGCGGCGCAGGATGACCGCTTTCCCGCCGGGCGCGGCGCAGGCATCCCAGATTTTCCACCCTTTTATCGGTCCCAGCAGATGGGGTATCAGCTGGGAAGCCTCGTCCTGATACTGAATAAATTCCGTGCCGGACCCCTCGGCTTCAGCATCGACGGTGTCCAAAAAATAAGTGCCCGGCACCAGATCCGAAACCGAGGCCCCTGCAGGAAGCCGCTCCCCTTCAGCGCCACGCCTCGCCGATGGACGCGGCGGGCGGTTCAGCGAAAGGGCGAACTTCTCCGCCCTCTCTTCTCCGTAGCGCGCCGCCCATCGCTCCCAGAGCCACCTGGGGAGAGACACGCGAACCCAGGGAGGGGCTTTTTGCCTGAGCGCGTCCCGGGTCCAGGGGCGCTCGCGGGCCAGACGCCGCAGGACGGCGTTCACATAGCCCGGCACGCCTCTACCCAACCCTGTCTTGGCCAACTCCGCCGCGTCATTCACCAGGGCGTGATCCGGAACACGGTCCATAAACCACATCTGGTACAGGCTCATCCGGAGCAGCGTCCGGATTCCCGGGGAGACCTTCCGCCATGGACGGTCGCTCGCCGCCGCCAGCGCGTCATCGAGCAATCCCCTCCAACGCAGCGAACCGTAAACGATTTCCGTCACCAGACGCCTGTCCCGCTCGTCCAGACGCCTGATCGCCTCCGAATGGAGCGCGTCGTCGCTGAAAATGCGCCGCGCCTCAATCCGGCGCAGCAAATCATAGGCTGTTGCCCGGGCGGGGGATATCATCAGCGTTCCCTGTTGGACTCGCCGGTTTGGACGACGTTCGTTCTATTCGATCCGGTCGCCTGGCCGCAAACGGGCCCCGCTGGCGAACTCGCGTCCCGTCACGCGGCTTTTCCCCGGCATCTGCGCTTCCAGTATGCTCAGGACCGTTTTATCTGCGCACTGGACGCGCAGTCCTTTGCCCGACACTCCCAGCACCGTCCCGGGCTCCTCGCCGGCCTCCGAAGGATGCGTTTCAGCGAGACTGCGCCAGATCTGCAGAGGACTGCCGCGGAAGAGCGTGAAAGCGACCGGCCGCGGGTTCATGGCGCGGACCCGGTTGTGAATGTCGCGGGCGCGGCCGTCCCAGGAAATACGGCCCATTTCCTTGGTGATGCGCGGGGCCCAGGAGGCCTTGCTTTCGTCCTGAACGGCCGGCTGAATCTGTCCTTTTTGCAGGCCCTCCAGCGTCCGGATCAGCAGGCGCGCGCCCAAGACCGAGAGCTCGCCGGCCAGTTCGCCCGCCGTCTTGTCGGGAGGGATGGGGATTTCCTCCTGCAGCAGAATCGGGCCTGAATCCAGAGTTTCTTCCATGATCATGGTGGTGACGCCCGTGACGGCGTCTCCGTTGAGAATCGCCCATGGGATGGGCGCCGCGCCGCGGTACCTGGGCAGAAGCGAGGCGTGGATATTCACCGGGGCGATCGCGGCCGAACGCAGGACCCACCCCGGAAGAATCTGCCCGTATGCCACGGTCACGATGAAATCGGGACGCAGGTCCTCCAGGACGGTCCTGTTTGCCTCGTCGCGGATTCTTTCGGGTTGAAACACAGGGATGCCCTGTTTCAGCGCCAGGATTTTGATCGGGCTTGACTGCAGCTTTTGACCCCGCCCTGAAGGGCGGTCCGGCTGCGTGAATACGCCGCGGACGTCGTAGGAGTGGTCGAGGAGCGCCTGAAGGGCCGGAACGGCGAAATCCGGGGTGCCCAGGAAAACGACGCGCATGACTTACCATTCCCCGGCTTTGGCAAGCTTCTTGATTCTGTTCTTGATGAGGCTCCGCTTCAGCGAGCTGAGGTGGTCGATGAAAAGGACTCCGTTCAAATGATCAATCTCGTGGCTGAGGCAGCGCGCGAGCAGCCCCTCGGCCTCCAGCCGTATCTCGTCCCCATGTTCGTTTTGCCCGCGGACGACCATTTTCAGGGGCCGCGTCACGACTTCGCTGAAATCGGGGATGCTCAGGCAGCCTTCCTCGCACTTCTGTTCCCCTTCTGCATAAACGATCTCCGGGTTGCAGAGAATGATCCGCTTGTCGGGGTCCTCGCCGACCGAAAGGTCGACGGTCGTGAGCCGGATGTTGATCCCGACTTGCGGAGCCGCCAGGCCGATACCCGGCGAACTGTACATGGTCTCGATCATGTTTCGGGCGATCTTCTGAAGCTCCCCGTCGAAACAGTCGACTTCCCTGCTGACGGCCCGCAGTTCCGGCGCCCCGTACTTCAATACCGGGAGTATCATGACATTCAAATATTAATGGAGTTGCCGCCTGCTGTAAAGGACCGCTTCGGGATGCCGCCGCACAGCCCGGAAAATAAAAAGGCCTCAATAGGCGTCGAGCAGACGCATGTAGCTTGAATAATTCGCCGCCGTTTCCTCAACGGAGTCTCCTCCGAATTTCTCCAGAAACGCGTCGGCCAGAACGATGCCGAGCATCGCCTCCGCGATCACGCCCGCGGCCGGCACCACGCAGACGTCTCCCCGTTCGACCGAAGCCTCAAAAGGCTTCTTGGAAACGACATCGACGGAGCCGAGGGGACGCCGCAGCGTCGGAATCGGCTTGAAAAAGACTCGCGCCCGGATATCGGAACCGTTGCTGACGCCGCCTTCCAGCCCGCCCGCCCTGTTGGTGCGGCGCAGGAAACGCCTGGTTTCCGGATTGTAGAAAATTTCATCGTGCACGGCGGAGCCCGGCTTCTGCGACCCGCCGATGCCTTCCCCGATCTCGACCGCCTTGGCCGACGGAATGCTGAGGAGGGCCTGCGCGATCCTTCCGTCCAGGCGCCGGTCCCACTGGACGTAGGAGCCGAGACCGGGCGGGACGCAAGCCGCCACAACCTCGACGGCGCCGCCGAGAGTGTCCCCGAGATTCGACGCCCTGTCGATGGCGGCCGTCATCCGCTTCGCCGCCTCGGGATCGGCGCACGGCATGGGCGAATCGGCCATCGCGAAGACCGTCTCGCTGTCGGGCGCGTCCCATCCGGGCGATACCCGTTCTTCGCCGATCGCCAGGACATGGCTCCCGACGCGAACGCCGAAACGGGCCAGAAAAAGGCGGCAGAACGCCCCTGCGGCGACGCGCGCGGCCGTCTCGCGGGCGCTGGCCCTCTCGAGAACGTCCCGTATGTCATGGGTCTGGTATTTCAGGGCTCCCGCCAGGTCCGCGTGGCCGGGGCGCGGACGCGTCACAACCCTTGCATCGGGTCCTTCGGGCTCGCGTTCCACCGACATGACGGTTTTCCAGGAATCAAAGTCCCTGTTGGGGATCATGAAGGAAACGGGGCTCCCCAGAGTCTCGCCGTGCCGCACGCCGGAAAGGATTTCAATTTCATCCTGCTCGATCTCCATGCGCGGCCCCCGCCCGTGGCCGAGCCGCCTGCGCCGGAGCTGCCGGTTGATGAAATCCGGATCCACGGCGATTCCGCGGGGCAGCCCTTCCAGGACCCCGACCAGACATTTTCCATGCGACTCGCCCGCAGTCATAAACGTGATCATAAGAAATTCCTTTCCATGCCGCCCCCGCCGTCGCGCACCCGATGGCGTTTGCATGCGCGGCTCGCCCGGCCGGAGCCCGGGGCATCGGGCGGCCCGGCGGGAAAGAGCGTCCCCCGTCGATTCCAAAGTGTAATCCGCCGCCCTGAATCTGCAACTTCTAATTGCATTATCGTAAGCCGCCGCCTGTCGGGCCGCGACCTCATCCTGGAAGCCTGCCGAGACTGCCCGCTGTGCAGGCGGAGTGTTCAACCTGCGACGCGCAATCTTCAAGCGCGAACATGAAACCTTCCGCCGCCCGGCCGGCAACAATTGCCAAGTCGTTTTCACGCAAGCTTTTAGGGCAAAACGATTCTTGATTTGCCCTTGACTTGGCCGACCGACGGCCCATAAACTCTCGAAGGGAGTGAAACGTCATGGGAGACGCCGTTGCCAGGGCGCTGGAATTTCCTCTCCGCATCATGGTGAAAGTCATTCTGGAAATTCAATCCTACACGCTTCTGGCTTCGCGGGCCGTCGCGAATATTTTCACCCGTCCGGTCTATTGGCGGGAGATCGTGATACAGATGGACCGGATCGGCGTCGGCTCTCTGACCATTATCATGCTGACGGGCTTTTTCACCGGCGCCGTCATGGCCATCCAATCCGAAGGCGCGTTGCGCACCTACGGGGCGGTCAGCATGACCGGGCAGCTTGTCTCGCTGACGCTGGTCCGCGAACTGGGCCCGGTTCTTTCCGCCCTGATGCTCTCCGGACGCATCGGTTCCGGCATCGCCTCGGAACTGGGGTCCATGGTCGTGTCCGAGCAGATCAACGCCATGCGTTCGCTGGGGACCGATCCGACGCGCCGTCTGGTGACGCCCCGCGTTTTCGCCATGGTGGCGGTGCTCCCCCTGCTGACCGTCATCTGCGACGCCGTGGGCATGATCGGCGGATGGATCATCGCGACCTACAAGCTTCTCATCAGCTCGAACCAGTTCTGGTCGGACGCGATCAGCGCGATCCAGTTTTCGGACCTTGTGGGGACGCTGGTCAAGCCGGTCGTTTTCGGCTTCATCATTTCGCTGACGGGGTGTTACGTGGGATTGCGCACCTACGGAGGGAC
>CAYZTZ010000002.1:23406-109966 GCA_964481255.1 uncultured Acidobacteriota bacterium | reverse complement strand
TTCGGGGTCTAGGCTGTCGGCAAAGTCTCTAATCTGTAAGGGATAGCATGGATGGCGCGAGGTCCGGGATGGGTAATTTCCATTTGCGGGGATAGAGCTCGGCGCGCCGTCCCGTTTTTTTGAGGGGAATGTCTATGAGCAGGGTTGTCGGCACCGTGAAGTGGTTCAACAACACCAAGGGATATGGTTTTATATCCCAGCCTTCGGGCGCGGATGTCTTTGTGCACTACAGCTCTATTCAGGAAAAAGGCTATCGAACCCTTCGCGAGGGCGAACAGGTCGAATTCAATGTCAAATTCGGGCCGCGAGGCCCGCAGGCGGAACACGTCGTGCGGCTCGAACATCCGCGGGAGACAACGGGCTAGAAGCCTTCCGCCGCCGCTGTAAATCGGACAGAACCTTCTCTCAGCGCAATTGTAAAGGCGACCGCGGAACAGCCGTGTTCGCTGCGGATGAGACGCGTCTGCCTGCTGATGTAGTCCGCGAACCGCCTGTAGGAAACGGGCGCCTCCTCCGGGCTTTTCCCCCGGATGTCCAGAAGGGTGTCGTAGAGCTGCCGCACTTTTTCTTCCTCCGTCTCGGGATCGGAAATGCAGACGCGCACCTCCCGGATGACCGGCCCGGCGATTTCCTGCGCCGCCGCTCCTCGACCCGCATCCGTTCTCCACGGCGTCCCCATCTCCTTTTCGTGCATCCTTCTGCGCCATAGATCCCGATAAACGTAGAAGCGGGTGATCAGCGTCGTATAGCGGAAGCGTTGCGCAAGGGACATGTCCGAACATTCGGAGAGCTTTTGAACCAGTCTTTCCACGCGCAGACGCAGGTCATCGGGCGGCTTTTTCCTGTTTCCGACGAAAAAGACGTGGTACTCGGTTTTCAGTCGTCGGAGCGATTCTTCCAGATTGTCGAGGTCTTCGTCGTACAATGGACTCTCGCTTTCAGGACTCAGGCTGGATGGGGGCGGAAAGCCCGACGCCCCTTATGGGGCGGGCCGGCAATCGTCGATTGACAGCATTCCTTTCCCTGTGATCCAATAATCCGATGAATATGGCTTCGCAGCAGGACAGCCTCCGCAGGATCCCCGCCGTCGATCAGATGCTCTTGAGACCGGCCGTCGCATCCTGGATCGCGTGCACCGGCCGCGACTTCGTGGTGTCGGAAATCCAGAAACTGCTTCAGGAGATTCGGGACGCCATCCGGTCCAAACGCGCCGAAACCGAGCCCGACGTCAGCCCGGAAGGCCTGGAGCGGATGCTTGCGGACAGACTCCGGCTCCGCCTCCTTCCCGGCCTGCGCACGGTGATCAACGCGACGGGGGTCATCCTGCATACCAACCTGGGCCGGGCGCCCCTTTCAGCGGCGGCCCAGAGGAGTTTATCGGCATTTTCGGCCCATTACACCAATCTCGAATACGATCTAAACACGGCTCAGAGGTCCCACCGCGATAAGCTGATCGAGTCCCTGTTGATGGAAATACTGGGCTGCGAGGCGGCCATTGTAGTGAACAACAATGCGGCCGCTGTATTTTTGATCCTCAACACGCTGGCCCCGGGCAAGGAGGTCCTCGTGTCCCGCGGCGAGCTGGTGGAGATCGGCGGCTCGTTCCGCATCCCTGAGATCCTCGCGCAGAGCGGCGCCGTGCTGCGCGAAGTCGGCACGACCAACAAGACGCGCCTCGAGGACTACCGGAAGGCTGCGGGCCCCGAGACGGCATTGCTGCTTCGGGTTCACCCGAGCAATTTCAGGATGCAGGGTTTCACCGAAAGGCCGGAGCTGCGCGATCTGGTCGAATTCGCCCGCAGCCGCGGGATCCCGCTGGTGGAGGACATCGGCAGCGGGTGCCTGGTGGATCTCAAACCCTATGGGATCGCCGATGAACCGGTGGTTCAGGACAGCCTCGCGTCCGGGGTGGACGTGATCTGTTTCAGCGGAGACAAGCTCCTGGGAGGTCCCCAGGCGGGGATAATTGCGGGAGCGAAAAAACTCGTCGATCCCATCCGGAAGAATCCTCTCATGCGGACCTACCGGGTGGGCAAACTCATCTACGGCGCCCTGGAAGCCACGTTGCAGAGCTACCGCTTCGGAAGGGCGGAGTCCGAGATCCCCGTCACGCGGATGATCGCGGCGGCCCAAGCGGATTTGAAGCGGAGGGCGGGCCGTTTTGTGCGCCGATTAAGGCCGCAGCTGCCGGAGGAGGTCAACGTCCGCCTGTGCGAGGGGAGCTCCCTCGTGGGCGGAGGTTCGTGCCCCGGATACAGCCTGCCGACGACCCTGATCTCGCTCGAGTCCCGCCGCCTGAGCCCCAATACCATTGAGTCCCGTCTGCGTTCCCAGGAGCCCCCGATCATTCTCCGGCTGGACGAGGACAGGGTGCTGCTGGATCTGCGCACGGTATTTCCCGAGCAGGAACAAGACCTCCTCGACGGCGTCTCGCGGGCGGTGGCCGGCGGCTAGCCGGCAGATTCTTCATCCGTGACCTCTTTGAATTTTGCGGCGAAGCGTAGCCCCCTGTGGGGAATCCATATCCTTTGCGCCCGTATGCCGAAACTGGCCGCGCAAGGCTGAGCGCGCGATGCCGCCTTCATTATCTATAATCGGGTTGCGCTCCGGAAGGGGGCGGGGAACAGGAGGCGCTGGTTTCCGGGTTGCCGCCGGGGATCCCGGTGAAATCTTGCGGATCGCTTATTTTTCCTGTTCTCGAAACTCGCCGGCAAGGCGGTTGAACGCCGTGAAAATCATGATGCCGACCAGCATGTGCAGGCCGAGCAAAAACCATAAGTATTCGGGGTGCCCTCGGTCGCTGAAACGCCCGTAAAGTGTCGTGTATGTCACGCCGCTCAACGTGCCCCCGATCATCGTGGCAAGAAAATTCATTCCCATGTAGAGCCCCGCTTTTTCCTTGGGCGCTATCCAGGTGATGTATTCCTGAATGCGCGGCGAACTGATCATTTCCCCGACGGCGAACAGAAAAATACCGGCAAATACAAGGGTGGGAGCGTAGATTGCGGCGCAGCCGATGATTCCAAACCCCGCGGCCGCCAGAACCAAGCCCAGGAGGAATGTCGGCATGGATTTTCGGCGCTCGAAGACGCGCGAAATGAGGAACTGGAAAATCATAATGATATAGCCGGTGTGCGAGATGGTCTCCCCGAGCACGCGGCGCGACCCGGAGGGATCCGATGCGGCAAAGATCCCGGCAACCGAAGCGCCGACCATTCTCTCCATGCTCTGATACAGACGGACGGTATCGAGGTTCGCATCCACATACAGGGCGCACAGGTTGAAGAAACACCAGAAGGGGAGCCAGAAGAAGAGGCCGAGCAGAATCAGGAAAAGGGTGAATTTGAAATCTGCGAGCGCGACGCCGATGTCCCTGAGTTTTCCCGCGATCGTCGCCCCCTCGATGTCCCTCTTGGGCTCCTCGTAGAAGAATATGGTGATCAGCAGCATCAGGGTTATGCATGCCGCTGCGGCGATGAAAGCGTAATCCCAGGAAAAGGCGCGCAGATTCCCCATGACCATCGGCCCGAACGAACCGCCGACATTCACCATTTGATAAAAGATGCCGAAGCCGAGGGACTTGTTGGTGCCGTCGGTGACCATGCGGACCGTTCCCGCGATGAGGGGCTTGAAGATTCCGGCTGCAAGACCGATGGAAAGCATGGTCAGCGCGATGCCCGAAAACGTCTTCGTCGCGATAAGCAGAAGAATGGAAGGAAGATACGCCAAATAGGAAATAATGAGGACCTTCTTGAAACCGTAGCGGTCGGCGAATGTGCCCGAAATAACCGGGATCCCGTAAGATAGCAGCAGAAAAATGCTCTGAATGACTCCAAGCTGAGCCCGGCTGAAGCCCAGGGAGGCCATGTAGATACCAAAGCCGAAATAGATTCCGTAATAGGCGAACCGCTCGAGGACCTCAATGCTGTTGGCAACCCAGAAAACCTTCGGGAATGGAGTTCGCTGGTTCATGGGGCCTCCTGTGACGCAAGGCTATAATAAATCAAAGCCATGGTCGACAAGGCGGGAAAACTGTCCGTGTCTGATCTTGAATTCGATGCGCAGATTTTCAAAGCGGATCAGCGGATCTGTATTTAATGACGCGAACCTCCTTCAGCTGCCGCATAAGAGCCCGGGGGGCAACGCGCCTGCGCGGGGTTCGCCGCCCGCGAGGAAAAGGAGTGCCTCTTCCGGGGGCGCCATCCGGAGAACATTCGGGTCGTTCTATGAGGCGCCGTGCTCATGAATCACGGATCACCGAGAAATAGAGACGCGCGGTTTCCCGATCGACGCGGTCGAGGCGCACCCTGGTCTTGGTTCCCGCCTGATAGCGCCCGCGTCCGCGTTTCCCGACGATGGCGCGGGACCTTTCCTGATAGGCGTAAAGGTCGTGCGGGAGCGTTTCCAGCGGTACGAAGCCCTCGACATAGGGATCCAGCAATTCCACAAAGAACCCCTGCCGGGAAACGGAGAGGACGACCGCGTCGAATGTTTCTCCGACCTTGTCCCCCATAAACTGGGCCTTCTTGACGCGCTCGATTTCCCTTTCCGCCTCGTCGGCGATCCGCTCCCGCGAGGACGCGTGAAGCGCCACCCGGGGGAGACGCCCCGAGATCCGTTCCCTCCAGGCCGCGGAGGGTTCCCGCCGGAGACATTCCTTCAGAAGCCGATGCACCACGAGATCCGGGTAGCGGCGGATGGGGGAAGTAAAGTGCGTGTAGACGGACGACGCCAGCCCGAAATGCCCGATATTCCGCTCCGAGTAGTGCGCCTGCATAAATGAGCGCAGCATCAGATAGGTCAGGAACCTCTGTTCGCTTTTCCCCTCCAGTTGGGCGATGAATTTCTGGAAATCCCGGGGACGATACTCCCCGTCGCGCTTTTCAAGACGGTAGCCGAGGGCCGCGACGAACTCCGCGAACTCGTCCACCTTGGCGGGATCCGGTTTTTCATGGACGCGATAGAGCGCAGGTCCGCCCGAGGCGGCCAGTTTCTCGGCGACGCATTCGTTGGCCGCGAGCATGAATTCCTCGACGATCCGGTGGGCAATATTGCGTTCCGCGGGTACGACACGGAGTATTTTCCCGCTCTCGGAGAACTGGATATCGGCCTCCGGCAGGTCAAAATCGAGCGCCCCGCGCCGGTATCTCCTTCGGGAAAGGAGACGGCAAAGCTCTTCCATAGTTTCCAGGAGAGGGACGAGCGCGGCATAGCGCGCGCTTTCTTCGCCGTCGCGGTCCACCAGGATTCGCGCCACGGACGTGTAGGTCAGCCGCGCGCGGCTGCGGAGAACCCCTTCGAGGAAACGCTTTCCGACGATCTTTCCCCTGGCGTCGATTTCCATGAGCGCCGATAGGACAAGCCTGTCCACGCCGGGCTGGAGGCTGCAGATCCCGCTCGAGAGCTTGGGCGGGAGCATCGGGATGGCCCGATCGGGGAAATAGACCGATGTCCCGCGCTCATAGGCATCCGCGTCGAGGGCCGAGCCCTCCATGACGTAGCGGGATACATCCGCGATGTGCACCCCCAGGAGGAAGTTTCCCGACGGGAGCCTCCTGAGACTGATCGCGTCGTCGAAATCCCTGGCGGTCTCGCCGTCAATGGTGACGGCGATCTCCTCGCGGAGGTCCTCGCGTCCCGCGAGGTCCTCGTCGAGGACGCCGTCCGGCAGTTTGTCGGCCTCGCGCAGAGATTCGGGGCTGAAATTCACCGGCAGCCCGAACTTGTGCTCGACGATTCTGTATTCGATTCCGGGATCTCCGGGATACCCGAGGATCTCGGTGACCCTGCCCTGGGGGATCTGGTTCCTTCCGGGAGGCAGAGTCATCTCGACCGCCACGATCTGACCGTCCCTGGCTTCCCGCGCCGCATGATAGGGAATCCGGATGTCGCACAGGATCCGGCTGTCCAGCGGCTCGACATAGGGGAATCGAATATGCGCGCGGTAACGCCCGACGATGGTCGAGCGTTTTCTCTCCAGCACCCGGACGACGGTCCCCTCAAGTCTGCTTCGCGTCTCCTCCCTGCTCTCGGTTCGCCTGCGGCCCCTTGTCCGGATCCGCTCCCTGGGCGCCACTCGCACAAGGACGCGGTCTTCATGCAGGGCGTCGCCCATATTTCTGGCGGGGATGAAGATGTCTTCCCTGTAAAGCGAGCGATCGTCCGGCGCCAGGAAGCCGTATCCGTCCCGATGGCAGCTCAGGATTCCGGAGACCAGGTTCTCCCGCGCCGCCACCGCGTACTGTCCCCGTTTGACGCGCCGGATCATTCCTTCGGAATCCAGTTCATCGAGAAAGCGCTGGAGGCTTCTGCGGTCGTCGCTCGCCAGGTCCAGCATCCGGACGACATCGCGGAAGGTAAAGCGATTCGCCGCGAGGTTGCGGATAAAGCGAATGACCTGATCCTTCCGGTCTTTCGTCAGCGCAGAAGGAACCACTTGCCGCCCCCATGGGTAATGGCCCCGCCCGTGTCTGCGGAATAGAACAACAGCGGATCCGTGTCCTCCCGGCTCACGGAAAAGGCAATCCAGCCCTCAACGGTCTCCCCTGATTTCAGGTTCTTGCGCAGAGGGGGATCCGGTGTCGCAACGGACGCGGCCTCATAAGCCTCCCCTCCGGAGGAATAGGCCGTGAACTGTTCCGGATGCAGGTGGTGAACGCAGCGGCCCGGCAGCCCTCTGGCGTAATATTCAAATCGTATCTTCGCCAGGATGTAATCGAAACCCGCCGCCGGGGGATTCGGAGAGATACCGGCTTCCCGGATTCTGGCCAGCGCTTCCCCGGCCCGGAGGACTTCCAACAGCGTGATCTTCATGTCGTAGAGTTCATGAGACGTGTAGCCTTCACCGCACTCCAGGATACCGGACACCGTGACGCCGGCGCGCGCGGGAGACGTCGGCGACGATCCCGGCGCATCCGCCGCCCTTGAGCCCACCGCGGCCCATGCGAGACAGGCCGCCACCCATGCGCCATATATAAGCGTTTGCACCATAACCTCCGTTCAGGAGAAGGAACGCGGCAAGAGGTTTCCCAGAGTCCGCACCGCAGATCGGCGGTGCGTCCCGGCCCAGAAAACCTTTCCGCACTTGGGACACGACATAAATCGATCTTGCGTTCTGTAGACAAATACCGGGATTCGGTCCCTGACGCTCTTGCGCGGCGCTTCCACGAGGGTTTCGTTGCACTCGAGGCACCGCGTGAACATAAGGGGGAGGCGGCGGGCCCGAAGGGTGTCGAGGACCTGCCGGATCTGTTCCCCGATATCCTCGCTTTCCAGAAAGATGAAATCCTGGACAGCCTTCCGGACGAGGAGCCCGGTGTCGCGGGACAGCAATATGCGCCGTTCGCGGTTGGAAATCGCGACAAGCTCGTCGTCGGAAAACCGGTTGGAGTACAGGACGTCGAACCCGGCGATGCGGAGCCATTTCGCCAGGCGGCCCAGCATCACGTCCGCGACAAAACGCGGATGTTCTCCGCCGTTCCGCATCGGCCGTGCGAGCTTGGACCGGATCTGCTCCCGGCGCAGATCGGTCGCTTTCGTTCTTTTTTCGGAACGGCCCGTCCTGCCGGTCCCGCTTGCATCCTGAGCCATAAAAACACGAGCTCCCATTTCTATGGATCGGGTCCGCCGCCGAGCTTGCTTTGGAGCAAATCGTTGACGATTTGCGGATTGGCCCTCCCCTTCGTTTCCTTCATCACCAGGCCGACGAAATAACCGAAAACCTTTGCCTTCCCGGCTCGGTATTCGGCCACCTGTTTCGGGTTGGAGGCCAGGACCGCGTCGATGACGGCCCCCAGACTGGAGGCGTCACTCATTTGAACGAGTCCCAGGCGCCGGATGACGGTTGCCGGCTCCTCCGCGCTTCGGACCATTTCCTCAAAGACCGTTTTCGCGATCTTCCCCGAGATTTCCCCTGAATCCACGGCCCGGATCAATGCGGCCAAATGTCCCGGCGGGACGGGGCAATCGCGTATATCCACGCCGGAACTCTTGAGGACATAGGCAAGGTCCCCCATGATCCAATTGGCGGACGAGCGGGGATTCCCGGATTGCTTCGCGCACTCTTCATAATAGTCCGCCATAGAGGAGGTGGCGGTCAGAAGCAGGGCGTCGTCCGCTGCAAGGCCGTATTGTTCCATCATCCGTTTCATTCTGGCGGCGGGGAGCTCCGGGAGCCCTTGTCTCACGCCCTCGATCCACCCGGGATCCAATCTTAACGGCGGCAGGTCCGGTTCCGGGAAATAGCGATAATCGTGGGCCTCCTCCTTGCTGCGCATCGGGCAGGTGCGCCCCTCCGACTCGTCCCATAGGCGCGTTTCCTGAACGATTTCGCCGCCTTCGGACACAAGGCGCGTCTGACGCTCGATTTCATAATCCAGGGCTCTCTGCAGGAACCGGAAGGAATTGAGGTTCTTGATCTCGACCTTGGTGCCGAAACGTTCCGAGCCCGCGGGCCGGACGGAGACGTTCGCGTCGCACCGCAGGCTCCCCTCTTCCATATTGCCGTCGCACACGCCCAGATAGAGAAGGGTCCTGCGCAGGTGCGTCAGGAAATCGTAAGCTTCCTGGCTGGTTCGGAAGTCGGGCTCGCTGACGATTTCCACCAGCGGAACGCCGCATCGGTTCAGATTGACGTAGGATTTTGCAGCGGCTTCGGGCATCCCTTCGTGAATCGATTTCCCGGCGTCATCCTCCAGGTGGAGGCGGGTGATGCCGAAGGTTTTTTCCTTCCAGCCCGTGATTTTTCCTGTCTCCGACCTTTGGCCGGAAAAAACGGTCACGCGCCCGTGCTCTCCCAGGGGGCGGTCGAATTGCGAGATCTGGTAACCTTTGGGCAGGTCCGGGTAAAAGTAATTCTTCCGCGCGAAAACGGATACGGTGTTGATCCGGCAGCCCAATGCCAGGGCGGTCTTGACCGCCATGGCGACGGCTTCCCGGTTTAGGACGGGGAGAGCTCCGGGAAGGCCCAAACAGACGGGGCATGTGTTGGAATTGGGCGGAGCCCCGAATTGCGTGCTGCAGCCGCAGAAAAGCTTGCTGCGCGTAAGCAGCTGCGCGTGCACTTCGAGCCCTATCACAGCATCATATCTCATACGATCATTATAGAACGGAAATTCCGCGACGTCTGGGGTCTTTGTGAGTGCGGCTGCTCCAGAGCCGTACGGTGTTCGCGTTTGGCGCGGCGGGCTTCATTTGGGTTTGCTCAAGTGAGCATCCTTAATCATTTTTATCCGCGCGCCGATTCCGGCAATCGTCTCTAAAGGCCGCGCATTCAACGAATTCCCCGAGACGCGATTGCCCGCCGGGCGGTGGCACGGAAAGTGCGCTCGCAGAATTCCGGAGGGCGCTGCCTCGGGTCCTGCCGGTGCTGGGGCCTTGGATTCGAGGGATATCCGGCCAAGGACCGGCGGCAGCGCCTCGACGGCATGCCCGAATCGCTCCGACTGCGGACATGGCGTCTCTAGGTTTTCACAAACTCTGCTATCAGACTCGATGCCTTTTCCATGAGCTCGTGGAATTCCAGACGGCCGTCCAGCCACACGACGGACGGGTCCGAGCGGAACCAGGTCCGCTGCCTTTTGGCGTAACGCCGGCTTTCCATTTTGGTTTCCTCAATCGCTTCTTCCAGGGAAAGTCTCCCTTCGATGTATCCGGCCGCCTGGCGGTACCCGATAGCCTTGAAGGCCTGGCAGGTCCTTGGGTACGTCGCGAGCAGCCATCGGACCTCCTCGAGCAAACCGCCGCGGAACATCTCTTCGACGCGCCGGTTGATTCTCGCGTACAGATCTTCGCGCGGCAGCTGTATGCCGAGCTTCAGCCAACGGTATTCCCGGAGAGCGTCTCTCGGCTGCTGTTGCCACCAGCTCATGGGTTTCCCGCTGACAAGATAGACTTCATAGGCGCGGATGATGCGCGCCGTGTCGGTCTCTGCGATCCGGCGGGCCGACGCGGTATCCACGCGGCCGAGAGCCCGATGCAGGGTTACGGGGCCTCTGCGGTTCACGATCCGCCGCATTCGGGCCCTCAGTTCCTCCGAGCGCGAAGGGCCTTCGAACAGCCCGTCGATCAGCGACCGGAGGTAGAAACCGGACCCCCCCACCACAAAGGGGACGGCGCCGCGGTTGCGGATCTCCTGCAGGGCGCGTCTTGCCGTTCTCTGGTAGTCCCCTGATGAAAAATCCTCGTCGGGATTCCGGATGTCCAGCATGTGATGACGGATGGATCGACGCTCGGACGCAGAGGCCTTGGCCGTGCCTATATCCATGTGCCTGTAAACCTGGAGCGCGTCGCAACTCACGATTTCGCCTTGGAAGAGAGGAGCCAGGGCGAGGGCCAGGCGGGTTTTCCCCGAGGCCGTGGGGCCTAGGATAACGATTCCGGGATATTCGTTCGACACGCTCTCACCCAAGTCTGAAATAATAGCGGATGCAGGCGATCAGCAGCAAAAGCGCTGCCAGGAGGATGATTCCGAGCAATTGGGAACGGCGGCGATCCATGGAAACAATTCGGGATTCGACGGCGGACTGCCTCTCCCCGGGTCTCCGTCTCGAATCCTGGATGCTTACTCGAAAAATCTCAGGCTCCAATAGTTCAAGAAATGAAGTTCCCGGTTCAGCGCTGGCCTCCCGGTGCTTCAACAGAAGGGAAAGCGGATGTGGAATTGCTTCTTTCTTCCGTATTCCTCTCCTGACTTCCGACTCCTGACTTCTTGAATCCCCGCGCGCGACCCAAAGTCTCGAATTTACCATCCTGTCCTGCGCGCGGGGATTTCAAGGGGAGAAGCCCCTCGGCTGGATCTCCAATCCTGTTCTAATAGGCCCTGCGGATCTCCACGCCCTGATAGTAGGCTTTGAGTATTTCCTCATAGCTGCGTCCGGCGCGCGCCATGCCGAAGGCTCCGACCTGGCACAACCCGACGCCGTGTCCCCATCCCCGTCCGTGAAATCGAAAACTGGCGATGCTGCCGTCGGGGTGAAGCTCGCGCGTGATCGTGAACAGCGTGTCGCGCAGTCCGAGGGCGTTCCGGACCTTGTAGCCGTTCAGGACCGCCGAACCGCGGCTGCCGACGACCTGAATCTGGACCGCCCGCCCGGAATTGCCCAGGCGCGCCGGCTGCAGGTCTCGGAACTCTCCGATATCGCCGGCCAGGGGACGCAGTTTTTCCGCCACCGCCGAGCGCGTGAGAATCATGTCCCACGTGGCCACGGGGGAATAACGGTCGCTGGAGGCCCCGGTCGGATTCAGTTCCGCCTCGATGAAATCGATCTTCCCGAGCGCGTCGACGTGGAAGGACAGCTTCTCATTTCCTATCAGCCGCAGGCTGCTCACGGGCGTCACCCGTCCCCGGTCCAGCCTGAACAGGCGCGGCTTCGGGGAAACGGGAAATTCCTGCGTGCGGCTGCCCCCTTTGATGCGGATCGCGCGCTCGGGACCGGAATTCGCTTGCGGAGGAACGGCGTCGACGAACGTCCCCCGGCGCAGGATGTCGGGCCTGGCGGACTCCACCCAGCGCTGAAGAAGGAAAAGCGCCTCGCCCCGGCTCATCGGCGCGTCCGGCCGGGCGGTATTGTCCGGATGAGGATGCCACAGTCCTCTTTGCATCAGGTAGGCGAGAACGGATCGGGCCTGTCCCTGCACCGCATCCCCGTCCCGGAGGTTGCCCATGTAATAGTCCACGTCCCTGGCGGACGTCCTTCTCTCAATCTCGTCCGCGCCGAAGAATGCTTGCGCCGCAAGCACGAGAAAGCCGGCCCGCGTGCCTGACTGCGCGCTTGAAGAATAATCGCCCGGATCGGGCCTCGGGCCGATCCTCGACGCGTCGCGGATCCATTGTTCGGCTTCGCCTTTCCCGATGGCGCCCGCGAGAAACTCCGCGGACATTTCGGTGCCGGCATCGATTAATCCGAGAAGACGGGCCAGCTCGATGTTGCGATTGGCGACCGTTCCCTCGTCCGATAGGATCACCTGTTCCAGAGCGTGTTCTCCCTCCAGGATCATTTCACTGTTTTCAACGCCTCCTTCGACGGCGCAAAAGACGCTCTTCAGATACGGAACCGGCGGTGCGTCGAAGACAAGGGAGTAATCCTCGGTGCGGCCCCCGCATGTGGACATATACATGGCGTCGATAAGCTGATCCCCGTAATAGATCGCCAGGCCGGATGTCCGGCGCACCGCCTCGTTGGTGGCCTCCTTTTCCGCGGCGGCCCCGTCGTACACCTGTGTCCTTGTGTCGGCGCTCAAATCGAAGCCCATGGAGCGGTAACGCCCCATGTTCTTGAGGGCGTAAGTCCTTGCGGCGATGGCCTGGGCCGCCAGCGCCGCGAATTCCGGGTATTGGGTCGGGCTGATCTCGGCGGGGACGACGCCGAGCAGGTAGTCCTCCATCGCCAGCTGGTTGACGACCGTCATGCGCCCGTTCGCGTCCGGCATAATGTCCAGAGCGCCCCGATAGGGCTTCCCATTCAAGGAAAGAAGATCCCGCGGCGAGGCCGGCTGGAGAAGAAAGCCCGTCGAACTCCTCCGTTCGAACCCGTCCTGGCCGCGCAGGACGAAGGTGGCTTTGCCGCCTCCGGCCGACACGGATTCCCGGACCACGAAGGCGTCGGGATAGCCTGCCTCCGCGAGATTCTTGAGAAGAGCCTGCGCGTCCTCTTTTTTTGAAAATTCCCCCAGCCTGACCTGATACAGGCCCGCCGCGGAATTTTCGTGCACGACGATGGGGACGGTGAACAGGCCGGCCAAAACGTTTCTCTGGCTTTCAGCCGCTTCCGCCCTGGAGAAGGAGGCCGCCTGGACGCGGAAAATCTCGATGGATTCCTCGACCTCCTGCCCCTGGCGGACATTCACATCACCCTGCAGGAGGAGCGGCATGGATTCGGCCGTCCTGTCGGACAGATAGTAGGGACCCGGAGATGACACGCGGATTTCCTTCGCGGCCGTGAGCAGACCGATCCGGATCTCGGGACCGGGCGAAGTCCCGGCCTCCGGGACGCCGGTTTCCACAGCCTTTGCGGCAGGCCTCGCAACAGCGGGGCGCTTTGATTTATCCGCCGCGGGGGGCGCCGGAGAAACCGGAGGCATCTTTTTTTTGGGAGGTTCCGTTCGTTGAGTTGCGGAAGGAGGCGGCGCCGGGGGCTTAGCCTGCGCCTTGTGTCTTCCGCATGCGGACGAACAGGCTGCCAGGCAGATCAGGATTCCCAAAGCAAGCAAGCGGGTGCTGTGAACCCGCGGATCCAGCAAACCGAAGATGCCGCCCCCGCAAGGCCGGCGCCGGAACGAATCAAGGGCTTGGCGACTCGCAGAATTCAACAACGGGCTTCCTCAGTCCCTCGTCTCTCGTTAAGGTTCGTTATAGGAAAAAACAAACTTGGCGCCCACACGATCTCCGGGGAAGCCTTTCGGCAAAGGCGGAAAAGGGTTGGAGGACATCACCGCGTTCAGGGCGGCGAGATCCAGGGAATCGTTTCCGGAAGGCATGACGATGCGGGCATCGGTAAACTGGCCGTTCTTGTCTATAAAAAATACGATGGTCGTGTGCCCCTGGGAATTGCGGAGGTTTGACGGTATGAACCATTTCCCCTTGATTCGTTCGATAATAAGATTCGCGTATTCCCCAAGCGGGTATCCCTTGGTGTCGAACAAGCCCCCCTCGGGGCTGCGAAGGGCCTGCTGTTCATTATCAAAAATCCTGACAGGAGGTTCAGGCTTGCCCGGGCTCTTTGCGCCGGTCCCTGCTTCCGTCGCCGGAATAGATCCCGGAGCGGCAAGCGCAGCCGTGTCCGAAGAAGGTTTCACTTCAGCTCCCGGCGGCGGCAAAAACCCCCCGGCCTTGGCGTTTGAAGCGGCCCGGGCGTCTCCTGCGGAAGGCGCGGGGGCGGAATCCGCGCCGGCCGGCGGCAGGGGTTGGGCCGCAACAGGCGCGGGCGCCGGCTGCTGAAGCGATCTCGCCCTGGCTATGGACTCGGCATCCTCCAGCACGGTCGCCTTCGGCTCATCCCCCCAGCGGATGCGTATGGGCGGCGCCTCAGGCTCCTTGCGGTTCCAATCGTAAGCATATTTTCGGAGTGTGGCCGCCGAAGGGGCCATCATGCGGGACGGATCCTTCAGAACAGCTACGGTGCGCCAGTTCTTATCGTTTCCCAGATCCGGGTCCGGGGCCGACCCTATGCCGTGGAATCGATGGTACATGCCGCCTCGAAGCAGTTCCGGATACTCGATAAGCACGAGCAGCATCATCGCGTGGCAAATGAAGCTGGCGAACCAGGAGGCGACGATGCGCCCCGTCAGGGGCTTCCTCTGGTTTTGGGATATGGCGAAATCCAGCATCCGACCGCTCCGCCGCGAAATCCAATTAAGTATAGAAAAGGGCTCTAAGATCTGTCAAATTCAGCGGCCTGAGCCATTTCGGCCTGCTCCAGTATCTGCAGGGCCAGAGCTAAGGCCTTCCGTCCGTCCCCGCCGGTGCATTCCACCGGCCCCACCCCTCGAACGGCTTTGATAAAGGAACGCAATTCCTCATGGAGCGGTTCCTTTTTTTCAGGCGCTAATTTGCGGCTGACAATGTCCGGGATGCCCCCGCCCGGTTTGCGGTTCAGACTGAAAATCGCCACATCCTGTCTTGTGTAGTCGAGCGAAATATACTCCTGCTTCTGAAACAGACGCAGCTTGCGTATTTTTTCCATGGACACCCGGCTGGCGGTGACGTTGGCCACGCACCCGTCCGCGAACTGGATCCGTGTATTGGCGATGTCGATGCGGTCCGTCAGGATGGCGATCCCCACGGCCGTGAGGCGCTCCACGGGAGACGGCACCAGCAGGCCGATGATGTCCAGGTCATGGATCATCAGGTCGAGGATGACGTCGATGTCGAGGCTTCGCGGAGAGAAAAGGCCCATGCGGTGCGCCTCGAAGAAACGGGGTCTGCGCACGATGCCGCGCAGCTCGACCACCGCGGGATTAAAGCGCTCGAGGTGTCCGACCTGCAGAACGCGTCCGTTCTCCTCAGCCGCCCGGATCAGTCGGTCCGCGTCCTCCAGGGAACGGGCGATCGGTTTTTCGACCAGCACATGAACGCCCCGCTTGAGGAACTCTTCCCCGATTTCCGCGTGAAGAGTCGTCGGACACGCGATGCTGACGGCATCGACCTTTCCGAAGAGTTCGGCGTAATTCGAAAAGGCCCTTGTCCCGGATGACGCGGCGATCTCCTCGGCTCTTCCGGGGAAGATGTCGACGACGCCTTCCAGGGTGACTTCCGGCAGGGCGGCGTAGACCCGCGCGTGATGCCGGCCCAAAGCGCCCACCCCTACGACCCCAACTCGAACCTTATTCATTCACCTCTCCCCTAAGCGGTTGAGGGCCGGCGGCGGACAAAGGGGAGCGGACGAGAGATTCGCGCAAGGGTTGCAGCATCAATCCTCCTCCGGGGGCAGGCCCACAACGGCGATATTATGGCGGTCGGCTTCCTCCACAAGCTTTTCCCGGTCGAACACGATGGTTCGCCCGGCATCGATCACGAGCGCGGTGGCGCCCGAGTCGATCATATTCTGGACAGTCGTCTGTCCGATGACGGGAATATCAAAGCGCATGTCCTGTTTCGGCTTGCTGACCTTGATGACGGTCAGGTTTTCCCTGTGGGCCAGCTCCCCCGCGCGCCGGATGACGGCATCGGTTCCTTCCATGGCTTCCACGGCCACGACAGCCCGGTCCCTTACAACAATCGTCTGCCCGATATCCATCGCGGCGATCCGCCGGGCGATGGGGCGTCCGAAGTCCACATCCGCCTGCTCGGATGCGTCGAGACCCCGGCGCGTTAGAGCGCCCTCCGGAGCGAGGTGCGGCTTCAGCAGCATCGTGGAGTCGACGAGGGAGATCCCGGACTCTTCAAGAACGCGGGCCACGCCCCCGATCAGCGAGTCGGTATTCCTGCGTTTGAGGCCGGCCAGCATTCGGATCATGGTCAGGTCCGGGAATGAGGAGCCGAAAATCTGCACATGCTTGACCTGTCCCGCCATGATCGCCTTTCGGACTCCCTCTTTCCGGAACAGGCGGATCAGCGTACCCAATTCGCCGAGCCCAAGCCAGTGAACGGGGTATCCGCAGGATTCTATTTCGGGGAGGGTCTCCTCCTTGATCGCGGCGACCACGACATCCAGGGCCTGCTCCCGGGCGGACTGAAGCACCGCGAAGGGGAACTGGCCGTTTCCGGCGATGAGGCCGTATTTTTCCTTCGGTTCAGCCATACAAGGATTCGGGGATCGAGATTTGAAGGCGGCTTTTCAAGATATCGGCGGCAGGCGCCGTGATCAGCGGATGAAGCCGCGCTCCGAACTCTCCATAAAATCGATCAGGGTCGTCACTTCAGGCGCCGTCCATTGTCTTGCGCGCGCCTCCGCCAGCGCCTCCTCCGTGTTTTTGCCGGAACGGAAGAAGATCCGATAGGCCTGTTTCAACTCCAGGATGGACTGTTCCGTAAAACCTTTGCGGCGCAACCCGATGGAGTTGATGCCGTATATCCTGGCCTCGTTGCGCTGGCCTACGGTCTTGATGAAAGGGAGCGAGTCCCGCGTGATGACGGAAAAGCCGCCGATGAAGGCATGGGGGCCCACCCTGCAGAACTGGTGCACGGCCGAAAAGGCTCCGATCGTGGCATGATCGCCGACGGCCACGTGTCCGGCGAGCGTCGCCGCGTTCGCCATGATGACATGGTTGCCGACGACACAGTCGTGCGCGACATGGCTGTAGGCCATCAGAAAATTGCCGTCTCCGATGACGGTTATGCCCCTTCCTCCCCGGGTCCCGCGGTTCAGGCTCACGAATTCCCGGAAGACGTTGTCGTTGCCGATTCTCAGGTAAGTCGGCTCGCCCTTGTACTTAAGGTCCTGCGGATCGGTCCCGACCGAGCTGTGGCTGTAGAAGCGGCAGCGCTCGCCGATGGTGGTCCAGCCGTGGACGGTGACGTGGGAATCCAGTACCGTCCCCGCCCCTATGCGGGTGTGCGGGCCGATGACGCAATAGGGCCCGATGCGGGCCTCCGGGGAAATATCGCAGGGTTCCTGCACGATGGCAGTCGGGTGTATGGACATGGCAATCCTGAAAAGCGGCGGCGGTCGTCTCCTTTATCGATGGGGCCCTCCGGGATGCTCCGCGGGAGGACGATCCACCACGGAGCAGGCTAGTTCTGCTTCCACGGCGACGCCGCCTTCAACGAGCGCCCGGCCGCTCATTTTAAAGTAATGGTCCCGCCTTTTCAGTACCGTCACTTCCAGTCGAAGCTGATCTCCGGGGAAGACGGGCTGCCGGAATCGGCACCTGTCGATAGCGGAAAAATAGACCAGTTTCGATGCCCTGTCTTCGTCGGAGTTCAACAGGAGCAGGACGCCGACCTGGGCGAGCGCCTCAACCAGCAGCACGCCGGGCATAACGGGATGGTCCGGGAAATGACCCTGAAAAAAAGGTTCGTTGATGGTGACATTCTTGATACCCACCATTCGGGTGGCGCCGTCGGTCTCGATAATGCGGTCGACCAGAAGAAACGGATACCGCTGGGGAAGGACGTTGAGAATGTCGTGAATGTTGCGTGCCAAGTGGCTATCCCCGTGTCTGCCGGGGAAAGGGCTCCCGATCCCGTTTCCCCGTGTTTCCCGTCCTCCGCTCCGGGCTTCCGGGAAGGCCCGGGCTTTGCCGTTGCAGAGCGGCGGAATTTCAAGGCTTGGAAGCGGGCGCAGGAGCTGCGGGGGCTTTGGCCGTGCCGACCGGGTATGCCTGATTATAGGCTTTGACGATTTCCTCCGTCAGGTTGAGCGATGGATCTACCCATGCGTCCCGGGATGAATTGAAGTAGAAGACGGCCGCGAGTCCCTTTTCCTTGGAAATCTTCTCGATGACGGGAAGCATTCTCCGGCCGATGAAGTTTGTGGCCCGCACGCGCCGGTTGTCGATTTCCTTCTGGGTGTCCTCCTGGAATCGCTGAAGGCTCGTGTTCTTGGCCTCAATCTCATTTTCCAGATCCTCCCGGGCCTCGTCGGTGAGCTTGGAACCCTGCACGCTCAGCTTGTTTCTGAGGCTTTCAAGCTCTTTCTTCATGGCTTCGAGCTCGCTGTTCTTGCCGTCCACAAACTTCTGGATTTCCGTGAACTCCCGTTTCCCCTCGTCGCAGCTGAAGATGACCGCTTCGAGGTTGATCCATGCCAGTTTCGGTGCTGGGACGGCCGCGGAAAGCGGAGCCGCCGGTGCCTGGGCGTCCGTCTGCGCGATGCCCAATAGAGGCATCCAGAAAACGGCAATAAGAGCGTGAAACGTTCTTCGACTCATGGGCACTCTGTTCTCCTTTGCAATTTCAAGATCAGGCAAACCCCTCTTGGGCAATTCGCACGGCCCCGCCAAAACCCTGAGGCTCGCGTGAAATGTCCCACGATACTATAGTTTTGGATCCCGGCCAAGAGGAATCAGAAGCTGCGTCCGACAGTGAACTTGATGTCGCCGCTCGGCTCACGCAGACGGATGGTCTGAGTTCCCAGCGTGATGTCTTCGTTGAGCCTCTGCGGGTTGTAAGCGAAGATGAGGCGGAAGGGGGCGCTCACTACGGGGAGAACGAACTGGATCTCGATGCCCGTCGAACTGTGCGGCTTGTTGTTGGACGCGTCGATCATTTCCACCTGGCTGGAGCCGAAATCCCCAAGGGATGCCGTCCGGCTCACGCGTGCGATCCCGATATCGTAAAAGGCCGCCAGGGACAAGGGGCCGGCGATTGGTATGCGATATTCGAAATTGCATATGGCGACGGTGTCGCCGCCCACGGAAATGAGGCTTTGAGTCACGGCGGGCAGCCCCGTCTTCAGGTCGATGATGGGGACGCCCTTGGAGTCGAACTGCCGGGTCGAGACAAGGGCCAGCGGGCTGATGGACCGGATGTCGAATCCCCGGATCGTGTTTTCGCCCCCGATGAAAAAGCGTTCGAAGAAAGGGACGCTCGAGTTGTTGTAGGCCTGGATGTATTGTCCCTGCAGATTGATGCCGAAGGTGTTGCGTCCGCCGCTCAACCATCGGTCGGGGAAAAAACGGCGATAGACGACGGAGGGCCGTATCATGCTGAAATCGCCGCCGAGAATTCCGCCCGTGACGGCGGCGGATATGTGGATGCTGCTCCCCCGGGTCGCGTTGAAGTAGCTGTTCGTCGTGTTGTAACTCAGCATGGGGGTTACTTCGCTGCGGATGATCCCCTGCAGGGCGGCCTTCGGATCTTGGCCGGGCGTGAACCCGGTGAACTGGCCCAGGGCGTAAGGCTCAAACCCCGGGGCGATGTTGGTGATGCTGATGCTCTGATAGCTGTAACTGCCTCCGAATGTCCAGGGAGTGTACCCGATGCGGCGACTCAGATTGAGAGTCGTCCCGGTTGTTTTCTGGGTGAACAGCTCTACGGGCTCGCCCGTGTAGATATCCGTGATCCCGTAGGCGCTGTAGGTGTCATAGCGATACCGGGTGTTGAAGACGGAAAGCCCCAAGCTCCATCGCGTATCCATGAGATAGGGTTCGGTGAACGCGACCAGGAAGTTGGCGGTGCGGGTGCCGCCCGAAATGCTGACCTCCAGCGATTCCCCCCGGCCGAGGAAGTTGTTGTCCGAATAGTTTAGTCCCAGGAAACTGCCCGAGATGCCGCTGACGCCGCCCGTAAATCCGATGGAGCGCTGGCTCTTTTCCTTCACGTTGACGACGACGTCCACAAGTCCGGTCTTGTCGTCCGGTTTCACCTCGTAGTCCTTCTCCTCGATCTTGTCGAAGAATCCGAGCTGGTTGAGACGCAGAACGGAAGCGTCCAAAAGTGCGCTGCTGAAGATTCTCCCTTCCTCCAGGACGAACTCGCGCCGCATGACCTTGTCCCGCGTCTTGGTGTTCCCCTGGAAGTCGATGCGCCGGACAAGGAACTGCTTATCCGGCTCGAATCGGAAGATCAGGTCCATGGTCTTGTTTTGGGGGTTCATATTCTGTTCCGGCAGATAGGACCAGTTGATATAGCCGGCGTTGCCGTAAAGTTTTTTCATCTGTTCGAGAGTGTCCTTGATCTGCTTGAAGTTGACGACATCCCCCTTTTTCAGGCCGAAAAGAGTGGCCAGTTTCTCGCAGTCGAACATGCCGCAGTTTTGCAGTTCCAGTTTCCCCAGACGGAACTGATCGCCCGCGACAATCGGTATCTCGACATAAAACTGCTGTCTGGTTTTCCTCATGAAGGGAATCGAGCCTCGCGGCCCCTCGAAAATCCGGGTTACGGGTTCCCCAACCTGGACCTGCATGTAGCCGTGTTCCTTATAGAAGGCCTTCAGGTTCATCTCGATATCCGCGTCGAGCTTGTCCCGGTGATACTTGTCGGTCCCCTTGAACATGGAGACCATGCCCCGCTCTTTGTTGAGCTTCAGGGCCTTTTTCAACGTGCCGTCGCTGAAGACCTTCTCGCCGACGAACCGTATCTGCCCGATGCGCACTTTGGGGCCCTCGTCCATGACGAAGCGCACTTTGACGCTGGAGGGAGGGATGTTCTCGATGATTGTCTCCACGGTCCCAAGAGGCTTCCCGTTCTGGGTCATCAGATCCTTGAGCGTGCGCTCGGCGGCGCGGATCTTGGCGGGATCATATTGGCTGTCGACCGTGAGCCCCACCTTCTTCTCTTTGAACTCATCCAGAATGTCGGATTCCGTAAAGGACTTGTTCCCTGAGTATTCGATGGATCGGATGAGAGGCTTTTCCTTTAAAACGAACGTGATGATCTTGCCCGTATCGCCGTCCCTTTCCTCGATCTCGATGTTTTCGAACCAGTTCGCCTTGAAAAGGGCCCGGAGGTCGAATTCGAGGCGCCGCTCGTCGTAGGGTTCTCCCGGTCTGGATTGGATGTAAAAGCGGATCGTCTCCTCCGGAATGCGCCGGTTGCCCCGGATGTCCACCCGCTCGATGATGGTCTGCTTGGGCTGCTGCGCAAAAACCGCGGAACCCGCCAGCAGGATCCCAATTATCCAGATTCCCAGTCTCGCTGATTTGACCATCTGTCCTCCAGCCGGTCGGCGCTCATTGAAACGGACGCTTTATCTTAGATAAATCGGCCCGTGAAATCCAGAAGGAGCGTGTCCATGATTTGGCATCGTGCCCGGTATGACGAGGCTTCCCGTGAAGACGTTCCCCGCAGCGCATATCCCATGCGAAGTACCGGATCCCATCCGCCGCGGGCCCGTCGCGCTCTTCCCATGGACTTTCGATCGAAGCCGCGCGTTCCTTTTCTCGCCGGGCGGCGGCTGCTAATCGGAAAGTCTGCTGCCCGAAACGGCCCTGTTCCCGCAGGGACGGTAGTAAAGAGCGTCCTGCTGAAGATAGATTTCAAGCTCGGACTCCGGCTCGATCCGGTTCCGGATGATTTCCACCGAAAGCGGGTCTTCGATGTATTTTTGAATCGCCCGGCGCAGAGGCCGCGCCCCGTAGGAGCGATCCCTGCAGGTCTTGGACACGATCCATCGCCTCGCCTCGGGAGTCAGCTCGATGGAGAGTTTCTTCGTTTTCATGACGGCGTTTACCTCGCCGATGAGCAGATCCACGATCCTTTCGAGGTCCGGATCCGTGAGGGATTGGAAAAGGATGATCTCGTCGAGGCGGTTGAGGAACTCAGGATTGAAAATCCGCTTGACTTCGCCGTGGATGAGCGCCTCCATGCCCCCGGAATCGCTGCCGACGCCGCCCTGAAAACCCATGGCTCCGCGCTTTTCAAGAAAACGGGCGCCGATATTGGACGTCATGATGAGGATGGTGTTCTTGAAATCGATCGTGTTGCCGAGCGAGTCCGTGAGCTGGCCGTCCTCGAATACCTGCAGCAGAATATTGAAGACATCCGGATGCGCCTTCTCGATTTCATCCAGAAGCACCACGGAATAAGGCTGCCGCTTCACCTTCTCGGTCAATTGGCCGCCCTCCTCGTGGCCCACGTAGCCCGGAGGGGAGCCGATCAACCTGGAGACCGAGTGCTTCTCCATATACTCCGACATGTCCAGACGGATCATGGCGTTCTCGCTGTTGAACAGGAATTCTGCCAGCGCCCGCGCCGTTTCGGTTTTGCCCACTCCCGTGGGCCCCAGAAAAAGGAAGGAGCCGACCGGCCGTTTGGGGGACTTGAGACCCGCGCGGGACCTCCGGATGGCGTGGCAGAGAGCCCGGATGGCCCTGTCCTGGCTTACCAGCCGCTTGTGCAGCTCCTCTTCCATCCGGAGGAGCTTGGACATTTCCTCTTCCTGCAGAGAGGATATCGGAATACCGGTCCACCTGGCGATCACTTCCTCGATGTCCTCGCGGGTCACCTTGGCGGGCGAGGCGGTCCTTAATTTCCAGCGCTCCCGGATGACGCGCAGATGATCCTGTTCCTTCTCCTCCTCAAGGCGGTAGCTCGCGGCTTTCTCGAATTCCCGTGCGGAGATGGCGCTGTCGATCCGGCCGCTTATCAGCCGTATTCTCCGCTGCGCGTTCACGACCTCCTCCGGCAGGGTCGAGCCCCGCAGCTTAACGCGCGCGCCCGCTTCGTCCATGCAATCAATGGCCTTGTCCGGCAGGAATCGATCCGGGATGTAGCGCGCGGAGAGGCCGACGGCGGCTTCCAGCGCCTCGTCCGTGTACCGCACCTGGTGAAAGCTCTCGTATTTGTGTTTGATGCCGTGCAGGATGGCGATGCTTTCGGCTTCGGAAGGAGGCGCTACCTTGACTGCCTGAAACCTTCGCTCCAGCGAACGGTCCTTTTCAATCGAGCGTCGATATTCCTGGGGCGTGGAGGAGCCGATGCATTGAATCTCTCCGCGGGAAAGGGACGGCTTCAGGATGTTGGCGGCGTCCAGGGAGCCCTCGGCGGAACCGGCGCCCACGATGGTGTGGAGCTCGTCCACGAAAAGAATCAGGTCCCGGTTTTCCATGAGCTCCTTCAGGATCGTCTTCAGCCGTTCTTCGAACTGGCCGCGGTATTTCGTTCCCGCCACGATGAGCGACAGGTCAAGCGCAAGTATTCTCTTGTCCATGAGCTGGGGCGGGACCTGCCCCCGGACGATCCGCTGCGCCAGACCCTCGACGATCGCAGTCTTGCCGACTCCGGGCTCGCCTATCAGGACGGGATTGTTTTTGGTGCGGCGGCAAAGGATCTGGATGACGCGCTCGATCTCCCTCTCTCTACCTACCAGCGGGTCCAGATCGTCCCGCTCCGCCGCTTCCGTGAGGTCTCTCGAAAACTCGGCCAGGCTCAGCGGGTCCCTGGACCGGCTTTGGGGCTGCGCGTCCGCCCCCCCGCGCTTTAATTCCTCGCGCACCATTGCCGGGTGGAGCCCATGCTCTCTCAAAATGGAGGAGGCCAAAGATTTTTCTTCCTTCAGCAGGGCCAGCAGGAGATGTTCCATCCCGATATGCCTGTGGGACAGGCTTTCCGCTTCTTCGGCCGCGCTGTTCAAGACCCGCTTGACCTCGTCCGAAAACGGCATTTCGAGGGACGCGGACACTCTCTGCCGCGCCGGCGCGCGGCCCTCGATTTCTCTCCGGATATCCTGGAAGGAGGTATGGGAACCCGGGAGAAAACGCGCCGTCAGATTCTTTTCCTCCCGAATGAGGCCGAGCAGAAGGTGCTCGGTCTCGATGCAGGGGCTGCCGAACTGGTTCGCCTCATAGCGCGCGAAAAACAGCACTCTTCGGGCTCTCTCGGTGTATTTCTCGAACATGGCCGGTTTTTCGACTCCCTCTGCCGTCCTTTATTATACGGACAGACGCGCAGGAGTGCAAAGCCATCCGCGGGAACAGCAATGGCGCATGGAACATGATTCGCTTCGGATGGTTTCGGCAAATGGCCGGGTCGCGGGCTGAAAGGGCCTTTGAGGTGATGCGGGAACAATCCGCCTTTTCACTGAAGCGCTCGCAGGAAGCTGGACGGGGCCTGCTCGGCGCCAGGGCCGGGCTGTCCGCGGAACGATCCGGCGGGCGCCGCAAACGGAAGCGAAGGGAAGGCAAGGGCTTCAACCGTTATTCGTCTTCAGTCTGCCGTCCTCCAGCCGGTAAATGCGGGAACAGACGCGGGCAAGCCTTTCGTTGTGAGTGACGATGACGGAAGTAAGGTTGTGGCGCGCGTGAAGCCCGCGCAGAAGTTCGCCGATGGCCCGCCCGGTTTGAGGATCCACGTTGCCGGTGGGCTCATCGGCCAGCAGGAGACGCGGCCGGCCGATCAGGGCGCGGGCCAGAGCCACCCTCTGCTGCTCGCCGCCGGATAATTCGCCGGGACGGTGGCGGCTGCGCTGATCCAGCCCCACTTCCGCCAGCAAGGCCCGCGCCGGCGCGCACGCCTCCTCCGGCGGCGCTCCCCGGATGAGCAGCGGCATCATGACGTTTTCAAGGGCCGTGAATTCGGGAAGCAGGTGATGGAACTGGAAGACGAACCCGATCGTCCTGTTGCGGAACTCCGAAAGCTCCGGAGGCGTCATGGCGCCGAGCTCCCGGTCCAGAATCCTGATGGATCCACGGTCCGGCCGGTCCATCCCCCCCAGCAGATGCAGGAGCGTGCTCTTGCCGGAGCCCGAAACGCCGGTGATACCGATCATGTCCCCTTCATCCACCGCCAGAGAAAGTCCGGTCAGGATTTCCAGACGCTCGTTTCCGGAAACATAGCTTTTATGGAGTTCGCGCGCATCCAGGAGCCTACTCATAGCGCAGGACCTCCACCGGATCCAGCTTCGCGGCGCGCCGCGAGGGATAAAGGGTGGCCAGGTAACTGATCAGCATCGAGGTGGCCGAAACCAGAAGAACGTCGATTGTCCGGACATGGAAAGGAACATAGGGAATGCTGTAAATCTCAGCTTCCAGGCGGATCAGTTGATGCGTGTCGAGAATCCAGCTGATACCGACGCCCAGCACGTCCCCCAGCGCCGTTCCCATGAAGCCGATGATCAGGCCCTGAAGCATGAAGATTCTTTGAATGGTCTTTTCGTTGGCGCCCATCGCGGAGAGAATGGCGATATCCCCCTGTTTTTCCAGAACCATCATGATGAGCGTGGTCACGATGTTAAGAGAAGCAACGAGAACAATCAGGCCGATGGTGAGGAAGAGAACCAGCCTCTCGAGCTTGAGAGCGGAGAAGAGGGGCTTGTTGGTCTCGATCCACGTGGTCGTCGTGTAGCCCGGCCCGGCTTTGTCGCGGAGGACGGCGGCGATCGCCTCGGCGTTCTCCAGATCGTCGGTCCTGAACTGGATGAAGGAAGCGGAGTCCGGAGGGAGGGCAAACAGGCGCCGGGCGGAATCGATGTGGACGTAAGCCCAGTTCGAGTCGATGTCCCACAAGCCGGATTCGAAAATGGCGGCGACGCGCATTGTCTTTTCGGAGTAAGTCATCCCCAGGGGTGTCAACCGTCCCATGGGGTAAAAGATTTTCAGCGTGTCGCCCGGTCCCACGCCCATCGACCTCGCCATTTGCCTGCCGATGATAATGCTTTCAAGAGGGAAGGGGGCATCCTCCGAGCGAGACGCCGTCCGTCCGTCCAAAGCCCGCGGATCTCCCGCGACGATGTGCGAGAAGAAGTCCGATACCTGCCGTTCACGCTCGGGCAGAACGCCCTTGAGAGCGGCCCCCTGGTTGCGGGTTGAACTTGCGATGAAAACCTGGTTCAGGATCGCGGGGGCGCTCCCGGTCACGCGGCTTACGCTTCCGATCCTGCCAAGAAGGGCCTCGTAATTTTTCACGGGGGCGCTGTCGATCCGGAACAGGTTGATCGCCGACGTTGCCCCGATGATCTTGCTCTGAACGTCCTCTTTAAAACCCGTGGAAAGAGCCAGGGCGATCACGAGGGCCATGACGCCGGCCGTGATTCCCAGAACCGAAATGGCGGAGATGACCGAGACCATGGTCTGCTTGCGTTTCGCCCGGAGATAGCGGAGGGCGATCTGGAGTTCAAATTTCATAGACGCCTGCGGATGGCCGTCAACAGCTGACGGAGGGCGGCTTCGGGCAACCGTCCGTCGAAAGCCGTCAATCGTCCATCGAGTGTTCCGGCCGGAGCAGCGGGAACAGTATGACGTCCCGGATCGACGGGGAGTTCGTCAGGATCATGGTCAGGCGGTCGATGCCGATGCCCTCGCCGGCCGTCGGCGGCATGCCGTAACGGAGGGCGCGGATGTAGTCGGCGTCCATGGCGTGGGCCTCCTCGTCGCCGCGGCTCCGGGCGCGGAGCTGCTCTTCAAACCGCGCCCTTTGTTCCGACGGGTCGTTCAACTCCGAATACGCGTTGGCTATTTCCATCCCCGCGATATACAGCTCGAATCTCTCCGCCGTCCCGGGGTCCTCTTCCTTGGTCTTCGACAGAGGCGATACTTCCGCCGGGTAGTCATAGACGATGGTGGGTTGGATGAGATGCTTCTCCGCGACCGACTCGAAAAGGGCGACGAGCAGCTTGCCGGCGCCGTCGGACGTTTCGAAATGGATGTCCAGGGACCGGGCCAGGGAGCGCAGCCTCTCCAGCGACCGCAGATCCTCTTCGGAGGGAGCCGGAGGCGAATCGGGCCAGAACCGCAGAACGGCCTCCCGGACCGTGAGACGGTGCCAGTTGTTGAAATCGAGGATGTGCTCCCGGTAGGGCACCCGGCGCGCGCCGGTCACCGATTCGGCCACCTGCGTGATCATGGTCTGCGTCAGATCCATCAGGTCCATGTAATCGCTATAGGCCTGGTAGAACTCCACCATGGTGAACTCGGGGTTGTGCTGGGTGGAGATGCCTTCATTGCGGAAGATCCGGCTGAGCTCGTAGACTCTCGGGATGCCGCCCACGATGAGGCGCTTGAGATGCAGCTCCAGCGCGATGCGCATGTACAGATCGATGTCCAGGGTGTTGTGATGCGTTCGGAAGGGCCGGGCGAGGGCTCCTCCGGCGATCGCCTGCAGGACGGGGGTTTCGACCTCGAGGTAGCCCCGCGCGTCGAGAAAGGCGCGGATTTCGCGGATGATTCGGCTGCGTTTGACAAAGACGGACCGGACCTCCGGATTGACGATCAGATCCACGTATCTCTGGCGGTACCTTGTCTCCACATCGGTCAGCCCGTGCCATTTTTCCGGAAGCGGCAGGAGGTTCTTGGAGAGGTGATAGACCCGGGAGGCCGAGACGGTGAGTTCGTTCGTGCGCGTCCGGAAAACCGTACCCTCCGCGCCGATGATGTCGCCGAGATCAAACAGCTGGAAGAGAGCGAAGTCCTCGGGGCCCACAAAATCGCGGCGCACGTAAACCTGAAGCCTGTGTTCGCCGTCGGAAAGATCCATGAACCCGGCTTTCCCCTGCAGGCGCAGGGCGAGGATGCGGCCGCACACCCGCACATATTCCTTCCGTTCCTCGAGTTCGGCCGCGCCGGCCGCACCGAGCATTTCCCGCACCTGGCCCAGCGTGTGGGTGTAATCGAAGCGGTTCGGATAGGGGTTGTAGCCCAGGCGCTTGAGTTCTTCCAGCTTGAAACGGCGCTGCTCCAGAAGGTTAGTCTGTTTTTCCATCGGCGGCTGGCCTTGTCTGCGTGAATTCGTTTTTAATGCTGTCCAGTATTCCGTTCACAAACTGAGCCGATTCCTGCGTTGAAAACTTTTTGGCGATTTCGAGCGCTTCGTTGATGACGACGGTTTCAGGTGTCCCGCCCGGGGATAGGAACTCGAAGACAGCGATCCTCATGATGTTGCGGTCGACGGCCGCCATTCGGGCGAGCCGCCAGTTCTTGGCGTGGCGCTGAATGATCCGGTCGATTTCCTTCAGACGCTCCGTCGTCCCCTCAAACAGGTGCTCCGCGAACCGTCGGACCTTTTCAGGGTGCTCGTTCATCTGCCAGAATGTGCGCAGGATTTCGTCCTTGGAGTGCCTCCCCACGTCCATTTCATAAAGCATCTGGAGAGCGCATTCGCGCGCGGCTCTTCGGAGACCCATGGTTTTGACCGGCCCGGAAACATGGAACCAAGCGGCGGCCCATCAAAGCTGCTTCATCAGCTGAACCATCTCGATCGCGGTCGCGGCGGCGTCGAACCCTTTGTTGCCGGTTTTGAGTCCGGCCCGATCGACGGCCTGCTCCATGGTGTTGCATGTCAGGACGCCGTTGATGACCGGGATTCCCGCTTCAAGGGCGATCGCGCCGATCTCCCGTGTGACGGTCGAGGAGAGATAGTCAAAATGAGGCGTTTCGCCGCGCAGCAGAGCGCCGAGACAAATCACGGCGTCGTATTTCTTTGATAGAGCCAGTTTCTTGGCGACCGGGGGGATTTCGAAACTTCCCGGCACCCAGACGATGCTGATGTCCTCGGACGAAGCCCCCTGCCTTTCCAGGGCGTCCAGGGCGCCGGAAAGGAGCCTGTCGCTGATGAATGAGTTGAACCGGCTGATGACAATGGCGAAACGACCGCCCTTCGCGTCCAGTTTCCCTTGAATGACTCTGGCCATGGCCGTTATCTCCCGTTTCTCCACCCCCATCCCGCGCTCGTCCCCATCGGGGCGGCGTCAGCTGGGGCCGTGGAGATAAATTCTGCAAGAGAGAGAGACGCATTACAAGCGAATCCTTTAGCGGCTGGCGGTCAGCGGCCAGTGCGGCGAGGCAGACTGTTAATCTGCGGAAACCAGCCCATCATTTTTCCTATATCTCATCCCCTCTCCCCCAAAACACATCTCTAACCGCTATCCGCTGACCGCTGACCGCTGACCGCTAGCCGCTAACCGCTAAAAAGCATGCGGAACAACGCGGCCGGGTCCGGTCCTCCAAGACGGACCGGTCTGCCGAGGGTCCGCGAAAGATCTTCAAGCGAGACATCGTCCAGCAGGACGCCGCCCGCCTGCGAGACGGCGTCCTGGGGGAGGATGATACAATCACCCGTCCTTTTGCCCTTCAAAGCATGAACGATGTCCCTGCCCGCGAGCAGGCCCGCCACCGTAATTCTCCTCCCCAGGAAACGGTTTTCCACGCCGCAGACTTGAAGGCGCGAGCCGAACTTCGCGTTGAACCTCCGGACGCATTCGCGCAGGATCGGATAAAAGAGCCGTCCGGTCACCAGCGTGCCGCGCAAGGCGGCGAGGCTCCGTCTGTGTCTTCGGAGCTCCTTCTCAAAACCGTCCAAAAACAGCCGAACCATCCCGACCCCGTTTTCAATCTGTGCGAAATCGTCGTAGAGCGCCTTGGGGGGGACCTCCAGGCCTCCCAGGACATAAAACTCGTCCGCCAGATATGCGAACGTGCGGCCGCTTTGCCTGCGGAACCGGGCCTGCCATGGGGCCGTGCGGCGGATAACCTGGCGGCTGAAAGCCGGCGTGACAGGCTCCAGGAGGTTCCTGGGCATTCCGTGATCGGATAGTCCGACGGGCACGATGGCGACCGATTGCACCCCGGGGTGCAGGCTGTAGAGGTCGAAAACCGTTTTTTCCAGCTGTTTCCCGTCGTTGAGGCCGGGCATCAGCACGATCTGGGTATGCAGGCTGACGCCTCCTTTTACCAGCCTGCGGAGCTTGCCGTCGAGATCATCGGGCTTCTTCCTCCCGAGAATACGGGCGCGCAAGAGCGGATCCGTCGCGTGCACGGAGACGTACAGGGGCGAGAGCCTCTGTTCCACGATCCGGTCTATTTCTTCGGCGGACAGGTTCGTCAGGGTGATATAGTTGCCGTGCAGGAAGGAGAGACGGTAATCGTCGTCCTTGACCCTGAGGGCGGGCCGCACGCCGGGCGGAAGCTGGTCCACGAAACAGAACAGGCAAGAGTTATTGCACGTCTTCGTCCTGAATTCCTCGACGGTGACCCCCCAGTCGGGATCCTCGGACAGGCGCGCGCGATAATGCTCATCGGTTCCGTCCGGATGGCGGACGTGAAGATCGACGATACCCTCCGATAAAAGGAATCGCAGAGCGATTTCGTCGGGGACGTCGCGGCCGTTGACATTCAGGATCCGGTCCCCCGGAGCGAGCCCGATCTTCTCCGCCCTGGATCCCCTTCGGACGTCAAGAATCCGTATCCCCTTATTGGACATTTCCCGCTACCTGGTAGGACGCGATGATCTTGAACGACCTGTAGGCGTAGTGCGTTCCGGAGGCCAGAGTCAGAGCCAGGGTGCCGTAAACGACATAAGGGAACAGCGTGACGGCCAGGCGGATCTCGAAGTTGGCCGCCAGGCAGAGACCCACGGTCAGGAGCTGGATTGCCGTGGTGCATTTTCCCAGCAGACTCGGGGGAAAATGGGAGTGCCGGGTCTGTAGATGGATGATGAGCACCGACAGGGCGATGATGAGATCGCGGCTTATCGTCAAAATGGTGAGCCACGTCGGGATGTGCAGGGCCAGAGGCAGAGAGGGAACCGTCAGCGTGATGAAGGCCGCCGTCAATAGAATTTTGTCCGCCATAGGGTCGAGGAAGGACCCCAGGACCGTTTTCTGCTGCAATTTGCGGGCCAGCAGGCCGTCGAGACCGTCCGTGACCGCCGCGATCAGAAACAGGAAGGTGGCGGATTTGGGGTATCCGTAGACAAGGAGGAGAACGAAACAAGGCACAAAGGCCATCCGCAGAATCGTCAGCTGGTTGGCGTACGTCAATACCAAGGGCCGCTCCTTTGTCCTATTCCATATACTTTTTGTTCTGATTTGTAAATCCCTTTGGCCCGGCGCCGCGGCCGCCGCCGGTGAAGGCGCTTCCGGACGGCTCTTGCGGCGGGGACGCCCCATTTCCCTCTTGACGGGCTGCGCCCCGTCCGATAATAAGTATGCGCTCACTTATTTGTGATGAGGAGGCCCATGCACGCACAGCGGACGGAAGGACGGGGATCTTCTCCGTCCCGGAAACGGTTCCCGGCGGAAAAACGCCGCGCCCAATTGCTGCGGATCGCTGTCGAATTGTTCGCGCGGCGGGGATTTGAAGGCACGACCACAAAGGCCATCGCAGCCGCCGCCGGTGTAAGCGAAGGCCTCATTTTCCGGCACTTCGCGACCAAGGAGGACCTCTATGCGAGCATCCTCGACCATACAGCCAAGGAATCGGGCATCGAGGCATGGGAGGAGCAATTGCGCTGTTACGCCGAGCGCGAGGATGACCAGGCTTTGGTCCGCTCCATTGTGGAGAGGATTCTGCAATCGGACCGGAAGGACCCTCAATTCCAGAGGCTGATGTTTCAGGCGGTCCTCACGGGGCATCCCCTGCCCAGGGTCATGGCGCAGCGCATCCTGCCGCTGCACAAGTTCCTCTGCGACTACATCATCAAGCGGCAGAAAAAGGGGGCGTTTGTGAAATGCAACCCCAATGTGGCCGTGCACGCCATCGTGAGCATGCCAAGCCATTACGGGTTGGCGAAGGGGATTTTTGGAATGGATCTGCTCAAACTTCCGGAACGCAGCCTCGCGGAGAGTTTTACGCGGCTTGTCCTGTGGGGGTTGAAAACGTCCGGCAAGGCGGAAGGCCGGCGGGGAGCATTGCCCTGCGCTCCGTCCCGGTCAAAGTCCGACACATCGGCAGAAAGGTAGAACCTTGAAGACAATGCTACGAGTTTATTGCGCAGCGCTACTGATTCTTTGTTTCACGACCGGCTGTCGGGGTCCGGGCCCCGGGGGCCAGACCGGGTCCGCCGCACGGAAGGAGGGTCCCGGCGAAAAGCCTGTCGTGGCCACGGCGAAGGCCGCGGTGCGGACGGTTTCCCGGTACCTCGAGGCGACAGGGTCGTTTATAGCGGAAGAATCGTCCGATGTGGCTCCGTCCATCGCAGGGCGCGTGGCGGCGACGCCGGTGGAGGTCGGCGACTTCGTGCGCAAGGGGCAACCGCTCTGCGTCCTGGAACAGCGCGACGCGCAGCTCAGAGTGGATCAGGCGAGGGCGGTGCGGGAGCAGGCCCGGTTCGTTCTGAACCAGGCGCAATCCAGAGTGGGCTGGAGCGGCGACGGCGCGGAATTCAATCCGGACCTGGTCCCGGAAGTGGCGGCGGCCCGGTCCGCCTACGAATCCGCCCTCGCCTCGGCCAAGCTTGCGGCCGCGGACGCACGGCGTTACGAGAACCTGGTTCGCAGCGGGGATGTTTCCGAGAGCAACTACGAGAAGTATAAAACCCAGCAGCAGACGGCGGAAGCGGCCGCGGAATCGGCGCGGAGGCAGTACGAGGCTCAGGTCAACGCGGCGCGCCAGAATTTCCGCGCGATCGAGGCCGCCCAGGCTTCGCTGGCGGCCGCCGAGTCCCAGCTGGCGCAGGCCGAAAAAAACCTTCAGGACATGACCATTCGGGCCCCGTTTGACGGGTATGTCACCGCGCGTCCGGTGTCGGTCGGGCAATGGGTGGGGACCAATAACAGCGTGGTGACGCTGGTCCGTATCGCGACGTTAAGGTTGCAGCTGCAGGTTCCCGAAAAGCGCGCCGCCGAGGTCCGGACGGGCATGCCGGTGACGGCGCGCGTGGCCGCGTACTCCGACCGCGATTTCAGCGGCACGGTGCATGCGGTTGTGCCCTCGGTGGATTCCAGCTCGCGCGCCTTCATGGTCGAAGCGCGGTTCGAAAACCCCAGAGGCGAGCTCCGGCCCGGGATGTTCGCCCGGGCAAAACTGATGTTGCCGGAAAAGGAGGAGGCGGTTTTCGTTCCCGCGCAGGCTGTTTTCTACGACAACACGACGGACGCCTATCACGTGTACAGCATCGTCGGCGGGTTCGCCCGCCTGAATGTGGTGCTCAAGGGAGACTCGGAAGGCGGCGAGGTGCGGATTCTTTCCGGCCTCAAAGGCGGTGAGACGATCGCCGTCGATCATCTGGCGGATCTTTACGACGGCGCGGCCGTCGAGGCTCGTTCCTAACCGAGAGGGATTTGTGTCATGCACGGCTTAGCAAAACTTTGTATCCGGCGCCCGGTCTTCGCGACAATGCTGATCCTGGCGTTCATCGTTTCGGGAATCTTCACCTATTTCTCTCTCGGCGTGGACCGGATGCCCAAGATCGACGCCCCGTTCGTGACGGTGACCGTCGTCAATCCGGGCGCGTCTCCCGAAGAGGTCGAGACCGAAATCACCCGGAAAATCGAGGATGCCGTCAACAGCATCAGCGGCCTGGACGAAATAACCTCCACTTCGGCGGAGGGGATGGCGCTTATCCGGATCGAATTCGACCTTTCCAAGGACGGCAACGTGGCCGCCCAGGAGGTCCAGAACAAGATCAACCAGATCGTCAACGAGCTGCCTTCCAGCGCCGAGGTCCCCGTGGTCTCGAAGATGGACCCGGACGCCACGGCCATTCTGCAGATCGCCGTGTCCGCGTCCCGCTCCACCCGCGACGTGACCATGATCGCGGACAAGCTGATCAAGCAGAAGCTTGAAAACTGCAACGGGGTCGGCCAGGTCCAGATTCTGGGCGGCGCCGAGCGCGAGATCCATGTCATCGTGAACCCGGAACGCCTGCGCGCCTACAACCTGACGGTGACGGATGTTTTCGCGGCGCTGCAGACCCAGAATATGGAGATGCCGGGCGGCAGCATCAAGGCGGGGGACAGGGATTACACCATCCGAACCTCCGGCAAGATCCAGGAGCCCGCGGACTTCAACGACGTCGCCATCGCAAACCGGAACGGTTACACGGTCAAGGTCCGCGACATCGGGCGCGCCGAGGACGCGGCCGAAGAGCCCACGACGACGGTGCGGCTCAACGGCGAACCGGCCGTGCAGCTGGCCGTTTACAAGCAGTCGGGCACGAACACCGTGGAGGTCGCAGACGCCGTGAAGGCGCGCCTGGCGGAGGTTCAGGAGACTCTGCCCAAAGACGTCCGCGTGCAGATCATCAGCGACCAGTCGATCTTCATCAAGGCCGCCATCGACAATATCCGGAACCACCTGTTCGAGGGGAGCCTGCTTGCGGCCGTCGTCTTGTTTTTCTTCCTCGCCAACTGGCGCACGACGGTCATCGCCGCCATCGCCATCCCGGTATCCCTCGTGTCCGCTTTTTCGGTCATGGCGATTTTCGGATACACCATGAACCAGATCACGATGCTGGCTCTGACCCTGATGGTGGGCGTCGTGGTCGATGACGCCATCATCGTGCTGGAGAACATCTACCGGCACATGGAAGAGAAGAAGATGGGGCCTTTCGAAGCGGCCGAGAAAGGCACCAAGGAGATCGGCCTTGCGGTGCTGGCCACGACCATCTCCCTCCTGGCGGTTTTCGTCCCGGTCGGGTTCATGGGCGGCATGACGGGGCGTTTCATGAGCGCCTTCGGATTCACCTGCGCCGGCGCCGTAGTCGTGTCGATGCTCGTGTCCTTTACCCTGACCCCTATGTTGTGTTCGCGTTTTGTCCATCCGCCGGCGGAAGGCGCGGGGCGGAAATCCAAGGATGCCCGATTCTTCCGAATTCTCGACACGACCTACACCAGGGCGCTGATATGGGCCATGGGGCACAGGAAAACCGTCGTGTGGAGTTGCGTCGTCGTGATCCTCTCGATCGTTCCTCTCTTCATGCTGATCGGCAAGAACATGTTCGTCAGGGACGACCAGTCGCAGTTCAATATCAGCATCCGCCTCCCGGAGGGGAGCTCGCTGGCCGAGACGACGAGGTTTTCCGAGGATATAGCCCGGCGGGTGCGCGCGCTCGACGGCGTCACCCATACTCTGAATACCGTGGGCGGGGATTCCAGCGGTTCCGGCAATGCAGCCTCCATTTATGTCAAGCTGGTCGATATCGGGGAGCGCGACCTGTCCTCGGATGAAATAGCGGCGAAGGTCCGGGATATGCTGAAAGACCACCCCCCGAATATCTTTCTCTCCGTGGTCGCGGCCACCGGCATGGGGCCGGGAGGGATGTCCGATATCCAGTATTATCTCCAGGGACCCGATATCCGGAAGCTGGCGGAGTACTCGGAAAAACTCGTCGCGAAGGCCGGGACCATCCCGGGTTTGGGCGATCTTGACACCTCCCTGCGCGCCGGCAAGCCGGAAGTGCGCCTGGAGATCGACCGCGAACGGGCTGCCGACCTCGGCGTATCCGTGCAGAGCGTGCAGCGGGCGATCAATACTCTGGTCGCGGGACAAACGGCCGGCACCTTCAATGCCGGGGATGATCAGTACGATGTGGTGGTTCAGGCCGAGGACCAGTTCCGGGGTTCGGTGGAGGGCCTCGAGAAGCTGACGGTGGCTTCCACCAGAATCGGCGCGGTGGGCTTGAATGAAGTCGTGCGCGTCCGGTCGGGGTCGGGACCATCGTCGATCGAGCGCCTCAACCGGCAGCGGATCGTCGAGATCACGGGCAACCTCATGGAAGGCGGATCGCAGTCCGCGGTGGTGGGTCAATTCGAGCGTATCATCGATGAACTGGATATGGATCCGGGATACAACGGCGGTGCGACCGGAATAACCGGGAGGATGGTCGAGGCCGGCTACAACTTCGCCGTCGCCTTCGCGCTGGCCTTCATCTTCATGTACATCACGCTGGCCGCTCAGTTTGAATCCTTCATCCACCCGATCACGATCCTGATTTCGCTTCCGCTGGCCGTGCCCTTCGGGATTTTTTCCATGCTGGTCACGGGCCAGCAGATTACGATCATGTCGGGTCTCGGGCTGCTGCTGTTGTTCGGCATCGTGAAGAAGAACGCGATCCTGCAGATCGACCACATGAACGGACTCAGGGCGGCGGGCATGAACCGCTACGACGCCATCATTCAGGCGAATCGGGACCGGCTTCGCCCCATCCTGATGACGACGATGGCCCTGGTCTGCGGCATGATTCCTCTGCTGTTGTCGCGGGGCGCCGGGGCCGCCACGAACCACTCCATCGGATTCATGGTGGCCGGAGGACAGACGCTGTGTCTGGCGCTCACGCTGCTGGCCGTTCCGGTGTTCTACTCTCTATGGGAGGATCTGGCTCACTGGATCCGCTCCCGAGGGGTAATGCGCTGGAGGACCAAACAGGCGGCCAAAGCGGCGGCCCTTGTCTCCATTCCGCTCCTTTTTGTTCCCATTTCCTTCGCTCAGACACCCGCGGCATCGCGAACGGCGGATATGCCTTCGTCTGTTCGGCTACAGCCGCTGAGCGCTTTTGAACTCCCTTCGAGAATCGGGGTGAAGGGCAAAACGAATCTCACGCTCAGAGAGGCGATCGAGCGCGTTCTGGCCAACGATCCGGAGCTTGCCATTTCCCGCATCTCCATCGAAAAGGCCGGATACGGTATCGAGAGCGCGAAGGGCTATTTCGACCCTGTCTTCACTCTGGACGGATCCAGGTCGCGCACGGCCACTCCCATCGCCACAATTATCATGGGGTCCACCAGCGGCAAACTGACCTCGACAGAATTCACCGTCACGCCCAAGATAACCGGCCTTTCCCCGCGGTTGGGGACCGGCTACAGCCTGACCTTTTCCGATTCCAAACAGACGAACGACAGCAGGTTTACCACCCTGAATCCCCAGTATCCCTCCTCACTGTCCTTCAATTTCACCCAGCCGCTCTGGCGGGACCTGCGCATCGACGCGGGGCGCCATTCGCTGCTGGTGGCCCGCAAGAATCTGCAGTTAAGCGCCGAGCAGCTGCGCCAGAGGGTTATAGAGCGGGTCACCCAGGCCGTCCGGTATTACTGGGAACTCGTCTACGCGTGGCAGAACCATGAGGTGCAGACCGAAGCCTTGCGGCTGGCCACGGAGCAGTACGAGAGCAACCGCAGGCAGGTCGAGCAGGGTCTTCTGGCGCCGATTGAAATCGTGGCGGCGCAAAGGCAGGTGGCCGCCTACCGGCAGACCCTGGCGCAGGCTCAGGAAATTCTCACGACGGCCGAAAACAATCTGAAACAGATGATAATGAGCGGCAGGGAGGATCCCCTGTGGAGCGAAGCGCTGATCCCGGACGCCCATCTGTCGCTGGACGGGACCGTGCCCGCCCTCGAGGACGCATTGAAACAGGCTCTGGCTTCCCGGCCCGAGCTTTCCGGCAACTCCCTGCAGATGGAAATGAACAGGCTTGACGTGCGCTATTACCGGAACCAGAAAAGGCCTCAGATCGATCTCATCGCGACCGTCACCGCATCCGGTCTGGCCGGGACCCCCCAGGAATTCTCCCCCTTTCCGGGTTTTCCCGCCGGTCAGGTGGCGGAAACCCTGATAGGGGGTAACTGGCAGTCTCTGAGCAATATCTGGGCCGGCAATTTCCCGGCCTTCAAAGTCGGAGTTCAGATCGCGCTTCCTCTCAACAACCGCACAGCCGAAGCGAATGTAGCTTCGGCGCTGGCTGAAAGCCGGAGGCTTGAGATTGTCCGGAAACAACTGGAAATGTACGTGGAGGCGGATGTTCGCAACGCCCTGGAGCAGGTCAACGCGGCGCGGGTCATGTACGAGGCCGCCCAAATGGCCGCCGGGGCCGCGCTGGAACAGTACGCGAGCGAGCAGCGCCAGTTCCAGTCGGGCACTTCAATCATGTTCCTGGTCCTCGAGCGCCAAAGCGGCTACGTGGCCGCGCGCAGCGCCGAGGTCCGCGCCCGAGCCAACCTGGCAGAGGCTCTCGCCAACCTGGATCGCTCGCTCGCGCGGACCCTCGATGTTTATCAAATTAAGCTGAGCCCTTAGGGGATGGGACTCGCAGCCTTTTCGCCGGATGATGTCCGACCCCGGTGTTTTTAATTGGTGGAGGCGCCGCCGGGCGCCGGATGCGATTCCGTCGGCCTCATTTCCCTGCGCGCCCTTTCGTAATCCTCGGGCACCCCGATATCGATGAAGTAGCCGTCGCGGACGAACGCCCCCATACGGATTCGAGCGGCGTATCTTTCAAAGAAGTCCCTCTCGATGGAGAACGTCTCCGGCATGGGAAGCGCTGCGATTCTGGATCGGTTCAACAGGTATATCCCCCCGTTGATCAGGCCGCGCGCTTCCCGCTGTTTTTCGCGGAAGCCTGTGATGCGGCCTCCTTCCGCCTGCACCGTGCCGTACCGGTCGAAATCGAGCATCGGCTTGAGAGCCATGCTGGCGTCCGCTCCGATGGATTTGTGGAAGGCGTAAAACTCGGCGAGATCGAGGTCGAAAAAGCTGTCTCCGTTGAAGACGAACACGTCTTCCTGCAGGGCGATCTTCAGCGCTTTCCACGCCGCCCCCCCGGTCCCGAGCGGGCGGGACTCCCGGCTGTAGAGGATCTCGACGTCCTGGAACCGATTCCCGAAATGGGATTCGATGCACTCGTGCTTGTATCCCGTGGCCAGGATCGCCCGCCGCAGACCCCGGTCCATCGCGTGTTTCAGGAGGATTTCGAGGAACGGGCGACCGCCCACGTCCATCATGACCTTCGGTTTCCCGGCCTCGACGGCGCGTATCCGAGTCCCGAGACCGCCCGCCAGGAAAACGCCTTCAAGTCCACTCTCAGCCACGATCAGTCCAGGGATCCGCTTCCCGTTCTCCACGACGCGACCCCTTCCCTGGTGAAATGGAAATCCATGACTTGGCCGCCGTTTTGGCGCAGAGCATCCATCAGGGCATGCCTCCGCGTCGGCGGCACGACGAACATCATGTAGCCTCCGCCGCCTGCGCCGGTAACCTTGCCGGCAATGGCCCCGGCCCGGAGCGCGCCGTCATGGATTTTTTCGATAGTCTCATTGGAAATGCCCCGGGCCATTTTTTTCTTCGCCTGCCAGGAGTTCCCGAGTATCTCCGCGAAGCGGCGGATGTCGCCGAGGAGGATGGCCTCCTTCATGCGGGCCACGTCGGCCTTCATGGCGTGCATGGCCTCTATCGAGGGGCCCGAACGGGTCTCGGCGTTCCGGATCTGCTCGTCGATGATCCGGGCGCTGTCTCGGGAGACTCCGGTGAAGTAGAGGACCAGCGATTCTTCGAGTTCGCTGAGAATCCAATCCTTGACGCGGAGCGGGTTGACGATCACCCGTCCGCCGGCGTAGAACTCGATAAGGTTTACGCCGCCGAAAGCCGCGGCGTACTGGTCCTGTTTGCCGCCGGCCAGCCCCAGGTCGACGCGCTCGATTACAAAGGCGCAGCGGGCGATGTCGTACTCGCCCATGGGCAGATGAAGCCATTCTGCGAAGGCGGCCACCATGGCCACCGCCAGGGTTGAAGAAGCTCCGAGACCCGAGCCCGGCGGGGCGTCGGACCACGTGGTCAGGGCCAAGGACAACGGCTTGCCGCCGTTATAATCCTGAGCGATCCGGTTGTAGACGCTCTTCTGCAGCTGAAGCGGGCCGGTGGCGGGGATCGTTGGTTCCGCCGGCAGCGCCTCGCGGAAGCCGAGGTCGAGCGCCTCGATCGTCACCCGCCCGTCGTCGCGCGGCTCGATGGTGCAGTGCGCGTAGCGGTCGATCGTCGCGTTCAACACGGCTCCGCCGAACAGGTCGCAGTAAGGCGACACATCGGTCCCCCCTCCGGCCAATCCCAGCCGCAACGGCGCCCTTGCTCGAATGGACACAGGCCTCCTTTATTCCAAATCAACGCCCTCAAAGATCCTGAAACACGCTTTGAAAGGCGGACGCAATGTTCTCACGATTGAAACGCACGGCTGCATAATCGCGCCCGCGCCGGGATATCTCCTCGAGGCGGGCGGCGTCTTCGTATAAAGCAACGACTCCATCGGCCAGGGACCCCGGGACTTGAGCGGGATCGAGGATCTGGCGGATCCCCGGCATCCCTTCAACGCCCCAGCGCGTCGTAACAAAAGGCACGCCGTGGGCCATGGCCTCGACCGTTTTCCCCTTGACGCCGGCGCCGTAACGCAGGGGTATGACGACCAGCCGGGAGCTGTCGTAAAGCCTTTTCAGCCGGTCGTCGCTCACGAAGCCCAGCAGACGCACGGATTCCGAGGCGAGCGCCCGGATCTCGGGGGGAGGATCGGCGCCGGCGACGTTGAATACGACCCCGGGAAGCCGCGCTCGAATGGACGGCCAGACCTCGCGCACAAACCAGAGGATGCCGTCCGTGTTGGGCGGGTGAGAAAACCCGCCGACAAACAAGATATCCTTGCGCCCCGGGGCGTTGAACTCCCGCGCGCGATCCACGCTGACAGCGTACGGGGGGACATAAAAAACCTTCACGCCCGGGCAAAGATCCCGCAAGATCTCCGTCTCCGCGTCACTGCAGGAAAGAATCGCATCCATGCGGTTCATCAAACGCGTCTCCTCCGCCCTGAGCCTTTCGGCGCGCTCCTTCATGAGCGCGTCGTTGCGAAGACGGGCCGATTCCCGTTCGCGGAGAAAATGCAGATCGTGGACGTAATAGAGCAGCCTGGCGCGCGCGTGCGATCGCAGAGGCTCCACGTACCTGGGGGCGATATGAGGGCGGCTGAGGAGCGCGTAGTCCAGGCGGCATCCGTTTTCGCGGATCCACTCGCGCCAGCGGCCGGCGATCCAGGGGCCCACCAGGACTTCGACTCCGGCCTGTTCGAGCATCTCCGTGTAGGGCTGGTGGGGGAAAAAATTATCTCCGAGGAATTTGACGTTCAGACCCATGGCCAGGAATGTCTCGATGAACGATTGCATCGTCCGGCTGCCGGCGTCTCGGTCGAAATGCGGGACATAGTGATCGATGATCAGAATGGTCCTTTTCGCCGCCGAGCGGTCTCTCGCGTGAAAGACGTTCTCCCCGTTGGGGAAGTGCGCGGCGAGTTCGGAAGCCCACTTGGCCCGGAGCATTTCCATATTCCGCATCTGCTGTGCCTTAACGCCGTCGGAAATATCCGTCCCGTGGGACACCCCCTCGTGGTGGACTACGACCGACCGGGGCTGATACACAATGCGCCACCCTCGCCTGCGGGCCTCCAGCGCGAGATCGGAGTCCTCGCAATAGGCGGGCGCGTAGCGGTCATCGAATCCCCCGATTTCCTCCCACAGTTTCCTGCGGATCATCAGGCTTGCCCCGGAAACGTAGTCGACGTCCTTCACATAGTTGAACGAAGGGAGCATAGGGTCCTGCCCGCGGCCGTAATTCCAGCCGCTGGCATCCTTCCATAAAATCCCGCCGGCCTCCTGGAGGCGGCCGTCGGGATACACGAGTTTCGAGCCCGCGATCCCGATTGTCTCGTCCGAATCGAGCAGGGCGGCGAGGGACTGAACCGCTCCGGGCTTCAGCTCGGCGTCGTTGTTCAGAAAATAGAGATACTCCCCTCGCGCGGCCTCGGCGGCATGGTTGCAGTTGCGGAGAAAACCGCGGTTGACGCCGTCTCGCAGCCAGCGGACGCCCCCGAGGAATTCATCGGCTCGCGCGGTTTCGTCCGTCGACCCGTCGTCGGCCAGGATGACCTCGCAGGCCAGTCCGTCCGTCGTGCGGCGGACGCTCTGGAGACACCTGTAGGTGAAATCCCACTGATTGAACGCGGGTATGATGATCGAGACGCGCGGCTCGGCGCACTCCGGGAACTCGATCCTCGGGTACTCCTTGGCGGCAGGAGGCCGCGGTTTCAGGGCGTCCGCCTTCGTCGGAGCCTCTTGGGGCTTGACTTTTGCCGGCTTCAGCAATGCAAAGAGGCCGTGCATGAGCCTCCGCCTGCGGCTGCCGTACGGGAGCAGGCTGTCGCGCAGGCGCCAATAACGGGTCGCCAGTTTGTAGAAATCGCTTTGGCGGATGGAGTCCAGTTCAGACCGCGTGCGTTCGAGCTCCGCGCGGGTACTTTCCAGTTCGGCGTTGATAGAGAGCGCCCAGGCGTTCCGGTCCTCGACCTCGTTCTGCAGTTCCACGACCCGTTGCCTCACTCCGTCCAGTTCGCGTTCCAGGCCCAGGGCCCAGGAATTCCTCTGGCGGACCTCCTCCTGCAGTTCGACGACGCGGCGCTCGAGGCTGTCGCGTTCCGACTGAAGGGCTGCGGCCCAGGAGTTCTTTTCCGAGACTTCCTCCTGCAGTTTCAGGATACGGCCGGAGAGGGTTTCGAACCTTCCTCGCCGGTCGATCAGAACCGAGGAGATATCGGCCGCGTCGACCGACTCGGTCGCGCCGCAGACCGCGACCAGGTACTTGGGAGAGAATTCCTTCGAGTCGGCGAGACGGACGCTTGCCAGTTTGGAGACAGGGGCTTTCTCGATAACGGACGACAGGTGCCATCCCTGGCCGAAAAGAGCGACGCGGGGAAAAACGTCCTTCAGGAACTCCTCGAACTCCCCGATGTGGAACTCCCGCTTGTGAAACGGATTGAGCTGGTTCGCGGCGTCCGTGTAAACCGCCTTGTTGGGGGTTGAGATGACCAGGACGCCGTCCGCGCGCAGCACACGCCGGGCTTCGCGCAGAAAGGCCGTTTGCAGCCCCTCGACGACATGCTCGATCACTTCGAAAGCAACCACCACGTCGAACGCCGCGTCGCGAAACGGGAGGGCTTCGATGAGGCCGGCAATGAAGCGCAGGTTGGGCTGCAAATACCTCAGGGAAGCGTGGCGAACCGCCTCCGCAGAGGCGTCGACGCCGAAGATACAGGCGGAGGTTCCTGCGAGCAGGTGTGTCCCGTAGCCTTCGCCGCTGCCGGCGTCGATCACGGCCTTGCCCCGGACAAGCTCCAAAACGGAGTGGTAGCGCTGGAGATGTTCCGCGGCGGTCTCGTCGTACGGGTCTGCGGACTCCGGCCAAAACCTCTCGCCCGAAGGATCCACATCGGCCTCCAAATTCAGAATCTATTTCTATCAGAAATAGGCCTTGAAGGCCATGCCGCAGCGCATCCCTGGAGCGAATACCCCCGTGAAATACTCCGGATCAGCGGCCGGCTTTTTTCATCAAGGGGCGGACCGCCGTCGTTAGAATCCGGCGAGCAGACCGGCCCGGAAATGTCTGCCGAGCGCCGGATAGCCCAGAGCCTCCATGTACCACTCGTCGGTGACGTTGTTGACGGCGGCGAACAAGGACGTGCCGCCAATCAGCCTGAAATTCACCATAAGGTTGAGCAGGGAATATCCCTCATTGCGCGTGATGTTCAGCCCGGAGAAGTCGGAATCGACCCGCGAGCCGACCAGCAGGGCGTTGGCGCCCAGAGTCAGGCGTCCGGGTCTCCACCGCAGGTCGAGACTGCCGGAGTGGCGCGGCCTGCGGAAAAGCTCCTGTCCCTTGGCGAACGCGGGATCGGAAGTGATCGAGGCTTCCAGCACTTCCGAATCCAGGAATGTGTAAGAGCCGCCCATTTCCAGGTTCCACCCCATCTCGCGGCGCAACGAGACCTCCAGCCCGCGGGCGCGCGATTTGCCGATGTTGAAAAAGGACCCCGCGAACGTCGAGTAATCGGTGATGGAGAAGCCGATCTGATCTCGGAACTGGTTCTGGAAATAAGTCAGCTCCAGTGTGCCGCGTCCGGAATGGAACTGCTGTTCGATGCCCGCGTCGAAGCCGACGGTCTTTTCCGGGCGAAGGTCCGGATTGCCTTGGTAGTATATGGAGGTGCTGTAGGACTCAAGAAGGGTCGGCTCCTTGATCCCCAGCCCGAAATTCGCCTTGATTTTGGTCGTTCCCCAGGCTGAAGCGGCGCCGGGCTGACGCACCAGCAGAGCGAGAGAAACGCGGGGAGAGGCGTAAAACCCAAAGCTTTCGTTATGGTCCAGCCGGACCCCGGCCGCTGCGAAAAACCGGTTTTTCAGCGACCATTGATCCTGCAGGTACACTCCGTAGTTGTCCCGCGTCACGGAAGCGGGGTTCAGCGCCGGGTCGCCGACGACGCCGGACTCGTGCTCGTAGTCCGCGCCCACTGTCAACAGATGCCCCGAAGGCATGACCAGGTCGCTTTGATAGTTCGCTTTCTGGCGGCGCGTCTGGTTGAGGCTTTCATAAACCCAGTCCGAAAACGGGAAGGGCGCGACGCGGCCCTGGTATTGCGGAGTGTAACTCCCCGAATCCAGAGGGTTGGCCGAAAGCTGGTACGAGTCGTTCACCGTGTACGAAACTCTGTGCGTCCAGGCGGGCGTCTGAAAATGGGTCAGCGTGAGCGAACCGGACACGTCTCTGCGGCGGTAGTAGGCATCGGGATCCGGACGCTCAAAAGCCCAGGGGCCGGGGACGCCGGAGCGGCCCGCTTCGCTCCGGAAAACAGCTCTCAGCTCGGCTTTTCGGGAAAGCTGAAGCCCCAGGTTCCCGGCGAAGGTTGTTTCATTGAAAGAGCCGTTGGCGACATCGTTGTCGGTGTCGGTGCGGAAGAACGAAACCGCGTAGTCCATCCGGTCGTTGCTCCCCTCCAGCCCGCCTCCGTAACGAAGAGTCGCGTAGGTGCCGCCCTCGATCATTACGGAAGGTCTGGGCGACAATCCCTCGCTTCGGCCGCGTTTGGTGAAGACTTGAATGACCCCGCTGATGGCGTCCGACCCGAAGAGCGCACTCTGCGGCCCCCGCACCACTTCGATGCGGTCGATGCCGGAAGTGGACAGGTAGGCCAGGTTGTAACTGCCCCCCGGCTCGTTCATCGGTATCCCGTCGACAAGGATTTTGGTGTAATCCGATTCGCCCCCGCGCATGAAAATCGATGTCATGCTGCCGCTGCCGCCGCTCTGCACGAGCGTAACGCCCGCCAATGCCCGCAGGGCGTCCGCCACAGAGGATGCGCCTCGAAGAGCCAGCTCCTCGCCTGAAAGCACCGTTGTGCTGTTGCCTATTTGCGACATCGGCGTTTCCGTCCGCGTCGCCGTGACCACGACCAGTTCCCGGGGCGAGGGGATTTCGAGCGTCAGGCGGATGGGGGACGCGTCGAGAGGCACTTCCACGATGCGGTCGGCGATGGGGACGAATCCCGCCATTGCCGCAGACAGATTGTATTTTCCCGGCGGCAACTGCAGTGCGTATTCTCCCCGGCTGTTGGTAAGGGCTGTGGCGACGATCCCGCCCCGGGCATCGCGGACCTCGATCCGGGCGCGCGGGAGCGGCGCTCCACTGGGATCGACGACCATCCCCCAAACCCTGTGGGTCTCCGCGGGCGACGCATCCGCGGGAGAAGACCCGGGAAGGATTGGAACCCACGCTGGAGCGGCGCCAAGGGCTGCGCCGACAAAGAGGCTTCTCAACAGACTGCTAAATCTCATATGACAACTCCTTGTTGATGGTTGATGACGGGCAGAATTTCGACTTTATCGCCGGGCAGCGCCCGGATCGAGAAGTCCAACCCGAAGATCGATTTCAGGTTTTCTCGGGTCAATACCTCCGCAACGGCGCCCTGGTGGCGGATTGTTCCCTCGCCCATGAGGAGAATCCGATCGCAGAAGCTTCCCAGGAGATTGATTTCGTGCGAGACGACAAGCGTCGCGAGGTTCCTTTCGCGCGTAATCCGGCGGACAAGGCGCATCAGTTCGACCTGATAGTTTATGTCGAGGTTGGCGGTGAATTCGTCGAGGAGCAGGATCTCCGTTTGCTGAGCCAGGGCTCGCGCGAGCAGCAGGCGCTGCTTCTCGCCGCCGGAGATTTCCGACACGCGCGAGTTTATGTAGCGGGTCAGCTGGGTCATTTCGAGGGCTTGCAGGGCGATGGCCTCATCGCCGGGGCTTTCAAATCCCAGGAGCGAAAGATGCGGCGCCCGGCCCTGTATGGCGAACTGAAAGACCGTCTGATAATAGTAAACACCCCCGTTCTGGGGAACCATCGCGATATGCCGCGCGATCTCCTTTCGCTTCAACTGCGAGATAGACCGCTTCCCCTCCAGAATCACGTCTCCGGTGCGCGGGGAAAGCATGCCGTTGAGAAGCCGCAGGACCGTTGTCTTGCCGGAGCCGTTAGGCCCGATGATCCCCGTCATGATTCCCGCCTGAAGGCTGAAGGAGATGTCGCGGAGTACCGGCCTGCGGTAATCGAAACTCACCCGGCGGGCCTCCAGCAGGATGTCTTGCCGGCTCATGGGCGTCCTCCTTTGCGGCGCAATAGGTAAATGAATAGAGGGGCCCCGCACAGCGCGGTGACGATGCCGACGGGGAGCTCCGCCGGCGAGAGAAGAGTCCGCGCCAGGGTGTCGGCCAGGAGAGTGAAGACGGCCCCGAAAAGGAACACGGCCGGAAACAGGATGCGGTTGTCGCCGCCGAATATCAAACGGCCCATGTGCGGGCATATCAGCCCGATGTAGGCGATGGGTCCGCTCACCGACACGACCGCCCCCGTCACGAGCGAGGCAACGACATAGACGCAGGCCTTGACCCTTGTCACCTCGACGCCGAGGATCATGGCATCGTTTTCCCCCATTCCGATCAGGTTCAGACTGTGTGAAAAAAGGTAGAGGATCGCAAAGCCCGCGAAAACCAGGATGGTCACCGGGTAGATCGACGCGTCCACCGGCCGGCTCAGGTCGCCGATAAGCCAGTAAAATATTCCCCGCAGGTCGGCCTGATGGGTGCTGGTTAGGAGGAAGACGTTGATGGAGGAGAGGAAGGACGCCAGGATGATGCCCGCGAGCAGCAGGTTTTGCGAACTTTCCCCTCCGCGGCGCGACCCCGCCGCCACAGCGTACACGGCAGCAATCGTCAGGACGGCTCCCAGGAAAGCGGCAACCGGGCGCCCGTAGACGAAGCCCGCGCCGGCGGAAGCGACTCCCATCCATCCGGCGAAAATGGAGTAGAGGATCGTGCCCATGGATGCCCCCGTGGACACGCCGAGTACATAGGGATCCGCCAGAGGATTTCGCAGCAGGGATTGGAAGGCTGCTCCGGCGACGGCCAGCCCGGCCCCGACCAGGGAACCCAGCAGAACGCGGGGGAGCCGGACGGAAAAAAGCACGGATTCAAGAGGGTCGCCGCCGGGGCCGCTCCCCGTCAGGGAAAGGAGCGCGAGCCGCAGCGTTGTGCGGACCGGGATGGACACGCTTCCGACATTCAGGGAAAGCACGGCCGCTGCGAACCAGACGCCCAGCAGCGAAAGGTTCACAACGATGATTTTCATCCCCGAAAGACGGTTCATGGGAAACGCTCCGGGTAAAGCTTTCGCGCGAGTTCCTCCACCCCGTCGACGAACAAGGGCGAGGGGTGCTGAAGGAATTCGGTTAAGATATAGACTCTCCCTTCGCGAACGGCCCGCAGATCTTTCCATCCGGCGATCCTTCTGAAATCGGGAATGGGATTACCCTCCTGCCGGACGGTGAGAATGGCGTCCGGATCCTGGACCAGCAGTTGTTCGAGGCTGTACCGCGGGTAAAACTGCGGGATATCGGCCGTAATCGAGGTCACGCCCGCGAGGCTCAGCACGTCGTTTTCAAATGTGTCCTTCCCCGGGGCCAGCAGCGGGTCGAACCACGTAATGAAAAAGGCGCGAACCCTGGGGAGACCGTTAATGCGGCTGCGGATTTTTTCCAGCCGCTCTTTCATCTCGGCGACCAATTGAAAACCGCGGTCGGCGCAATCCGTGATGCGCCCGATGTCCTCCACGGATTGGAAGATCCTCTGCACGGTGCGCGGCGCGACCACGTAAACCGGGACTCCCAGATCCACAAGCTTCATCACCGCCGCGCGGTCGTTGCCCGCAGTGGACGAAATCACAAGGTCGGGGTTGGCGGCCAGAATGACTTCATAGTTGGGATTGAGCAGGTCGCCCACTTTAGGTTTGGATTTCGCCGCCTCGGGCCAGTTGCACTGGGTGGTGTTGCCGACGAGCCGGTCGCCGGCCCCGAGGAGATACAGGGTCTCCGTCACATCCGGAGCCAGGGATATGATGCGCCGCGGATGCCTGGGGATCTGCACTTTCCTGCCGATGCCGTCCGTGTAGATTGCCCGCCCCGCCTCGCCGGGGCTCAGCCGCGAAACCGTCCGATCGTCGCCGCGCGGGTCTCGACATCCTGTCTCCGATGCGCAGGACAAGAGCAGGATTGCAGACATCATAAGGCGGAAACGCCTCGCGGCGCTTGAGGCGGACGGCCTTTCACGGGGAGCTTGCGATTTGCGGGTGCTGCGGATTTGAGACTGCATTTCAGGACTCTTTCTCGCGAAGAGTTGGCTGAAACGGGCGAAGAGGCAGGTTTCCTGACTTACGGGTCGTCGCCGGGCGTCTCACCTTCCCCGTCCTGGATTTCAAACGAGTGGCGGGCCCTCCGGATATCAAGGGCCGCAGGCGCCGGGCTTTCCGATTACAGTGGCGGGACCGTGTGGGATTTTCACCCACTTCCCTTTTAACCCCGATCGGGGCACCTCGGTTCGCTTTTCAGAGATCCATAAAAATATTTTTATACCATCAGATCGCGGCTCCTGTCAATAAAATCCGCCGCAGGAATCTTATCCGCGGTCCGGCTGGTCCTGGTGCGAGGCAGCTTCCGAAGGGCGCGGCGCCCCTTCCAAAACCATGCCCGTTGGGCTAGACTTCGCCTTTGTCGAGGATCCCGATGATACGAACGATCGAGTGGACGGATTCCGGCGTGGTGATGCTGGATCAGCGGCTGCTGCCGGACGAGGAGATCTATCGCACCTGCACGCGGCACGGGGAGGTCGCCGAGGCGATCCGCAGCATGGTGATCCGCGGAGCCCCCGCGATCGGTATCGCCGCGGCGATGGGGATCGCCCTCGGAATGCAGGATGCCGGCCCCGCCGACGCCCGTGAGATGGACGCGCTTTTCGAGCGGGTCTGCTCGGAAATGCGGGCCACGCGTCCCACGGCTGTCAATCTTTTTTGGGCCGTCGAGCGGATGAAGAGGGCTTACGAACGATGGCGCCCGCAGGGGATCCAGGCCGTCCGCTCCGGCCTGATCCGCGAGGCGCGCGGGATGCATGCCGAGGATATCGAGATCAACCGGAGAATCGGCCGCCTGGGGCGGGAACTGATTCCGGAGAGAGGTCATGTTTTGACGCACTGCAACGCCGGCGCTCTCGCCACAGCCGGCTATGGGACGGCGCTCGGCGTGATCCGGGCTGCCGTGGAGGCCGGGAGGAAGATACATGTCTTCGCCGACGAGACGCGGCCTTTCCTTCAGGGGGCGCGGCTGACCGCGTGGGAACTGCAGAGGGACGGCATCCCGGTGACGGTCATCGCGGACAATATGGCAGGCTACTTTATGCAGAAGGGCGTCATCGACTGCGTCGTCGTCGGCGCCGACCGGATCGCGGCCAACGGGGACGTCGCCAACAAAATCGGGACCTATTCCGTGGCCGTTCTCGCGAAGGAGAACGGAGTGCCCTTTTATGTCGCCGCGCCGCTATCCACCCTGGACCCCGCGATCCCGGACGGCGGCGGCATTCCCATTGAGGAGAGGGATCCCGAGGAGGTCCGCAGGATCAAGGGCGTTTTGATCACGCCGCCGGGCGTCCCGGCGGCCCACCCGGCTTTCGATGTCACGCCGCATCGCTATGTCCGCGCCATAATCACCGAGCGGGGCATAGCCCGGCCGCCTTTCCGCGAGTCTCTCGCGGAACTGCGGTCGTGAGGCGCGCACCGTGAGGGAAGAAGTCCGCTGTCATGCTGGTCCTGGGAATAGAATCGTCGTGCGATGAAACGGCCGCCGCCCTCGTTGAAGACGGGCGCCGCGTCCTTTCCACGATTGTGGCATCGCAAGTCCCGACGCACCGCAGCTTCGGCGGAGTGGTCCCGGAACTGGCCAGCCGCGAACATCTGCGCAATATCGGGTACGTGGTCCGGCGGGCCTTCGAGGATGCCGGCAAGTCTTACAGAGACATCGACGGGATCGCCGTCACCCAGGGCCCCGGTCTTATCGGTTCCCTTCTGGTGGGGCTCTCCTTCGCAAAGGCCATGGCCTTTTCCCTCCAAAAACCTCTGGTGCCGGTGAATCACCTGGAGGGGCACATCTTTTCGGCTTTCGTGGAAAACCCTGAGATCGAATATCCATTGCTGGCTTTGATTGTGTCCGGGGGGCACACCTCTCTCGTCTATTCGACCGGACCGGGCATATACGAATCCGTGGGGCGCACGCGCGACGACGCCGCTGGCGAGGCTATGGATAAGATCGCCAAATTCCTCGGCCTGGGCTACCCCGGAGGACCGGTCATCGACAAGCTTTCACGACACGGCGACGCCGGCCGTTTTCACTTTTCCATACCCAAGATCAGCGACGGCAGCCTGGATTTCAGTTTCAGCGGGTTCAAGACCGCGGCGCTGCGCCACATTCAGCAGACAGGCATCAGACCGCGGCGCCCCGGCGGGAGGATCGCGCAAAGGACCCTGGATCTTGTGGCCAGCTATCAGAAGGCGATCGTCGACACACTCGTCCTGCAGACCCGAAGGGCTCAGTCCCGGCTCGCGCCGCGTTCCATCCTGCTGGTGGGGGGGGTCGCCTGCAATAGCCTTCTGCGGCGGGCGTTCAAGGAAACCTTCGAGGGAAAAGGCCGCAAGGAAGACGGCTCACCCCCGGCGCGGGTCTACTATCCCAGCCCCATGCTGACCACGGATAACGCGGTCATGATAGCCGCCGCCGGCACGCCGAAGCTGCTGAATCCCCGGCCCCCGGATCTTGCCCTGAACGCCTGCGCGGATCTGAGGCTTTGCTGAACCGGACCCCGCGGGCCGCCGGGCTTCAAGGCCCGTCGGCGCGGTCCTTTATGGCGATTTCCTTCACCACGGGACGATACGAGATCCAGGAGCGCACGTCGCGCGGGGAAACTCTCCGGCGGCGCTGCAGGGATTTTCGCTGGGCCCACGCGTCGGGCAAGGCGCGGATAAGGAGACGTATGCCGGGAAGCGACGACCATTCCCGCGTTAAAACATACGCGACGCTTCCGGCGTCGCGCAGCGTAATCGGGATGAAAAAGCGGGCATAGGTGCCGAGGTCCATGTTTTTGATGCGCAGGAGAAAGCGGTTCTTGAAGGAGTGCATGTTGATCGCGCCGGGAAGCAAGGAGCGTCTTTGGGGCAACACCCGTCGTGCGTGATATCCCGTTGCCTCGGGAACATAAAGGCAGCGCCACCCCATCCACTGGGACCTCCATGCCAGATCCGCGTCCTCGCGATAGTAGAAAAAGCTCTCGTCAAAATACTGGCTCCCGTTCCGGATGTCCTCCAGCATGATCCGCCGGTACAGGGCCGCCGCACCGGTGGCCCCGAAGACATAGGCGCGCCGGTCGTACTGCCCTGTATCGATCTCGCCCGAACCCCTGTCGAAATGACGCTGTGCGGGGGTCAGATACATTCCGGTGCTGTCCAGGATCTTGCTGCGCGACTCTCGCGGCTCAGCAGAGGTTTCGGGGTCGAAGGCATCCTGCTCCAGGCGCCAAAGCTTTCCGGTCGCGGCCCCGGCGCTTTCATCGGCGTCCATTTCGCGAATCAGGATTTCCAGGAACCGTTTGTCAAGAACGACATCCGGATTCAGCACCAGGACGTAATCGGAAGATGACGCCGCAATCAGCCGGTTCTGGGCCGCGCAGAATCCGACATTCTCTTCCGAGAAACGGGTGTACGCCAGAAGATGGCGGCATTCCGACACTATGGCGCGGCTGTTGTCGGTGGAAGCGTTGTCCCAGAGAACGATTTTAAAGCCCCGGAAAGTCTGCTCCTGCAGACTCTGCAGGCAGGCCTTGAGATAAGGGCCGGAATTAAAAGTCACGATGCTGACCAGCAGCCTGTCGTTCATCCCTGCGCCTCCTCCGACCGAAGAATGTCCCGGGCCGCCGCCCGATAGCTCCTTGCCGAGGACAGCCTTGATTTCCCGGGCTCGGAAGCGCAGGCCAGCGAGAGTGCGCTGCGCAGACAAAGGCCCAGCACGATCCATCGCCGGACGCGGCGCGCCGCCGCGGGGCCGAAGTGCTTGTGGAAATACCGGAGCTGATTCGCATGAAAGAATCGGAGAAAATCCCGCTGGGACAGGAGGCCGAGGCTATAGCCGCCGTGGTGCAGGAAGCGCGCGGCCGGCTGATACTGGATCCGGCCGCCCCGATCCCAAATGCGGCGGCAGAGATCCACGTCCTCAAACCAGGCGGGCGCGAAGCTTTCATCGAAGCCTCCGAGAAGCTCCAGCGCGTCCCGCGAGACCATCAGGCAGGCGCCTGCGGGCTGGTCGACGTCCACCGCGGCGCCGCCGGGGGGCGAAGCGCATCCGGCCGACCAGGGATGCTTCGGCCATATTTTATCGAGAAAGAGCATCGTCGCCGCCACGCTCTCAACGGTCGGGAAGGCCCTTACGTTGAACTCCGCCTGGGATTGTCCGGAAAGGCTCACAAGACACCCCCCCGCCGCCCAGACGCGACGGTCCGCCGCCAGGGTCCCGCGCAGACAATCGACGGAACCCGGGAGGCATTCCGTGTCCGGATTCAGGAACAGGATGAAAGTCCCGCGCGCGGCGCGCCAGCCGATGTTGTTGGCCGCGGCGAAACCCAGGTTCCTTTCGTTTCGCAGTATCAGCAGGTCCGCCCCGGTATCGCGGGCGAACTGCAGGCTGGAGTCCTCGGATGCGTTATCCACGACGACGATTTGGCATTTCCCCGCGTTTTGCAGCAGGGAGCGCACGCAGTTCTCGAGGAGACGCCCGCTGTTCCAGTTCGCGATGACTGTCGAGATCAACGTGGACTCCGTTTCTTTACGGCGCCGCCGCGCCTTTTCAGAACAGGCGGAAGTACAGCTTCAGGAAAAGGGACGCGCCTTGCGCCTGCGGCGGCTGAAAATCCCGGCGCGCCATGGCCTCGGACTGCAGGATCCTATGCCGTAGCCGCGGCAGCAAACCCCGCCAGTGCCTCCGCAGGCTGCGCCTTGCGCGGACCATCGCCGGGGCGAGTCGGAAAGCTTCCGCCAGGCCCCGGATGTAGGGAACCAGCCGTCCATGGCGCGCCGCGCGGATGAGCCAGGCCGCCTGGGCGAAAAGTATCAGGGGCATCCATCGCAGCAGCATGGGAACAGGCATGCTCTTGAGCAAAAGCAACAATGCGTTGCGGGTCCGCAGGCGAACCGCCAGAGGGGAGAACTCGCCGCCGCTGGTCGCCGCTCCGTGGTGATACACTTCCGCGCTGGGTACGTAATAGCCGCGATGGCCCGCGGCCTGGAGCCTCAGTCCCAGGTCCACGTCCTCGAGGTACGCGAAAAAACGCTCGTCGAATCCCCCGGCTTCTCGGAGAGCGCGGGCGCTGTATAGCGCCGCGCATCCCGAGGCGGAGAATATCTCGCATTCCATGCTTAAATCCGGGCGGTCCCTCTGTTCCTGCCCCCGCCGATAGCCTATGCCGGCCCGGAGAAAGCAATCCCCGGCGCTGTAAAGAAGCCCGCGGTCGCGGAAATCGAATATCTTGCACGCCAGAAACGACGCGTCCGGATGATCCTGGACGGCCCGCGCGCATTCCGACAGCCAATCGGCCGCCGCTTCGGTGTCGTTGTTGAGAATCGCCACCCAATCTCCCCTCGCTGCTCGAATCCCGGCGTTGGCGCCCCCGGCGAATCCCAGATTCTCCTTTTGCCGCAGCAAAATCGCCTGGGGCGCAAGCGCCGCGGCGACCTCAACCGAGCGGTCGGAGGAGGCGTTGTCCACGATCACGATCTCCATCGGCGCATGGGTCTGCGCCAGCAGGGAACGGAGGCAATTCTCCAGATATCCGCAGCCGTTGTGGTTCGGTATGATGATCGAAATCCTCGGGGAGTTCTGCATGAACCTCATGACGCAGCCTCAGGCCGAGTCCGGATCAAGGGCCGACCGCGGAAAAGCCGGGAGGCCGTGGAAAAAACGGAAGCCGATGACTGCACGAATTCCACACCTGGAAACGCCCTTCGCGGGAACCGTCCGATTCATGTCCTTGGCGGCTATTGCGACAAATCCCATCCGCCCGCGGGAACCGGATCGGCGCGGGTCATGCCTTCGAACCGGCCGTCCGCGGGCCCGCATGGGCCGGACGGTCGGGAACTGCGGACGATCGCGTTGGAGCCTTAATATCCTTGTTCCTATGCTCGCCCCCCTGGGCTATTATAGCTGTTTTCCAGGGCGCGCGATATGAAACTATCGGTGGTTATTCCCGTGTATAACGAAAAAGGGACGGTTTTGCAGGTGCTGGACCGCGTCCGCAAGGTCCCACTTCCGAAGGAAATAATCATGGTGGATGACGGCTCGACGGACGGGACTCGTGAGATCCTCAAGTCCATCCCGCCGTCCGATGACCTGAAAATCGTCTTCCAGGAGAGGAACAGGGGGAAGGGTGCGGCGCTTCGCGCAGGTTTCGCCGCGGTGTCCGGGGACATCGTGGTTATTCAGGACGCCGACCTCGAATATGACCCGGCCGAATACCCGAATCTCATCGGGCCGATTTTGGCCGACAAGGCGGATGTCGTCTATGGTTCGCGCTTTCTGGGAGGACCGCACCGCGTCCTTTTCTTCTGGCATTCGGTGGGGAATCACGTCTTGACGACGCTGTCGAATATGTTTACCGGTCTGAACCTTACGGATATGGAAACCTGTTACAAGGCGTTCCGCGCGGATGTTCTGAAAAGGATATCTCTGAGGGAGAATCGCTTCGGTTTCGAGCCGGAATTCACCGCAAAGATCGGCAAGGCGCGGTTCCGGGTTTATGAAGTGCCTATATCTTACAGCGGCCGGGACTATTCCGAGGGCAAGAAGATCGGATGGAAGGACGGTGTCGCCGCCATCTATTTCATCCTGAAATATGCCTTCATGGACTGACCATGACAACGGCATCCGAAGCGGCGGGCCGGATCCCGTGCGCGGGCCCTTTGGCATGTATTCCCTAAGGATGGACCTCGGCAGACGGAACATGTCCGCCGCCCACTTTCGATCATTTGGAACTGGATGCTCTCCGGCCGCTATAGCGAAGCCGAAGCCAGACGCCGAGCAGCCACAGGAAGCGGAAGGGAAGCACAACGGCTTTGAGGGCCAGGGACAGCAAATTCCGTATCATGTCTTTGGACCCCGTATCCGGCCGCAGCGGACGCCCGGTTGTCCCTAAGGAAGGACGGGCTGAGCCCATCGGCGCCATGGCGTTCACGCCCGCCCGAAAATATTCACGTCTCCGAACATCAATCCAGATAATCCCGGTAGAGAGCGTCCAGCTGCTGCGCCGCCCGCTCCCAGCCGTAGTAACGCTCGGCGGTCTTCCTGCCTTCCTCCCCCAGCTTTTGCCGCAGAGACGGGTCCGCGAACAGGGATACGATATGAGAAGCGAACTCGGCCGCCGAGTCCGCCACAAGAATATTCCCGCCGTGTTCGCGCCGCAGCCCGGCGCAGCCGACCGAGGTGGACACGACCGGCATCCGCATGCTCCATGCCTCGAGCACCTTCCCGCGGAGTCCCATTCCGAGACGGACAGGCACGACATACACCGAACTTCGGGCCATAAACGGGCGGATGTCGGGAACCCACCCGGTGACCGTAACGCCGGGGATCTCTGAAAGGGAGGTGACGCGAGGCGTGGGGCGGCTGCCGACGATGAGCAGTTCAACGTCCGGCCTTTGCGCGCGGACCAGAGGGAGCACCTGCCTGCAGAAATAATGCATCGCGTCGACGTTGGGCCAATGCTGAAAGGCGCCCACGAATACAAGGCGGGGTGCCTCGGGCGGCCGGTCCGGGGGACGGAAATACTCAAGGTCGACGCCTGTGGGGATCACATGCACGGGCACGGAAGGACAGAATCTCCCGAGCGCCTCGGCGTCGACATCGGTCAGGCAGATGACGGCGTCCGCCTTGCGGGTCAGCTCCGTTTCTCTGTCCAGTACCTGGAGATAATTATAGAACCAGCGGGCCTTTGCGAGCGGATTGGATTCCAGTTTCGCCCGGCGCGCGCACGCGGCGAAATCGACCTCGTGCTTGGTCAGCAGTTTGGGGATGCGCCCGATTCTGTCGGCGTAGCGCGCCATCTGGTTGTACTCCATCTGAACAAGTTTATAGTCGGCTTCCTCCAGACAGCGGTCCAGCGCCTGCTCCATTTCCGGTGTGCGGAAGGCTTCGAAGGGCTCGTAGGGGAAGGGCTGCCAGCGGCGCGGCGGCGCGCGCCTCACGGCGATCACTTTTTCGCATAAGGCTTCCAACTCAGGAAGGAATTCCTTTTCGTCCTCCGTTTCCATAAAGGTAATCAGGGTGATGGAATAATTGCCGGCGAGGCGCTTCAGCAAGTGGAACATCCGTCCTGCCCCCGCGTGGCGTCCCAGGTGCGGAAGATATGCCGTGAGCCAGAGAACGCGCGGTTTGCCGCAGGCGGCAGCCCCTTTCCCCCGGCCTGCGTTTTCGCGCGCGCCGTAAAACAATCCGGGTTTTGAAGCGAGCTCGAAAATCCGCCGATCGTCCAGGAGGCGGCGGAAAGGGACCCGCAAACGCGCCGCGAGAACCGACGGTATGGAGCCCGCCGCCTGAAGAACGCTTTTCCAGAGGAAAACCCCGTGGTCCCTGGTGAGCCTGTAGCAGTTCCACGGCAGAAAAAGCCCGTGACTCAGGAGCATGGTCCAGTCGTATATGTTCGTCCATAGAAATAGAAAATGATTGCGCGAGACGAGGACCTGCAATTCGGACGGGCTGAAGCGCCGCAGGCTGCTCGCGCGGTGCTTGTGATAGACGACGGACTCGGGCGCCAGAGTGACTTCCCAGCCGAGGCTCCATGCCTGATAGGACAGGTCGGCGTCCTCCACGTAGGCCGGGGAGTACAGCCTCCGGAACCCTCCAAGAGCCAGGAATCTTTCACGATGGAAGGCCGAAGCCCCGCCCCCCGCCCAAAATACCGGATAGTTAGCCCTGGGAAAGGGCGGGCCGTCCAGGTCGCGGTGGCCGAGATCGATCCTTCCCCTGCGAAAAACCGCCGTCGTCCTCCCCGTCTCGTGCCGGACGAGGGAGCGATCCTGCATCAGAATCCGGCTTGACACGGCGAAGGTCTCCGGACGAAACCCATCCAGAAGAGGCCTTATGAAACCGGGGTCCACGACCATGTCGTTGTTGAGCAGTATCACCACGTCATGCCGCGCCGCGCGCACTCCCTCGTTGTTGCCCTCGGCGAAGCCCAGGTTTCGCGGCAGGGCGAGGACGCGCACATCCGGGTGGAACTGCCGGAGGTATTCCCGGGATCCGTCCGCGCTCCCGTTATCGACGACGAGGATTTCGTGGGGACGGCCGTCGGTTTTGACAGCCTGCATAATCGAAGGAATCCCCTCGGCCAGGAGGTCCCTGCCGTTCCAATTCAGGACCACGATGGATGCGAGCCCCGACGGGGGCGCGTCGCCGGCCGGCGCGGGCTTCAGCCGGAGATTCCGGAGCGAGCCGAGCAGGTTGCAGACGAGCAGCATCAGCCAGAGGACCAGCAGGAACGGGGAAAACAGCACCGTCATCAGAATCAGGAACAAGGGTCTCACAGGCGGCCGCACCGTTTGGAAACGCCGCAGTTCGAGTACTAGGCGCCCGGGCGGATGATGCCGGGGCTCGGCGGACGGCCCGGCGTTTCTTCGTCATCCGCGAGAGGCGACATATAGCTGCGCACGTCGACGTCCATCTGCATCATACCGTAAACCAGATTCTGCGAATGAATGGTAAAGACCAGTGCGTTGTCGATCCAGTCGCACATGTCGTGGTGCAGGAGGCTGCCCTTGGCCACCGCTGGGGAGATCGAGTAACTGCCGGGCGCGAGACGGGGCAGTGTCACATAAAAATCGCTGGTGACGACCTGGTCTTTCCGGGCCCGGGGCAGGTGGCGTCCCGCGTAGGACGTGTTGCAGGCGGACATTTCGACTCCCAGGCGGTCTCGAAGGGTATACCCCAGGATGGGCTGATCGACATCCCTGTGGAAGCGGGCGGAGATGCGGATGACGACCGTTTCGCCGCCGGAGGCTTCCGATATGACGCGGCCCCTCGCGTCCAACAACGCCACTCCTATCACCGCGGCTTCGCCGTTTCCGAAACGATGGTCGATATTGGGAATGGATCGCGCCACGGGCATTTCATCTTCCGGCCGGACGACGATCCCTTCGCCGGGGAGGCGCGGGGCGCCCTCGTATCCACCGCGGCGGCGTTCCCGTTCGAAGGTGAGCGCCCGGTACTTCTGAACGACCATGTCCGGTTTTCCTCGTTCCAGGACAACGCCGGCGTCCAGCAGAAGGGCGCTGTCGCAGAATTTGATCACCGCGTCCAGATCGTGAGTCACCAAAACGATGGTCTTTCCGCTCTCGCGCAAACGGTTCATGCGGTGCATGCACCGGTGCTGAAAAATGAGGTCTCCGACCGAGAGGGCCTCGTCCACAAGAAGGATGTCCGGGTCCACATTGACGGAGACGGCGAACGCCAGGCGCATGAACATGCCGCTGGAATAGGTCTTGACGGGCTGGTCCATGAAATCGCCGATCTCGGCGAATTCAGCGATCGCGTCGAAGCGCTTTTCCATCTCCCGGGAGTCGAGACCCAGGATGGCTCCGTTCATGAAAACGTTTTCCCGTCCTGTAAATTCCGGGTTGAATCCCGATCCGAGTTCCAGCAGCGCCGAAACCTTCCCCGTCACATGACAGTCGCCGGCGGTCTGGCGCATGATGCCGGCCAGGATCTGCAGGAGCGTGCTCTTGCCGGAGCCGTTGGCGCCAATGACGCCGAGGGTTCGTCCCGATTCGAGATCGAAGGAGACGTCCTTCAGGGCCCAGAACTCCCGATGATATTCCCCGGATGCCAGCCCCATGGCTTCGCGGAGTTTGTCCCAGGGACGCTTATAGATTCGGTACTTCTTCGACAGATGACGGACTTGGATCGCGGGCATCAGAGGACATCCACAAAGTCGCGTTTCGTTTTTCGGAAGAACAATCCCCCGGCTGCGAAAACCAGAAGCGAAACCGCCGCCAGAATCGCGAGGACGCCGAGGTCCGGCATACGCATGCGCAAAAGGCAGTCGCGGTAGCCGGCCACCACATGAGCCAAAGGATTCAGCCGCACCAGAAACAGCATCTTGGGGGGGAAGCGCTCGGTGGAATAAAAGATCGGCGTAAACCAGAACCAGAATGTCAGGACGACGCTGAGAACCTGCGAGACGTCGCGCACGAACACGTTGAGGCTCGAGACAAACCACGAAAGCCCCAGTGTAAAGAGCATCAGTAGCAGGAAATACACGGGGACGAGCAAAATGAAAAGGCTCACTTTCCCCAGCGTGAAGAGGAGGATGCAAAGGAGTATGGCGAACCCGATCAAGTGGTTGACCAGTCCGGCGAGCATCACGGCCAGAGGCAGGATCTCGCTGGGGAATAGAGTCCTGGTGATGAGATTGGAATTCTCGATCAGGATCGTGCTGGACCGCTGGAGGGTTTCCTGGAAAAAAAGCCACGGCAGGATGCTGCAGAAGAGAAAGAGCGGAAAACTGGTCGTGCCGCTGTCGGGCAGGGGACGCAATCCGAATATGATGGAAAAAACGAAGGTGTAGCTGACCAGAAGCACGATCGGGTGGATCACGCTCCAGAAAAAGCCCATGAAAGAGCCGATGTAGCGCGCCTTCAGATCCCTCGCGACGAAATTGCGTATCAGGCCGCGCTGGATGTAGATCTTGTGCAGGAAATTGGCGAGAATGACCCAGGGAACCAGGACGGGATGAACGCTTTTTTGGACGTGCATGCCGAACCTCAAGCAAGCCGCGCATTATACCAGAGCGAAGACCCTGAACCTCCCAAGCGCGGCCGTTTCTTACGCGAAGGCAGGACGCCGGCCGCGGTTCAGCCGGACCGGGGATCCGCGGCGCCTGCCGCCGGATTCGAAAATCGCCGCCCCGGGAGAATCCCCGCCTGAATTGCGGCGGATTGGCACAGATCGTTTCGGCGCGTCCCTTATGTCCGGGCGGATCCGCGCTTCACCTCTTCCCCCGGCGGCGACGTCAACTCGATAAACAGCTGTTCGTAACGGCCGATCACTCTGTCCCAGGAATAGGCGCTGCGGGCGCGTTCCAAGGCTGCGGACCGCAAAGAGGCGTAGCCGTCAGGATTGTCGGCCACCTCCTGGAGCCGCCGCGCCAGGTCGTGAACATCGTTTTCCCGATACAGAATCCCGGCGCCGCCAAGGACTTCCGCGTTCTCAGGCGTTGCGTTCGCGATGATGATATTTCCCGATCCCATGGCTTCGATCAGAGCCGGGTGCGAGCCCCCGACCTCCGTCGCGTGCACGTAGCAAAAGGCGTTCGCCTGCAGCTGCCGGTACGCCGCTCCATAAACCGCTCCGGGAAAAAGGATCCGCGGGTCGCGCGTCGCGCGGACCATCCGGATATAGTCTTGGGCGTAAGGGGCGTCGCCCACCACGACCAGGCTTTTCGACGTCTTCACTTTCTCGAAAGCCCGGACGACCAGGAGGGCGTTGTTTTCCGGCTCGAAACGGCCCACGTAGAGGAAATAGTTCCCCGGCGCCAGTCCCCATCGATCCAGAGCCTCCCGGCTTTGCGGCCTGTCCGTGGACGTGCCGTAAGGGATGAAAACCGAGGGCGCGCCGTATTGCTCCCTGTAGTAGCGCTCGATCACGCGCGCGTCGGCGACAATGACGCTGGCGAACCGGATGGAGAGGCGCTCGCACAGGCGGTAGTAGGCCTTACCCAGACGGTTCCATTTCCGCCGGAGCCTTTCGATGCCGTCCACGTTCAGCACCACCGGGGTTCCGAAGACCCTGGGCAGCCAGGCATAGACGCTGTTGGCGGCGTTGCACATAAGGATGACGTCGTATTTCTGGAAGAGCGCATGGATCACGGCCAGAAAGGAATGAATCACCGTGTCCGTATATTTCGACTTCACGGTCGGGAGCACGACAAGCCGGGCGCCGCGATGCGAGCGAAGCCCCTTCGGCACATAATGGGAACGGCCGTAGACGGTAACCTCGTGACCGCGCCCGACAAGCCCGGCCGCGCATTCCTCGGCGAACGTTTCGAATCCGCCGTAGTTTGCCGGGATGCCTCGCGTTCCAAGAATTGCGATTTTCAATAGGAACCCTTCCCGCAGACGGGAGTGCGTCCTGACGCCGGCGCGACATCCCCTTGCCTCATTGGTGAGACCCTTCAGGGGCTGCTTCCAAAGCCCATATTGTCGGAAGCGCCGGTCCGGAGGGCATCCCCAGCCTGCCGGTGCGGCTTCCTCTTCAACTACGAGGCCTTCCAGTATCCTGAAGCATCTCTGTTTTAGGGGGTCTCTGCGGTTTGCCTTGAAAGCGCGGCCGGTTCCCGGATCGCATCACAGGTTCGAAACGCCTGAGATTTCGGAAGCTACCGCTCCCCCTGCGGCCGGAGGGGATTATACCTCGATCCGCCGGCTTAGGGAACCCGGCCGCGCTCGAAGGTCGGGAAAGAGTAGGGAGCGCTGACGATGAAAAGGAACAGGATGAGCACCTCGGAATCGCCGAAATTATACTCGAAGAGCCCCGCGACCATCAGGGCCGCCAGGGCGCCCAGGGCGGCGGATGATGCCATCAAAGCCTCTTTGCGGTGCTCCTCGCCCGTCGGATACAGGGTGCGCCGCAGGGCCGAACGATAGGTTCCAAGCGCGTCCCACGCAAGACGGGTCATGAACCAGAGCCAGATCGCAAGGCCCGGCAATCCGGTCGCCGATGCAATCTGGAGGAAGTTGTTATGCATATGCTGATACATCCAATCCGGGTATTGGGCGCTGTCGCTTCCGCGATACTTCAGCGCCTCGACCTTCACGTTCTGCGGACCGACACCCAGCCACGGATGATGCCGGATCAGCCGCACGGCGGTCTGGAAAAGCTCGATGCGGTTGCGCGTGTTGGGGTCCTCCGGATTGAGCCCGGACTTGAACCTTTCCTGGATCCCGGACGGCGCCAGGAGATAGAAGATCAGGAGGGCTGCGATCAGGGCGGCGATGGACCGGGGCTTCCGGATGAGGATTACAACGGCGACTCCCACCATCGCGCCCATGGCGGTGCTGCGGGTCTGGGAGCATAAGAGAGCCAGAAGGACGGCGGCGGCCGTTGGGACAATCCAGAGGCGGCGCCGCACCCCGAGGCACAGCGCATAGGAGGCAAGCATCGCGAGCGCGAGCATCAGCAGCCCGGAATAGGTCATCCACTGGCTCGAAAAGCCCGAAATGCGGTGCAGCAAATCCCGGTGAGGATCGGCTGCAAACTGAACCAGACCGTAGAGAGATGCGATCAGGGCGGCGGCGAAAACGGACATGTAGATCCGGAGGACCCTGCCTTCCTTCCGCAAAATGAGCGGGACCATCGGCACAAGGAGAAGGAGATAGAATTTTTTGGCCGCGGTCAGTCCGGGCAGGACGTTCGAAGATGCCATCGCGGCGATAAGCGTCCATGCCATAAAGGCGAAAAGCGGCAGGAGAATCTTTTTCCCGGGGGGCACGGGTCCCGCTTGTTGCCCGTAGACGAACGCGCAGAACAACGCCGCGGCGAAAAGCAGGATTTCGGACGCCGCGATTGAAATCAGGGACATGCCGACAGACCCCGCCAGCGCCAGAAACGCGGCCCTTTCGGCCTTGTTCCGCAGTAAGGATGGGAGATTTCCTGCCGGCTCTTTAAACATGGGCGGATCGCGGCGCGCGCTCCTGTTTCTGAAGCAACTGCATGCAGAGCTGTTCGGTCTCCAGAATCTTCCGTTCCAGGGTGAATCGAGCCTCCATGCGCTCCCTGCTCCTGTGTCCCATCCGCAGGGCCTCCTCCGGGTTCGCCGCCAATTGCTGGATCGCGCGCGCGAGCGCACCGGGATCCGCGGGTGCCACAAGAAGCCCGTTGATGCCGCTTGTGACAAGTTCAGGGATGCCGCCGACTTCGGAAGCGACGATGGGCAGAGAAGCCGCCATCGCCTCGAGAATCGCGGATGAAAGCCCTTCGGAAAGACTCGGGAGGGCGAAGATATCAAAGGATTTCATGAAGGGGGATATATCGGCGTGGAATCCGGCGAAATGGAAAACGCCCTGTAGCCCCTTCTGACGGACCAGATCCTCCAGCTCCTGACGGCACTGCCCGTGACCTACGATCAGGAAGCGCATTTTTTCTCTTACGCCGGGAATCATGGAGGCGGCCTCCACGAGATAGTGGAGTCCCTTTTCCGGGCTCAAGTGCGCCACCGTCCCCACCACCGCAGGCTCCTCGGGCTGCCGCGGCCGGGCCTGCGTGCGTCTCGGATAGAGCGACAAATCCATCCCCTCGTAGATCGTCCTGATTTTCGAGGACGGGATCCCGCAGAGCTGCAGCTGCATTCGGATGGATTCGGAAATGGCGACGATACAGTCCGCTCCCCAGGTGTACTTCATCAGCGTGAAGAATCCCTTTCTGGGAGGAAAATTGACGCGGCGGAAGATAATGCGGCTCCCCACGCGGGTCATCCGTGAGGCAAGACTTCCGAGCAGGACGGCTCGCGGCGTGTTGAAAGCGAGGATGTCGGGGTGGATGCGGCGAAGGACGGACAACAGGCGCGGGAAACACAGGAGGTCCACCTCGCTGCGGATCGAGACCGGATGCACGAAGAGTCCGTATTCACGGGAGCGCGCCTCCAGCAATGTCCGGGGCTGGCAGATGAGGTGCACTTTATGGCCGCGCCGATGGAGCCCCTTAAGAAGGGCGAAGAGCTGATCCTGCCCCCCTCTCCAAACGCGTTCCGTATCCACAAAGACAAACGAGATCATTATTCCCGGGCATCACGGTTCAAGGGCAGCCTGGATATCCCGGCCGCCGGCCGCGAGGCAACGCCGATCCGAAGCCGTTCCTGTTCCATCTCCGGCTCAGCCCCGCGGTTTTTCAGGGCGCCTCCGGGACGCTCCGGTACCAGTCCAGAACGCGCCGCAGGCCCTCATCCAGGGTGACCGAGGGCGTGTAACCCAGAAGCCTCGACGCCTTGCTGATGTCGGCCACGGAGTGCCGAACATCCCCTTTCCGGGCGGGCTGATACACGGGTTGGATCGTGCTGTTTAAAAGGAGCCCCAGTTTCTGAATCAGCTGGTTCAGGCTTGTCCGGAACCCGCAGCCGATGTTGAAGGCCTCTCCGGCCGCGCCGGGACTTGTCGCCGCTTTGCAGTTGGCGTCGATCACATTGGTCACGAAAGTGAAATCCCTGCTCTGCTCGCCGTCGCCGAAAACTATCGGAGGCATGCCGGCCAGCATGCGCGTGCAGAAGCGCGGGATCACGGCGGCGTATTCGGATTTCGGGTCCTGGCGCGGCCCGAATACGTTGAAATACCTCAGGCAGACGGTTTCAAGCCCGTAAAGCTGGTAGAACAGCTTGCAGTATCCCTCCGTCACGAATTTGCTCAAAGCGTAAGGGGAAAGAGCCTTCCCGAGCCGGTCTTCGCTTTTAGGAAGGTTCGGGTCGTCCCCGTAAATAGACGAGGAGGACGCAGCGATGACGCGCTGGACCCCGGCGTCGCGGGCCGCCAGGAGCACCGAAAGCGTTCCGTTGATGTTGGCGGACTGGGTGGCCCAGGGGTTTTCAATCGATCGAGCGACGGATGGGATGGCTGCGAGGTGAAAGACACAGGAGACGCCGCGGAACGTCCCGCGGAGCCGATCGGTGTCGTTGATATCCGCCTCCAGAAACTGAAACCGGTCTCCAGCCTCTTGGGACCACCCGGAGAGATTCTGTTTGCGCCCGGTGCTGAGGTTGTCGATCACCACGACCGAATAGCCCTGGCGGATAAGATGCTCGGCCAGATTCGAACCGATGAATCCGGCGCCTCCCGTCACAGCCATTTTGTCCATCACGGAATGCTTCTCCTCCGGGCGCTCTCCACCATACTCCGAGGCAGGCTGATGGTATCAGAGAAAACAGGCGGCCGCAATTCGCGAATCCGGTTTCAGGGTTTGTCCGGCGCGGAAAAGGGCGGAATCCGGCGCCCCGCGCCCACGGCCAGGGATGCCGGATGTGATACAATCACGCTCCATGCGAATACGGATTTACAGCAACGGCATCGAGGCCCCTCTGACATCGTTCATCGGGAGGTTTCTGGGCAATGTCTGCGCCGGGATCGCGGCCTCTCTCAAAACGCCTCTCCCTATTCGAACCCTCGAATATGAGCTTGAGACTGAAGAGCTGCGCATCCGGGTCAACGGAGATCCTCTGGATATGAACATGAGCCGCGGATTCTCCAAGGTCATCGTTCGGGACACAATCCGCGGGATGATCCGCCACCTCAAACTCGCCGATCCGAGCGGTTCCATCCGGATTGAAATCGATATGGAAAAGGAATCATGAGTCGGCGGCCGAAACCGCAGGGTCTCCGGCGGCAGCGGGAAAGGGACGGCTGACGCGAAGCGGGATGCTTTGTCCGGGCGTATTCGGCACTCGGGATCCATGGAAACAAGATCTCAGGATGACAGGATCGGGAATGCGGGCCGTTCCACGCAAGGGGACGCGCTGGGCCGTCGCATCCGACGGGAAGCGCGCCGGCTCGGATTTTCCGGAGTCGGGATCTCGTCTATACATCCTCTCCCCCGCGCTGCCTATTTTAGAAAATGGCTGGGGGAGGGAATGCACGGGACCCTGGATTATCTCCGGCGCGACCTCCCCAAACGACTGAATCCGGACATGGTTCTTGCCGGCGCAAGGTCCGTCGTCGCAGTGGCGATGAACTATTACCCGGGCGGACGGCCGGACGAGGCGCCGCTGAAAGGGAGAATCAGCCGCTATGCGTGGGGAGGCGACTACCACGAACTCATCCGGAACCGCTTGAAACAACTGCTGGACTTCGTCCAACGCCGGCGGCCGGCGGCTCGGGGAGCGATTTGCGTCGATACGGGTCCCGTCATGGAGAAAGCGTGGGCCGCCGAAACCGGCCTCGGCTGGACGGGGAAAAACACGATCCTGATTTCCCGGGACCTGGGTTCGTGGTTGTTCCTGGGGATTCTTCTTCTCGACATTGAACTGGAGGACGACCCCGCGGGGAGGAATCTCTGCGGAAGCTGCGATCACTGCATTCGGGCATGCCCGACCGGGGCCATCGTGGCGCCCTATTCGCTGGACGCGAGGCTCTGTGTTTCCTGCATCACGGTCGAGCATCGCGGCCCTATCCCGCGACCGTTGCGGGCCTTGATGGGGAATCGCATCTTCGGCTGCGACGATTGCCAGGAAGCGTGCCCGTGGAACCGTTTCGCCGTTAAAACGTCCGAAAAGACTTTCCGTCCCGTCGAGGGCAACCTCATGCCGGAACTTCTGCCGCTGGTCCGGCTGACCCCGGGCGAATTCAGGGAACGATTCCGAGGCAGCCCGATTCTTCGCGCGACGCGCAACGGCTTTGTCCGAAACGTCGCGGTGGCTCTGGGCAATTCGGGCCGCGGCGAGGCTGTTCCCGCTTTGGAAGGCGCCATGCGGGACCCGAGCGCGCTGGTGAGAATGCATGCCGCGTGGGCCCTGGGACGGCTGGCATCGGAACGGTCTTTCCGGATTCTCCGAGGAGCTCAATTCATGGAATCCGATCCGTCCGTGCTTGAAGAGATCCGGCTCGCGCTTGAAGGCGCTCCATGATTTCATGCTGGCCGTGTCGACCCGTTTCCTCCGCGCCCCGCTCCCCTTTGTCCTGAAGGGAGAAAAGGCCCTCTGGAACCGCTCCTTCCGCGACCGGGGCGCATCGGGCGTAATGCCGAGCCCGAACCGGCCGATAATATTCGATTGAAGATGAAGGAAGAATTATTCCAGGACTCATCCACGGGTCGGCCGCTCGCCGAGAGGAGGTCCGGCGTCGACCGCCGTCAGAGATCTCTGCTTGCGGCTCTGTTCCAACGCGGGCCCCGCCGAAGAAAGAGCGCCGGGCGGCGCAGGACGGACAGCGGCGGATATGTGGATATTTATGATTTCCGCACCTGGGCGGTCGCGGTTGCCGTCCTGCTCTTGTCGCTCATGGACGGGCTGCTGACCGGACTGCACCTCCTCAGAGGATCCGCGGCGGAGCTGAATCCGGTCATGAACGCCGTCCTGCGCCTGGGCGGCTTCACCGCCTTTTTCGGTCTGAAGGCTCTCATGACCATCCTGCCGATGGCCATCATCGTGCTTCACAAGGAATGGGCTCTCGGCCGATACGCTGCCCGCCTCTGTCTCTGGTCGTATATTCTTGTGTCGCTCTACCATTTTTACCTGATCTTCACGCTCCGCGCTTTCGGGAGTCATCCCTGCGCATGAATCCGGCTGTCCGGGCGTTTGTCGGGACCCATCGTCGCCCTGTTGAGGACCTCCCGGTCGGAGTGCTAGTATCCATCCGTGCCGTCCTCAACATGAAAGGCAGGCGTTTATGAAGGAGCGGGTTCGACGCAGCGCCCTCTATGTTCCCGGCGACAGCGAGAAAATGCTTCGGCGATCCGCCCTGACGGCGGCGGACATGCTGATTCTCAATCTCGAGGACGGGGTGGCGCTCTCGGCGAAGGCATCGGCCCGCGACAACGTCGCGCGCGCCCTCAGGGAACTGGATTTCGGGGGCCGCGAAGTCGTCGTGCGCGTGAACAGTCCGGACACGGAGATCGGGCTGCAGGACCTCGCCGCCGTCGTTCCCTTGCGTCCCGACGGCGTCTGTCTGCCTAAGGTCGAAAAGGCCTCGGAGATTCAGGCCGCGGACCGCGCCGTGCGGGACATGGAGATCGCGCATGGCCTGCCCGAGGGATGCGTTGGACTGCATGCGATGATCGAATCGGCCGCCGGGGTCTTGCGCGCCGGCGAAATCGCTGCCGCATCGCCCCGGATGCGCTCGCTGATCTTCGGATCGGCGGACTATGCCGCAGACGTGCGCTGCCGAACGGGAGAAGACCGGTCCGAACTCCTCTTCGCGCTTCAAATGATTGTCACTTCCGCGCGATCCGGGGGAATCGATGCCATCGACGCCCCCTGCTTTGACGTCCGCAATGAGGCGCTCCTGCGCAGGGAAGCGTCCCAAGCCCGCCGTCTCGGATATGACGGCAAGAGCGCCCTGCACCCCGACCAATGCCCGATCATCAATCTGGAGTTCGAAGTCACGGAGGAAGAAATCGCCTGGGCTGAAAAGACTCTGGCCCGCCTGGAGGCGGCGGAAAGGGACGGGAGAGCGCTGACGACGCTCGACGGGAAACTGATCGAGCCTCCTCACCGGGCCGCCGCAGAGCGCATCCTTCGACGAAGGCGGCTGCATTGATTCCCGGCTGCATGGCGGTCGTCTCGTGGTAAACTAAATTTTTTTTGACATGCAGGGCGCCTTTTCACGCACGCCCGGCTGCGACGATGCGGCGCAGCCGGGTGCTTTCGCGTGGGCCGCGTCCTTCGGGTCAGGAGGACCTCGACGATTCCGATGAAGCGATTCAAGGGCACACATAAATACATTCTCAGCGACGCGTTGCGCGATATTGTCAATGCCGCCATCGTTCTGCAGAGACCATTGCTCCTCAAGGGGGAACCCGGCACGGGAAAAACCGAATTGGCGCAGGTCATCGCCGAAGACCTCGGCCTGCGCCTGATCCGCTGGAATATCAAATCCACTTCCAAAGCCAGCGACGGCCTTTATGTCTATGATACGGTACAGCGTCTGAATGATTCGCGGTTCCACGACAAGGACGTGTCGGACATCCGCCAGTACATTAAACTGGGGAAACTGGGGGAAGCTCTCTGTTCCCCGGAGCAGGTGGTTCTGCTCATCGACGAGATCGACAAGGCGGATCTGGAGTTCCCGAATGATCTCCTGTACGAGCTGGATCAGATGAGCTTCGACATCGTCGAGACGGGGGAGCATTTCCGGGCCAGGCACCGCCCCATCGTCGTCATCACCAGCAACAGCGAGAAGGAACTGCCGGATGCCTTTTTGCGGCGATGCCTCTTTCATTACATTGAATTTCCCGATCCTCCCATGATGGAAAAAATCAGCCGCGTCCATTTCCCGGATCTCAGGCAAAAGCTCCTGTCGCACATCGTCGCCAAGTTCTATATGATTCGTCAGAAGTACGACCTCAAAAAGCGGCCGTCAACCTGCGAGCTGCTGGACTGGACCCAGGCCATTCTGGCGGCGGGGATCACGGAGGAGGAACTGGACCGGAAACTCCCGTTTCTCGGGATCCTTCTCAAGACGGAAGACGACGTGGCCCGAGTCGCCCTGCATTAGCGGCGCCGGAGAGGTATCGCATGTTCATCAACCTGTTCCTCGCGTTGAGGAGGCACGGGGTCCCCGTCACGCTCAACGAGTGGCTGCTTCTGCAGAGCGCGCTTTCCGAAAACCTGATGGAAAGTTCGCTCCGGCGCTTTTACTATCTGGCGCGCGCCATCCTCGTCAAATCCGAAGCGCACTTCGATAAATACGACCAGGCTTTCCTGGAATGCTTCGGGCATATCGAATCCGACGACGACCTGATCCTGAGCATTGAAGACAAACTGCTCCGCCTTCCGCCGCTTGAGCTGACCGAGGAGGAGAAGCGCATGGTGGAAAGGCTTTCCCTGGAGGAGGTGCGGTCGAATTTCATGGAGCAGCTGCGGACACAGGACGGCGCGCCGCATATCGGCGGGAACCGCGCCATCGGCGTGCGGGGACGCTCCACGCACGGCGCCTGGGGGTACAACCCGGCCGGCATCCGCATCGGACAGCATCAGAGCCGGATGAACAGCGCCGTTCAAATCGCGGAACGGCGCTATTTCAAGAACTACCGCGACGACGTGACGCTGGATACGCGGTCGATCAAGACGGTCCTCCGCTATATCCGGCAAGTGGTGCGCGAGGGGCCGAAGGACAACCTGGACGTGGAGCGGACGATCGACGCGACCTGCCGCAACGCGGGCGAACTGGAATTCATATGGGAGCGGGGAAGGAAAAAAAGAATCAAGCTCCTGCTCCTGATGGACGCGGGCGGGACGATGGCGCCCCACACGGAGCTCGTCAACCGCTTGTTTTCAGCGGCCCGGGACGTCGTCAAGGACCTGCAGTTTTATTATTTCCACAACTGCGTCTACCAGGATCTCTACACCGATATCTGGCAGCTCCGGTCCGTGCCTACCAGGAAAGTCCTGGATCAAACCGACCGGAACTACAAGGTTATCCTCGTCGGGGACGCCTATATGGCTCTCAGCGAGCTGCTGAGCCCCGACGGCGCGATCGACTACTGGTACCGCAACGACCGTCCGGGAATCGAATGGCTCCTGGATATCCGCAAGAGATTCCGCAAAGCGATATGGCTTAATCCGAAGCCTGAACCAGGTTGGTCTTCGGTCCCTTCGACCCGGCTCATCCGGAAGATCTTCCCGATGTATGAACTCACGCTTGCCGGCATGCGCTCCGGAACGCGGGCGCTTATAAAATAGCGGTTAGCGGTCAGCGGTTAGCGGTCAGCGGCTGGATGAAAGCGGGTTCTGCGCAGGAATCGCGAAGCCTTTTTGTCCTCACACTATCGCGAAAAACAAACCAAGGGCTTCGTTCTCAATATCCCGCGCGAAGGAGGCAGCATACAGGCAGCCGGCATTCAGGAGCCCGAGGCCATGAGGCGATTTTGGACCCCCTGGATTGACTTCCAATCCCGGCTTCCAGATTCCAGCGCCAACCATATTTACCTGCCCCCCAAATACCTATCTAACCGCTGACCGCTAACCGCTGGACCGACGTCACGCGGCACGCGGCGCGATGCGGAAGATCGCGGCGTAGCGGATGGTCTGAAGACAGAAGGCCCGGGTGAAAACCGCCAGATCCAGCACGATAAAATGGTCTCCGCCGCGTTCGAACTTATCCTGGACGCGGCCCCGCGTCTCGACGACGCACTCCTCCTCCTGCAGGTGGAAATTTTGCACCTGGCAGGATACGTCGATCCAGGCCTGAATCGCGTAATTGGCTGCGAGGATGCGGCTTGCCCTGTTCACCACCCAACCGGGATGCAGGATTTTCCGGTAGAGCGGGTGATGGTCCCGGATCGATTTCTGGCAGTACTGCCAATGCACGTTCCAGTTGAATTCGGAGGAGATGGGAGTCAGGCATTCACCGACCTCGAGCGTCTCGAGGGAAATGGGACGGTGAAGTCTCGCGCGTCCGGCGGGGAAATCCCCGGGACAAGGCTCGGGCGCGGGCGCGCGGACAGGCAGTTGCGCCACGCCTATTCCGCAGGGCGTCCCCTGATTGTTGGAGGCCTGGAAATCGATGGACACATCTCCTTCCTTGGAGACGGAGCAAACCTGGCCGCCGATCCGCAGCTCTTCACCGCTGTGAACCGGCCGAACGAAGCGCACCTCCGCCGAACCGCGCTCCAGCCAGTCCTTGTCAAGAAACTCGACCAGGGTCCGGGACATATAGGCGAAAATGGAGCTCCCGGCGACGAGGCCCGCGCGAAATCCATGGTGCCGCGCGTATTCATCGTCCTGCAGCCTGTTGTCCGAATCGGCCGCGTCGATCATCGCCCGGACCCTGTATTCCGGCAGGATCATCCCCTCGGTGTAATACATTACGTTACGTCTCCGCTTGGAATCACAAGGCCGACGCCCTGAACGCGGATGGCCGACACAATACCATAAAAGGCTGCCGCCTGCAGATCCTTATTGCCAAAAGCCCCGGAGTTCGCTTCCACCGCGATGGATTTTGTTGCATTCCCAGTCGTATCGGCTACCTTAAATGTCGCGGGGAAATTCCCGATTTCAGGACGGCGGCTGTCCGTCCCGCAAGAAGGAGGGGCCATGCAAGCCATTGACGGCATCAAGCCCGGATTGACCCTGGAACGCGCCGTGACCGTGGATCGCGATCTTTGCGTGACGCACACCCGAACTCCCGTGCTTTCGACTCCCATGATGATAAGTCTAATGGAAGGGGCCTGCAAGGACCTCGTCCAGGAACTGCTGCCGGATGGATTCATCACGGTGGGATACGAGGTGCATGTCAAGCACAGGAGCGCCGCCCTTCTGGGCGCTCAAGTCACTGTGGGCTGCACGCTGCTTGAAGCGGAAGGCCGAAGGCTTTTGTTCGAGGTGCGCGTGACGGAAGGGGACCGCATTGTCGGCGAAGGGCGGCACCGCCGGACCATCATCCCCTATTCCGAATGAAGCCGCGGGGTCCCGCCCGACGGGATGGGATCCGCCGGCGGCCGGCGGAATAGGAGACTCGCCCCGTAGCCCGTCGCGAACGTGATCACGGTGCCGATCAGGACATACCAGGTGAAAGCAATTTCGCTGAAAGCCCAGATCGACAGCATGGAGGCCAGTCCGAAGGCCATGCCCAGGATGGATCCTTTCTGGTTGGCCCGCAGGGTCCACACTCCCAGGAGGAAGACGCCCAGCATGCTTCCGTAGGTGATCGAGGCGATGGTCAGCCCGGCCTCCAGGACCGACGGCACCCGGCGCGATAGGACCGCAAGGACGGCCAGCGCGACGCCCCAAAAAACCGTGATCCATCGGGACACGCGAAGCTGTGCGCCGGCCCCGGCCGTTTTCTTGAGAAAGGGGCGATAGAAATCCACAACCGTCGTCGAGGCCAGAGCATTCAGCGAGCTGCTCAGGTTGGACATGGCGGCCGCCAGAATCGCCGCGATCATGATGCCGCGCACGCCATGCGGAAGATACTCGACGATGAATCTCGGGAAAATCCGGTCGTTCTCGGCGGGAGGGAGGACGCCGGGATGGTATTGGTAGAAGCAGAAGAGCATGATTCCGATGACCAAAAACAGCGCGAACTGGAAAAAGACCAGGACGCCGCTGGAAAGGAGCGCGATCCTGCTGTCGCGTTGGTTCCGCGCGGCCAGAAGCCTCTGCACGATCAGCTGATCCACGCCGTGGCTTGCGGTGTTCAGAAAAGCGCCGCCCAGCACCCCTCCCCAGAAAGTGTACGGAAGCCTGAGATCCAGGGTGAAATCCCAGAGCGTGAACTTGGACCCCGCGGCCGCAAGCACTCCCTGCCAGCCGCCCGGGATCAGGCCCAGGATGACAAAAAAGGCCGCCGCCGTGCATCCCAGGTAAATAAAGAGCTGGACGACATCCGTCCAGATGACGGCTGTCAGGCCGCCTTCAAAGGTGTATATCAGGGTGAGGGCTGAAATGATCAAAATGGACCAGACGTCCCCGGAGTGAAGGACGATGCCGACCACGATCGCAATGGCGAACACCCGCACGCCTTCGGCCAGGGCCCGTGTAACCAGAAACATGCTGGCGGTCGCGTGCTTGGTCGTGGAGCCGAATCGGCGCTGCATCAGCTCGTAGGCCGTGTACATCTCCCCCTTGAAATAGGCGGGGATCAGCACCAGGGAGATGAAAACGCGCCCGATGATGTATCCGATGACGAGCTGGAGAAAATTGAGATTGCCCCCGAAGGCGATTCCCGGCGTGCCGATGATCGTGAGGGTGCTGGTCTCCGTCGCCACGATGGAGAGGGACAGCGCCCACGCCGGCGTGGTCTTCCCCCCCAGGAAATAGGTGTGAATGGACTGCTGTTTTTTTCGGAACCGGATCCCGTACAGAGTGATCGTGATCAGGTAGGCAACGACGATCAGGCTGTCCAGCCAATTGAAACCCATGCGAGACTCCCTGGAAAGCGATCCTGATGGTACCCTTGGACCCGCGGCGGCGCCAAGATGCAATCCACCGGAAAACGCGCCGCGGCCGCAGGACCGCCTTACCTCATGCGGGCCGGCGCGCACAAGCGCGGCTCACCGATTCATGGTTTCCGGATCAACGGCGTCCCGGGCTGATCAGGTCGGCGAAAATCCGGAGCGTCCCGGGGACTCCCGCAGGAAGTTAACGAAACCATGCATCGCCGGTATATACGAAACGCCCCCTTCCATAGCGGGCACAGAGCATACCGCTGTTCTTCGGCTTCACGTCCGTATCATTCCCGGAGAGAAGCGAAGGGGCCGCCGGCGGAGCGGGTTCCATATCGGGCCTCGGCCCCGCTTTCCTCCAGTCGAATCACGCGGTGGTTGAAATTGCCGACGTCCGTGGCCGAACGGAGGACTTCCAATATGGACGGGCCGTGGCGGACGAGAAAGTGATGCAGGCTGAACTCGCGTTCCTGGGGGTTCCCGTTCGGGAAGCAGGTGTGCAGCAGCGCATCCACGCCGCCCGGGACGGAGACGCCGTGCGCCGCCTCCAGGCGGGCCAGCCTCGATTTGAGCCTCCGCGCGTTGTGCAATACCTTTCGGCGGGCGGTATCCAAAGCCTGCGCGAGGGGCGGATCGATCGCTTCAATCCCCGGACGGATTTCCGAAAAGGCTTCGTCCAGACGACGCCGCAGTTTTTCGGCGTGGTCGACGGCCCTGGAGAATCCCGAATTTTCAACGGCCTTTTCCATCAGAGATTCTCTGCCCTGGAAGCAGTCCCGGATGTCGATGCGGAACCGGTCCATCCAGGAAACGATTTCAGGTCCCAGGAGCGTGAAACTGTTTCGCGGCCATATCGCGGGCATTGGCCGGCCGAAATGGCTGTATAGAGCTTCGATCTGCGCGAAATAGGCCAGCTCCGACGGTCCCCCGACATAAGCCGCCGTCGGAAAGAGATAATCCTGGACAAGAGGTCGAAGGAACACGTTGGGACTGAATTTCTCCGGAGACTGTTCCGCGAGGCGCACCATTTCCTCGAGACTGAAGCGGCGCTCGCCGTGTTTTATTCCGAATCCCGAACCCCTTCTTTCAAGGGCATGCCTTTCCCCCTCGTCCACCAGGAAAAGAACCGTGGAGTTTTCGGGGACGCCGGCCTGTGGATGGAAGCCGGCGGATTCGAGTTCGCGGTTTCTTTGAAAAAGCGCGGCGCGAACGGCATCGGCCTCAAGCAGGGCCCGCCGGAAAACAGTCGACGCCAGCCGCTTGGCCTGTGCGTCCTGCGGATCGAAGAGTATGAGGCCGGATCCGGTGAGAACGCGCGCCATGAGCCGTGCGAAAGCCTGCGCGAACGTGGCTCCCGGCTTATAGCTCGATTCCAGGAGAAATCGGGCTCCCGGCTTCCACAGGGTGTCCGGGAGGCGTCCCATATAGTCCTCGACGGCCTTCGAGATGCTCCCTGGAAACGGAATGGACCCGACAGGGCGCGGCGGGAAATCCTTTTCAGCCCACAGGATTTCCCGGTAGTCCATGACTTCAGGGGAGGAGCTGGAATCATAAACGGTACGGCGCGTAACTTCCGCCAGGTCGTGGTCTTCGGTTTCCATCCAGAAGACGGCCACGGCGGGGATTCCCATGCCTCTGATTCTGCGGGCGATGCCCACGGCGGTGAGAGCCTTGTATATTGTATAGAGGGGTCCGCCGAAGAGGCCGACCTGCTGGCCTGTGAGGACCGCGACGCATTCCGGTTGCTCCAGATCGCTGATGTGGCGCAGCGTTTGCGATTCGCAGGCGTAGCTTTCGTTCTGTCTGCGAAGGATGGAGACCATTTCGGATCGAGGGAATGGCGGCCCCGCCGACAGGACGGCAGACTGCTTTGCCAGGTTTTCCAGAGAGGGGGCATGCGCGTAAAAGCGCAGGGCTGCGGGCGAAAGGTCCAGATAGCTTAAAAAAAGCGCCGATTGACGGGGTATGCTGCGAAAAGGGATGTCCTGAAAGGTTGGCATATAAACATCAGCGGTCAGCGGCTGGAGGATAGTATGGAATTCCGCCGCTATGCTGCGTTGATCCGATTCTCCGGGAATCTCAATGGAAACGATGCCTTCCGCCAACAGTTCACTTCTGACCGCTGACCGCTAACCGCTAACCGCTGTTTTATATTTTCTTTCCCTATACAGGGTTTTCCTCACTCCGGCCATATCAAGAAGTGCCTCGACCTTGTTGGGCAGCCCGAACAGGTTGATGAAGCCTTCCGCTTCCTTCTGGTTATAGACGCTGTCTTCCGCGAAGGTCGCGAGGTCCTCTCTATAGAGCGAGCAGGGGGATTTTCTTCCGGCGGGAATGATGTTTCCTTTGTAGAGCTTCAATCGCACGGTCCCGGAGACGTGCGTTTGAATGGAATCGATGAACGCGTCCATGGCGTAGCGCAGGGGCGTGAACCACTGGCCGTTATAGACCAGCTCGGCGTATTTGCCGGCCAATATATCCTTGTAATGCAGGGTCGGCTTGTCCAGCGTCAGGCTCTCCAATTCGCGCTGCGCAACCAGCAGCAGCGTTCCCCCGGGAGTTTCGTACACGCCCCGGGATTTCATGCCCACAAGACGGTTTTCCACCAGATCCACGCGGCCGATTCCGTGAGCCCCTCCGACTCTGTTCAGGGTCTCGATCAGCTCCACGGGCCCCAGTCTCCGGCCGTCGACCGCAACGGGATATCCCTTCTGGAATTCGATCTCCACGTATTGGGGTTTGTCCGGAGCCTTTTCGGGGGCGACGGTCAAAAGGTACATGCCTTCTTCCGGCTCCGCCCAGGGGTTCTCCAGCACACCGCCCTCGTGGCTGAGGTGCCACAGGTTCCGGTCCCGGCTGTAGATCTTTTCCTTGGTCGCCGTGACGGGTATTTTCCGGTCCTGGGCGTAATCGATCTCGTCCTCGCGCGACCGAAGGTCCCACTCGCGCCAGGGCGCGATGATGCGCAGCCTCGGATTGAGCGCCTTGTAGGTCAGTTCGAAACGGACCTGATCGTTGCCCTTGCCGGTGCAGCCATGGGATACGGCGTCGGCTCCTTCCTGTTCGGCGATTTCGACCTGGCGCCGCGCGATGAGAGGCCGGGCGAAGGACGTGCCGAGCAGGTATTTCCTTTCGTATACGGCGCCCGCCCGCAGGGTGGGGAAAGCGAACTCGCAGATGAATTCCTCACGCAAATCCTCGATGATGCACTTGGAGGCGCCGGTCCGGATCGCCTTCTCCTCGAGCCCCTCCAATTCGCTCCCCTGCCCGATGTCCGCGGCGAAGGCGATGACCTCCGCGCCGTAGTTGTCCTTGAGCCATGGGATGATGATTGAGGTGTCCAGGCCTCCGCTGTAGGCCAGAACGACTTTTTTCGCTTTTTCGCGCATCGCCGAAACCCCCGTCAGCCCTTGTCCGGGCCCAATGCCGCAACCAGCCGCTTCAGGTCCGCGGCCTTGTCCTTGGTGCAGACAAGGACTTTGCCGCGGGCCTGAATAACCACCAGGTCCCTCACGCCGAAGGCGGCCACGGTGCCTTCCTGGGCGTAGAGGATGCATCCGCTCGACTCCAGCGCCACGTGCGGGCCCCGCGCGATGTTCCCGCGGGCGTCGCGCGGCAGGGCCCTCTCCAGAGACATCCAATTTCCTATGTCGTCCCACGGGTAGTCCGCCGGAACGAGCCGGAACCCCGAGGCTTTCTCCATGATCCCGAAATCAATGGAGACGCGCGGCAAAGCGGTAAAAATGCCGCGCACCGCCTCCTCGGCCCCCTTCTTCCCGATCAGGGGCCGGAGCGCGCGCAGGCCCTCGTGGGTCTGCGGCATGTGTTTGCGGAAAAGCTCCAGGAGGGTTCTGTTTTTCCAGAGAAACATGCCGCTGTTCCAGAAATAGTTCCCGGAGGCCACGTATCTTTCGGCGGTCGCGGCGTCGGGCTTTTCCACGAACCGGACCACGGGCCATGCGGCCGCGCGCGCGGCCGGCTTTTCCGCCAGGATGTAGCCGTAGCCGGTGTCCGCCCTCGTGGGCCTGATGCCGAACACGACGCCCGTCGCCCCTTCCAGGTTTTCAAGCCCGGTGCGCACCGTATTCCGAAAGGCCTCCGCGTCGCCGACGAAATGATCCGCGGGCAGGGCGAGCATGATGCCCTCCGGATCCTTTTGCTCGAGATGAAGGGCGGAAAACCCCAGGCACGCGGATGTGTCGCGGCCCACCGGCTCCACGATGAAGTTTTCACCGGGCAACCGGGACAGCTGGCGCCGCGCGATTTCCTCGTGGGCCGCTCCGATGGAGATCCATATTCTCTCGGCGGGCACGAGGGGGTGGAGCCTTTCAACCGTATCCTGGAGCAGCGAACGCTCCCCGAGAAGCGGTAGAAACGGTTTGGGATGATCCGGGGTGCTCAGAGGCCAGAATCTCTCCCCCCGGCCTCCCGCCATGACCAGCGCGTACAATGCCGCCATTCCCAAGCCCATCCGTTGACCCAAAGGCGCTCATTGTAATCGAGACGAGCGCGTTTTCCTATGGGAAAAGAGTCTGCCCGCTTCGCCTCGCGCGGCAGAATTTCCGATAAGCGGCGTCGGCCGCGAACTCCGTTCGCCGACGGCGGTTATCCGATCCCCGGCGTTTACTAATGTATCACCCGGGCGAGCCGGTAGCAAAACATCAGCGCCTCCAGACTCGCGGTTGCCCTGCGCCCCAGAGGCAGCTTCCGGTCGGAGGGGTGAGTATGAGTCAGAAACGGGCTGATGAGGACAAAGGAACGGGGGATCCTCCGATGCAGATCCAGGCTTTCGCGCGGGGGGATCAGATCGTCATAGGCGCCGTGCAGGAAGAAGGCGGGGCATCGCAGGTCCGGCAGGGATTTCACGGGATCGAGTTCATGGTATAACTTCGCGGCCAGGCGCTCCTCAATCCGACCGACGAGCTCGTCATCCGACTGGTCCTGGCGCATGGTCGCCAGCCGGTACCACCGCTTCCCTTCATCGGTTAATCCGGGTTCCGGGGAAGGGACCTCTTTCTGCAGGAGAAGGGCTTCCAGAACGGAATGGAGCGACCGGCGGTCTCCGGGGTGCGGCAGCATGTCGAGGGCCGCCAGCATGATGATCCATTTTGCGTAGAACCGAGTGGGATAACGCCCGCCGGCGGCGGTCACGGGCCCCGTCGCGAACCACTCCCTGGCGCATCGGGAAAGGTCGCAATAGGGTCCGATGCCCAGCACAAAGGAAACCCTGTCGCGCAAATCCGACCTGGCGGCGGCTATCAGGACAAGAGTCGCCGAAAAGGATATGCCCGCCAGACCTGTCTTTTCGATCCGGCGGCTTCCTTCCAGCGCCCCGATCTGGTTGAACCAGAAAACGACCTCCTCCATCGGTTCCGCGGAGATCCTGAAGGCGCGAAATTCCCGAATGTCCGGGGTGATCACATACACGCCGGTATGAGCCAACTGTCTTGAGAAAGCGACCAGGCTCGGGTGATAGCAGCCGAGTTCACTCAATCCGGCGACAAGGATGACGGCCTTCCGGGGGGAAGAGCCCCTGGGATAATAAACCAGAGCCTCTCGGTTTTCGGATCCCCACGGGCGGCATACCTTCATTTCCCGGACGGCAAGGCCCTCCCCTGTGGCGCCCGACGCCTGCCGCTGCAGGACAAGCGCGAGGCGCACGGAATAGGCGAGGTCTTTCATAGGGTCCCAAAGCCAGGCGGCGGCAAGCAGGAGCGCCGCGGCAAGAACCCGTTTCCATCTTCCGGCGCGCGCAATCATGCGCGACATCATAGAATGAAGACGGATCGTTATCCAGAGGCCTCAGGGTCCGCGGCGCGTGTTATTCTATCCGCCGGGTCCACGGCATTGGCCGCGGACGGCGTCATCAGGAGGGGGCGATGCTGAGCTTGCGGGAGATGCGGCGCGCGGCCCGCGTTATACAAGAAAGCTTCACCGGCGCGAAGCTCCGCCGCATCGCGCGCAAGGACGAGCATTCGCTTGTTCTGACTCTGGAGGCGGCGGGGTGCCCGCACCTACTGATCTCGGTCCACCCTGAATTCGCGCGAATATGTCCGACCGACCCGCCGGGGCCGGACGCCCGCACCGACTCCTTTTGCGAATACGTGCGCGCGCACCTGACAGGGAGCGTCCTGACCGGCGTCGAGGATTCGGCGACGGACCGTCGGATGCGCCTGCGTTTCGAGACACGATCCGCGTCTTTCCTGTTCGTCTTTTCCATTTTGGGAGCCCGAAGCAATGTCTATCTGCTGGACGCGGGAGGACGTCTGCTGCACTGCATGCGTCCGCTCGAGGAGACGCGCCGCGAGCTGAAAATCGGGGGGGCCTGGATGGATCCGCTGGGCGCGGCACCCTCGGAAGGGGGCGACCGTTGGGAGGAGACGCCGGACGAGCATTATCTCGAGGCTATTGGGGCGACCTATCGGCCGCTGGAGCGGAAACGCAGGGCGGAGACAATCACACGAAAGTTCCGGCAGGCCGTTCAAAGGGAACGCTCCTTTCTGCACCGCAAATATATCCATCTGCAGGAGGACCTTGAAGAGGCGCGGAAGGCCGAAAATCTCAGGGAAACGGGGGAGCTGCTCAAAAGCGTCCTTCATACCGTCAAAGCAGGCGACGCAAAGGCCGTGGCGATGGATCACCGGACCGGCGAGTTTCGCGAAATTCCCCTGGATCCGAGGCTCTCGCCCGCGGCAAACATGGAAAGCTATTTCACGCGCTATCAGAAGCAGTCCAGGGGAAGAGAAATGATCCGGCGGCAGCTCGAGGAACTGGAAGCGGCCCGTGCGGAACTGGACAGCATTGAGGGAGAATGGGAAACCATCCTTGAGAAGGATCCCTGTGACGTCGAGGCGATGGAAAACCTGATGTCGCGGCGCCCTCTCCTTCGGATCCTTCGCCGCCAGGCCCCTAAGAGAAAACCGGAGAAAACAGTATTTAAAACCGCAAAAAAGCGGGAGATTCCGGCCCGGCTTCTCCCCAAACGGTACCGCACGGAGGACGGGTTGGAGATCTGGGTTGGGCGCAGCGACGAAGGGAACGACTACTTGACCACGCGCCTGGCGCGCGGCAACGACCTGTTTTTTCACCTCGAGGGCCACCCCGGCAGCCATGTGGTGTTGCGCACCGAGGGCCGACAGGATCCGCCCGCAGCGTCGCTTCTGGACGCCTGCGAACTGGCTGTCCATTTCTCCCGGCTGAAGAATGCCTCCTCCGCGGACGTGCACGTCGCGCCGATCAAGGACGTGAAAAAGCCCAAGGGCGCCAAGCCGGGTCTCGTCTATGTCAGGCGCGGCAAGACGATCCGGTTGAGGCGCGACCCCAGGCGCCTGGAGAATATTCTTTCCTCAAGGCTTGACGATTGAAGACCGTTAGGTGTAGCCCGCCTCCGGGCAATGCCCGGGAACCCTCCCCCGGCTACGGAGGGGAAACGGCGGATTCCCCGATGCGGGATCAGGCGATGATGACGATGTCGGGTTTCGTCTCCATCCTGGCCCCGCCGGGGACAGGCCGGATCCCGAATATCTGGTCGAGGTTCATGGGCGGCTTATCGTAGTGCCGATACTTCTCCCAGCGGTTTCGGAAAAAGATTTTGATCGCCCGGAATCGGATGAAGGGGTAGACGCCGGAGTCGGTGATGCGGTTGTATTTGACCACCTTGATCGCCTGTTTGCCAAGGCCGTCCATGTCGATGACCAGGTCCACGTTGTCGAAGGTTTTCAGGCTCTTCTTGTCTTCGATCATAAAAGGGACTCCGTCGTCGATGTTGGGGTCGCCGAACTGGTGAACAATCAGTATCTTCTTGTTCGACAGCTTCTCCGTCCGGACGTAGTCGTCCAGCAGCTGCTGAACCGCGTTGATCTGGGACGCAGGGATGGTGCCGATGGGTACTCCCGGAGTCGTCTGCCCCCGGCGCACGCGGAATTCGGGGTCGAGCGCCACGGCGACGTTTTCATGCTTCAGGTATCCCTTGTCGAGCATGCGCTTCACCTGATCGACAGGGTTGGACCTGCCGATTTGAGTGTCCAGAATCACCATCCATCCGCGTTTCGCGGCCGGCTCAATGTAAGAGCCTGCGATGTCGCGGACCCTCCCTTCCAGGTAGAGGAGGCAGTCATCTTTGGGCTTGCAGGGGGAGGCCATCGCGTAAATGAGGTGAACGGCGGGGATGACGCCGCTCTTGCCGTGCCTCTTCTTGATCCCCTGGATCCACGGCCGGATGTCTCGTTCCATATCTTTGAAGCCCCTGTAGGTTCCGAGGCGTCCCAGGACCGGAGCCATGTTGAACGCGCGCCCGTAGACCGCGAAAAGCGTGTTGTCGTTAAGCAGAGATTTTGCCGCAGGGGGAAGCTCCTCGGGGGTCTGGGGATCCTGAAGAGGTCTAAGGTCGACGCAGGAGATCCATGCCAGAACCACGGAGAGAGCGGGCAGGGCGAGGATGAGCTTTAGGGGCATCACGGATCCCGATTCTTAAGCCGTCGCCAAGGTCGCGCTTTCACGCTATCCCCGGTTCAATATCCCCGGAACGGGGCATAGGGTCCCGCTCCGGGGATATCAACATTTCAGGGATTGGGGGCGGGCGAAGCTATCCGGCGGTCTCCTCCGCGGGCGGAGCCTCCGGAGCGGTCTCCGCTCGACGGGCCGCTCCGAGAAGCCGGCGAAGCCGGAGTTTCGCGTCGTCAAAGAGCGAATAGATGACCGGAGTCACCAGAAGCGTCAGCAGCAGGCAGAAAAGCTGACCGCCGATGATCGTCACGGCCATGGACGCGCGCGAAAGCGATCCGGCGCCCCGGCCCAAAGCAATCGGCAGCATGCCGGCCACGATGGCGATCGTCGTCATGAGAATCGGCCGGAGGCGGACATGATTCGCTGCAACGATGGCCTCGTTACGTTCCATACCCTGGGCGATCAGCGTGTTCGTATAATCCACCTGGAGGATGGAGTTCTTCTTTACAATTCCAAACAGCATCATCAGCCCGATGGCGCTGTACACGTTGACCGTCATGCCGAAGAGCATCAGAGAGAACAATCCGCAAGGAAGGCTCAAAGGGATCGCCGTCATGATCGTGAGCGGATGGATGAGACTGTTGAACTGGGAGGCCAGGACCATATAGATGAAAATCACGGCAAGAGTGACGGCCATGACGAAGTCGCCGGAAGCCTGGCTCAGCATTCGGGCGCTGCCTCCGAGAACCACCGCGTAGCCCGGTTTCAGATTCATTTCGTCCGCTTTTTTTTGGATGGCGTCAATCGCGGTCTGCAGCGGAATCCCGTCAAGGCCGGCCATCAGGGAGACCTGACGCTGCCGGTTATAGCGGTCGATGTTGGCGGGACCCGGCTCCAGCGTGAGAGTGGCGATCTCGCCCACCTTGACGGGGCGCCCGCCGGCGCCGGGTACCAGCAGTTCCCCCATCCTGGCCGGGTCATTCCGGAACTGCTCATCCAGTCTCAGTTTAACCGAAAACTGATCGTCGCCCTCCTTGTATTTGGAAACTTCATCCCCGCCGACTAGCAGGCGGAGATTGGAGGCCAGCGAATCGATGGAAACGCCGAGATCCGCGGCGCGCGTGCGGTCGATTCGGACGCGCAGTTCGGGCGAGGACTCTTCAAAATTGGAGTTCGCGTCCACAATACCCGGAATGGTGCGTATCCGGTCCAGCAGTTCCGTGGCGTAGGTCTGCAATTGCTGGAGTTCGGGCCCCTGGATCTGCAGTTGAACCCGGTTGGTCCCCATGCCCGGGCCGCCGCGCCTCCCGCCTGCGCTCGACGTGGAGGTGCCTGATATATCGGTGCCGCCTGAAACGCTTATCCGGGCCCCCGTGAACCGGTTTACATAGGCGCGCGCCCTGCGGATCAATTCCTGCTGCGATATGTCACGATCCTCGAGCGGCGTCAGGCCCACATAGAAGTTGGCCGTCCCGGCGCTGACGGTCGCGAAAACCGTTTGCACTTCGGGCTGTTTCCGGAGCCCCTCCTCGATCGGCCTTACATATTCATCCGTTCGCCAGAAACTGGTTCCCTGAGGAAGCCTGATGTTGACGCTGTATTCGCTCTGGTCGTCATCGGGAACGAGTTCTTTGCCCACACGGGGAAAGAGGATCGCGGCCGAGGCGACGACGGCGAACGCTATCAGGACGATGGAGGGTCGGTGGCGCAGGCTCCAGCCGAGCATGGCTCCGTAACTGCGGTCGATGAGGGCGTAAAAGCCGCGTGATTTCGAGGTTCGATGCCGCGCGTCCACCGGTCTCAGCCAGACGCTGCATAGGGCGGGCGTCAGGGTGAAGGACACGAACATCGAGATAATGAAAGCGAAAGCGGACACGATGCCGAAGCTGTAAAAATACTGGCCCACCATTCCCGTCATGAACGCCATGGGCAGGAATATGACGACCAGCGACAAGGTGGTGGCCATGACAGCCAGCCCGATCTCGCTCGTCGCCCTGGAGGCCGCAATCTTGGGCGCGACCTTTTTCTCCTCGACATATCGGAAAATGTTTTCCAGAACCACGATTGCGTCGTCGATGACGATGCCGGTGGCCAGCGAGAGCGCCAGCATCGTCATATTGTTCAGGGTGAAGCCCAGAGCCCGCATGACGGTGAAGGTGCCGATGATGGACGTCGGGATCGCCAGAGCTGCGATGAGGGTGGATCGGACATTGCGCATGAAGATAAAAACAACGATGCTGGCGAGGATACCGCCCAGGATGAGGTGATGCTGAATTTCATTGAAGGAGCGGCGGATGAAGACCGACTGGTCCCGCGTCGTCTGCACGAGGATGTCCGGCGGCAGCGTCTTCTTGATGCGCTCGAGCCGCTCCAGAACGGCATCCACGACCTTGACGGTGTTCGTGCCCGACTGTTTCCTGATGCTGAGCGAAACGGCCTCGCGCCCGTCCAAACGCGAGACGCTGCGGGGTTCCTCGACGGTGTCCAGCACCCGCCCGATATCGCGGAAACGGATGACCGAGCCTCCGCTGTAAGCGATGATGATATTGTTGAAATCCTCGACGTTCTGGATGCGCCCCATGGTCCGCAGGGCGATTTCGGCGGGACCTGCCAGGAAGCTCCCTCCGGGAATCTCCACGTTCTGTCTCTGGACGGCGTTGCGGACCTGGTCGACGGTGAGTCCGTAAGCGTTCATGCGGTCCTCATTCAGCAACAGCTGAATCTCGCGTCGCCGGTCCCCCGTGAAAGTCACTTCGCCGACGTCCTCCACCGTCTCCAGCACCTGTTTGATCTGCTTATCCACGATCTGGCTGATTTCCTTCTGGGAACGGGATCCGGAGACCGCGACCGTCAGAATGGGATCCGCGTCAGGGTCGTTCTTCATGATGACGGGAGCCAGAGTATCCCTCGGGAACTGATTGACGATCGTGGCGACCTTGTCGCGCACGTCCTGGATTGCGGCTTCGATGTCCCTTTCCAGAACGAAGGTGATCATGACCATGGAAAATCCCTGCCGCGACATGGAACGTAATTCATCGATACCGGCGATGGTGTTCACCGCTTCCTCGATCGGCTTGGTGATCTGGCTTTCCACCTCCTCCGCGCTGGCTCCCGGCAGGCTGGTTCTCACCCCGACCATGGGATAGTCGGTCTTGGGCATGAGATCGAGTCCGAGCTGGTTATAGGAGGCGATGCCCAGGACGACGATGGCGCAGGACATCATGAAAGCGAAGACGGGGCGCCGGATGCTGACATCTGCGATCTTCATGAGCGACCTCCCCTTGCGCCCCCGCCGCTTCCGGGCTCCGGTTCCGCCGTGCTGCCCGGCGGCAAGGCGGGAGAGTCGGATCCCATGATCCTGACGGGCACTCCGGTGGCCAGGAACGTCAGGTTGCTGGCCGCCAGGATCTCGTCGCCGTTCAATCCGCCGAGGACTTCGTAAAGGCCGTCGGTGCGGATTCCCAGGGAAACCGTCTGCTGCCTGGCCTTGCCGCTCTCAATGACGTAGACGTTGGACACGCCCGCCAAGGTCGATACCGCCTCGGCCGGCACGGCGAGAACATTTTCGTCGCGGCGGGTGAAAATCACGCCCTTGGCGAAGAAACCGGGCTTGAGCTGTCGGTCGCTGTTATCCACCAGGATCTCGACCGGGAACGTCCGCGTGGCCTGATCCACCGACGGACTCACATGGGCGACGGTGCCTCGAAATTTTCTACCTGGGGCGGATTCGACGGCAAACTCCGCGGCGAGGCCCGGGCGCACGGCGCCGGCGTAGCGCTCCTGAATGGCCGTCTTTAATTTAAGGGGGTTCATCTGCACGATCGTGACCACCGGGGTGTTTTCACGGATGTACTCACCCTGCTGAACCAGACGCTCGGCGATCTGACCGGAGACGGAGGCGCGTATGTCCGTGTCGTCCAGCTTCTTCTGCGCGAGCTCGACGGCCTTGCGGCGCTCCTGGAGGGTCGCCTTCAGGCTCTGCACGGCTTCAAGCGCCGCCTGATAATTCGCTTCGGTGACCTTGACCCTTGTTTGCGCCGCATCCAGATCCGCCTGAGAAAGCAGGTTCTGGCTCCGGAGCCTCTGAGCCCTCCGGAGCTGCGCCAGGGCGTCGTCGCGGTTGGCGATGGCCAGGCGCACGGAGGAAATCTGCTCGTCCGGCAGCGGGTCCTTTACCCGCACGCCGTCGATGCCGAGCTGCGCTTCGGTCTGCTTCAGCTGGCTTTGAGCCCGCTGCAGAGCCAGTTCCAGCTCCCGGGGGTCCAATTTGACAACGACCTGGCCGGCCCGGACTTCCTGTCCAAGCTCCACGAAAACCTGGCGCACAACGCCGGCGACCTCGCTGCTGACCCTCGCCTGGTCGGGGGATATCAGGGATCCCGCCAGATCCACATTCCGTTCAATGGATATCCGCTTCGGGTTCGTGGTCCGGATCGCAACTTCAGGCATGAGCCCGGGACCCCCTCCGCGTCCGGCCGTGCCCGCGCCCATCTTTCCCGGCGGGCCGCCCCTGGTATCGCCGTTCTTAGTACCGCTCCCCCCGCATCCGGTCGTTATCGAAGCGAAAAGTGCCAAAATCAAAATACAATTCCAGGATAGGCGCTGGATCGCCCTCATTTCAACCAATGTCTTCATGATCCCCAATCGTTTCCAAGACATCCGACAGCTGCACATCTATTCTTAAAGCGACCCTATATAATACGCAGATCAGAGGTCGTTGTTTAGGGATTATTTCAAAGTGGAGTGAAAGACAGCGGTCAGCGGTCAGCGGTTAGCGGTTGGCGGACGATATCTGTGCGTGGAGTTAATAATGGCCTCTTATATTTTAGAGGAGAAGTTCCAAATCGACCCAATCAGCTTGGATAAATCCGGGATTGGCGCTGTGTTCAAGGCCCCGCGACCTGATGTCAATAAGCCCGATAAAAATCCACTGAAAGTTTCTTAAAGGTCCTGCCTCAATCAATCTAACCGCTGACCGCT
>CAYZTZ010000002.1:0-23306 GCA_964481255.1 uncultured Acidobacteriota bacterium | reverse complement strand
CTAACCGCTGACCGCTGACCGCTTTTTACCGCTTGTCTCCGCCGCGGGGATGCCGTAACATGAGCTTTTCGGAGCGCAAACCATGACGGGCTCCGGGCCCTGTGCAATATAATCCTCGAACCATGTCAGGTCCGGAAGGAAGCAGCATTAAGAGGCCAACTATATGTGCAACAGGTTCCCCGGGGCCCGGCCCTTCCGCCTATGCAATATCAGGTCCTGGCCCGCAAATGGCGTCCTCAGAACTTCCACGAAATCGTGGGACAGCCGCATGTATCCCGCACGCTTCTGAACGCCCTGCAGAGCGGCCGCGTCGCTCACGCTTTCCTTTTCTCCGGACCGCGCGGCAGCGGGAAGACGACCACGGCGCGCATCCTGGCAAAGGCTCTGAACTGCCACGGCGGCGGTCCGGGGGAGCCGTGCGGTTGCTGTGTCTCCTGCGTCGAGATCGCGGCGGGCAACTCCATGGACGTGCTTGAAATCGACGCCGCCTCCAATACCGGCGTGGACAACGTGCGCCAGCTCATCGAACAGGCGCGCTACAGTCCCGCGCGCGACCGGAACAAGATCTTCATCATCGACGAAGTCCACATGCTCAGCAACTCGGCGTTCAGCGCGCTTCTCAAGACTCTCGAGGAACCGCCGCCTCGCGTGGTCTTCATCATGGCCACCACGGAATACCACAAGATTCCCGCGACGATACTCTCCCGTTGTCAGCAGTACAGCTTCAAGCTCATCTCCTACCCCCTGATCCTCGACCGCTTGCGACGGATTGCGGAGTCCGAAGGGATCGAGATCAGCGACGCCGCTCTGGAACAGGTGGTGTTTTCCAGCGGCGGAAGCATGAGGGACGCCATGTCGGCTCTGGATCAGGTGATCGCCTTCAGCGGCGAGAGGGTTCGTGACGAGGATGTCACGACGCTGCTCGGGTTGGTCGAGCCGAAAATCCTGGGAGAGACCGTGCGGGCGGTCGCGCAAAACGATCTGGCCGCTATCCTCAAGGTGGTCGCGGATCTTGTCGCGTCGGGGCAGGATCTGAACAATTTCGTGCGCCGGCTCTCCGGACAGTTCCGCAACCTCATGGTGTTGAAGGCCGGAATCGACGAGCCGGCGCTGCTGGGAATCCCCGAGAGCGTTCTCCCGGAACTCCGGCGACAGGCGGATCTTTTTTCCAGAGAGGACCTGCTGCGGCTGTTCGACGCGTTCCAGAAGGTCGAGACCGGCATGAAATACACGACGCAGCCCCGTTTCCAGCTGGAGATGAGCCTTATCGAGCTTGCCCATATTTCGAAGCTGCGGTCCCTCGAGGATGTGATCGCCGAATTCGCGTCGATGCCGCGGGGGAGCTACGCGCCGAAAACTGAAAGCGGTTTAGGCTTGCCCGGCCCCGCGCCCGCGGCGCGGACAAGACAGGAGGCGCCGCCTCAACCTGTCCCGGGCCGGGCCGCCGCTTCAGCTCCCCTCAGGGCGGCGGAAACCGGGGAGAGGGAATCTCAGACTCTCCGGTCGGGAAACGCTGCGCCGGGCGGAGCGTCTTCCATGCGGGATCCGAGAGAGTTTTTGATGGAGATCGCCTCGGCGGTGGGACGGGAGTCTCTCGAATCCACGCTGCTGACATTGGAGCGTGCGCGGCTCGAGGGCGACAAAGTCCTGCTCGAGTCGGATACGATCAGCGACTTCTGCCGGCGCCGGATAAAGGAAAACCTGCCCGCCATCCAGCAGGCGGCCGAAAAGGTCGCCGGAAGAAAGGTCGCGGTGATTCTCAGCGAGCCCGTTTCCGGCGAAGGGCGGAGCCCGTCGGACCCGAAGCCCGAGCCGGCGGTTTCTCCCGAGGGCGGCGATCTTCTGGAAAAGGCGAAACGGGAACCTGTCATAAAGTCTTTCCTTGACATATTCCCGGGACCGGTCAAGGCGGAAGAGACCGACTCATGAGCGACTACGCGGAGCCCATTGAAAGGCTGATCGACGAATTCCGCAAACTCCCGGGCATCGGCCCCAAGAGCGCCACCCGGCTGGCCTTCAGCGTCCTGCGCCGCCCCAGGGAGGACGCCGAACGCCTGAGCTCCGCGATCCTGGAGGCGAAGGAAAAAATAGGCTTCTGTTCCCGGTGCAACAATTTTTCGGATCGGGATCCCTGCCGCTACTGCGCCGGCTCCGGCCGGTCGAGCGAGACGATCTGCGTCGTCGAGGAGCCTCACGACATCCTCGCCATCGAAAGAACCCGCGAGTATCACGGCCAGTACCACGTGCTGCACGGGGCCCTTTCGCCCATCAACGGCGTGGGCCCCGAGGATCTCCGGCTCAAGAATCTGCTGGAAAGACTTCGGGAAGGGAAGGTGCGTGAAATCATCCTGGCGACCAACCCCACGGTGGAGGGCGAGGCGACGGCCATCTACCTTGCCAAGCTCCTCAAACCGATCGGTGTCAAGGTCAGCCGCATCGCCCTGGGGGTTCCGGTTGGGAGCGACCTGGAGTTCGCCGACGAGGTGACGATGTCCAAAGCCCTCGAACACCGCCATGAATTATAGGCGCACGGCCAAAGCGGAAGCCGTCTGTTATCGAGCGGCGCGTGTCACTTCCCGTGTTCACCCTCGATCCAGACTTCGCCGTCCTCGTAGAACTCCTTTTTCCATATCGGCACGATCTTCTTGATGGCGTCGATGGCGAAACGGCACGCGTCGAAGGCGGGCGCGCGATGGGCCGAGGCCACGACAATGGCGACGCTGCATTCGCCCACATCCATCGGGCCGAGCCGGTGGACGACGGCGATATCCCGAATCGCGAATTCCGATTTGGCGCGCGAGCCGATTTCTTCAAGCTTCTTGAGGGCCATCGGTTCATACCCGTCGTATTCGAGACGGAGGACGCCCTTCCCGTCCGCATGATTGCGGACCACGCCCTCGAAAATAACCAGCGCGCCGTCCTCGGGCCTGCGCAGGCCGTCGGCGATGCTTTGGACGTCGATGGGTTCCCGCACAAGGCGATACATGCTAGCCTCCGCTGACCGGCGGAAAAAACGCGATTTCATCGCCGTCCCGGACCGGCGCGCCGGGATCGGCGAATTCGGAGTTCAGAGCAAACAGAACGGAGGAACGGTATTTCTCCAGCGAAGGGAAATCCCGTGCCATTTTGTCGAAGACGGATTTCACGTCGGTGAATCCTTCGGGATCCACGATCATCTCCCGCGTCCCCGCCATGTCCGCAAGAGACGCAAAAAACAGAACACGAAGGCTCATCAGTATTGATTCACGAAAAGGGAACAGATCTCGTCAATGGTTTTTTTAACGCGTTCTTCGGCCCGGACGCGGTTGGCAAAAATGCTGAACACAAGGTTCCGGCCCGATCGTGTGATGATATAACCCGAGAGGGCCGTCACGCCGTGAAGGGTGCCCGTCTTGGCATAGACGTAGCCCCTGGTCTGCCCGGCCGAAAGGCGGTGTTTTAACGTGCCGTCGATTCCGCTGACGGCGAGGGTGTTGAAATAAAGATCGAAATAGGGGCGCCTGGAGAGGAATTCCAGCAGCGAGGTCTGGAAGCGCGGCGTAACCAGGTTATCCCTGGATAGGCCGCATCCGTCGTCGATATGGACGCGATCGCTATAGATCCCGGCCTCGACCAGAAACTCCTGAACGGCCTCCAGCCCCGCGCGGTTGGTGCCGCTGCCCTTCAGCTCGGCGCCCAGCGTGCGAAGCAGCATCTCTGCGTGGAGGTTCTGACTTTCTTTGTTGATGATTTGAAGCGACCGGATCAGCGGCTGAGACTCATGCTCGGCCAGCAGGCGCCAGCGCTTGCGCTCCTGCTGCGAGACATCGCCGCTGCGGCGGATTTTGATGCCGCCGCGCACGCGTATGCCGAGCTTCTCCAGTTCGTCCTTAAGCATGGCCGCGGCCACCTCGCCGGGGTTTTCCAGGACAATGTACTGGATGTAGGTTTTCGTCGAAGGGAGGACACCGGAGACGAGGATCTGTTTCTTCGCCCTGACCAGGCGGGCGTGGATGGTCCGCTTCGATTTGGGTCCGCCCGTAGTCGCCCGGTTTCGAATGCTGAAATAGGAGGTCTGCGGTTCGACCGCGATGCGGACGGCACGTTTGCGCTCGGACGGACTCGCCTGCAGCCGGAGGATGTTGTTGTGGACGCAGAACGCGTTGATCGGGGCGCCATTCGAAGACTGCAGGGCGCGCGCCATCCGGACTTTTTCGTTGTAACCCACATCGAAATAGCTCTCGTCGCCTATAAGGTCGCCCTGGATTTGCCGGATCCCCCATTGCCGGATTTTGTCCGCCAGCTCCGTCAGCCCCGATCCGCTCGACGTTTCTCCGCCGCCATCCGTCAAATGGGGATCCCCGCGGGCGACGAGAATCAAATCGCCCGATAGAATGCCCTCCGGCCCCAGGGACCCATTGGTATACACCCCGGTCCTATACCGGTAGTCGGGCCCGAGCTTTTCCAGGGCCGCCGACGTCGTGACCAGCTTCAGGACCGATGCGGGCAGAAACGTCTTATCCGCGTTGACTTCAACCAGGATTTCGCCGGCAGCCGGGTCCAGAACACGGATGCCCCAATCCGCGGAGCGGACTCCGGGACGCTTCAGAAACCGGTCGATCTTCGTCTGGATCGTCTCCAGGGAGCCGGCAGCCGATTCCAGAGGGAGCGTGAGCGCGACAAGGGCGATGGCAAAAAGCAAAGGCAGGATTTTTCGGGTCAAAAGTGTCAAACTCTCAGTCCTCCGATAGCATGCATCGTTTCAAACAGCCTTCCTGCAACATATCGGCCGGCCGGCGGATTGGCTTCAGACGCCGGGCCATGATACCACATGTAAAAAATCATATTCAATTTTGAGAAATGCCGTCGGCGTAAGGCCGTGAGATGGACGGCCCCGGATCGATCTCTCCCGGGACCCGGCGCCCCAAAAGCCTATGTCTTCCCGGATTTCCCGATCAGCATCGCGTCCCGTAGGGACATATCCCCGATTCTTCCTCCGATGCCGATCAGGACGTCTTCCTGGATTTTGGCGACGGGTTCCAGAGTCCCGGGGTCTGCGATGACTACGTATTCCAGGCGGACCATAGGTTCCGCTTTTGAAAGCTCCGTCATCGCGGCCAGAATCCTCTTGGCGTGAGTCTCGCCGCCGGCGATGGCGTTTTCAGCGGCCTTCAGGCAACGATGGAGGACCAGCGCTGCGGCGGCCTGCTCGTCGGTCAGGAGTCGGTTGCGTCCGCCGTAAGCGAGGCCGGAGTCCTCGCGCACCACGGGAGCAATGACGATCTCGGCCGCAAGGTTGAGGTCGCGTGCCATCTTGCGCAATATCGCGCCCTGAATCGCGTCCTTTTCCCCGTAGAAAACGAAGGAAGGTTTTGTGATGTTCCACAGCTTCAGCGCGGCCGTGGGCAGCCCGTGGAAAAACGCCGGCGGCAATCCGGCGAGCCGGCCGCCGAATTTCTCCAGCGCCACACTCGTTGAGAAATCGGGCGGATACATTTCATTTTCCGACGGGATGAAAATGTAATCAACGTTCTCCTGTCTCAGAATATCCACGTCCCGGGTCGTGTCCCGCGGGAACCGCCGGTATTCCTCCTCGCTGGAAAACTCGGAGGGGTCCGCAAAAATCGAGACGATCACGAGATCGGCCATTTCACGCGCCCTCTGTATCAGCTGGAGATGGCCGGGATTGATGGCGCCGAGCGTGGGCACCAGCGCTATCTTGACATCGGACGAAACAAGCTTGGCCGATATGGCGGCCATGCGGGCGACACGGTTGACTATTTCCATTTGCCTGGATCATAGCCCGAACCTGCGCCGGGATGCAATATGCCCCTGATTCGCCGGGCCGGCAGGAAAAATCAACAGCGCGCGAAAGCACGAAAACCCGGGTTTTGGGTCTCCTCCCTCTAGGGTCCTCCGGGGCCGGACTGCGGCACGCCTCGGATTTCTATTCCAGCATCCGCACTTCGGAGGTGTCCGCGCAGGTTTCCAGCAGCGCATGAATCGATTTTTTCAGCACGGGGTGTATGACGTCGGGCGCGATCTGGGCCAGAGGCTCGAGCACAAACCTGCGCTCCGCCATGCGGGGATGAGGAATAATCAGACCTTCGGCGCGCAATATCCTGTCGCCGTATAAGAGGATGTCCAGATCGAGAGTCCGCGGCGCGTTCGGGAAAGAGCGGACTCTGCCGCATTCCGACTCGACGCTTCGGCAGAAAAGGAGCAGATTCATGGGCGCCAGAGGCGTATGCAGTTCAATTGCGAGGTTCAGGAACCACGGCTGATCGGCGAAGCCCACCGGCTCTGTTTCGAAGTAGGAAGACCTTCTCACGACGGTCCCTCCTCTCGTGAGGGCATTCAGCGCGAACTCGAGGTTCGCCCGTCGATCCCCTAGATTCGACCCTGCTGAAATATATGCCTTTACCAACACCGTCATTTTCCAACCCGGCAATGGCTGACCGCCTTCGGATCAACAGGAGAGGAATTTGCCGTTTCCCATTCGGCGCGTGCATCAAATTCGCAGGATCCAGGGGAAAATGAAAAACGCCAATCGGCAAATCCTGGTGAATCCGCGTAACCGTATCGACAATGCTGTGTCGATCCGATCGGCCAGGCGGATGGCCGCTGAACGCTAACCGCTAACCGCTGACCGCTAGAACATACTGTCCGGCCGCTTCAGGTTGCCGAAGCTGCCGATACCTTTGAGCGTGAACGAAAAGCTGAGCCTTGATTCCGTCCTGAGCCCAAGGTCGAACTGATTGAACTCCAGGGCTACGCCGCAGCAGTCCCATATGTAGTTGACGCGCGCCTGGCTGTTCAGCCATTGGGAGGTCCGGATGTTGTAGCTCACGGTAAAGCTTGAGGAAAGGCCTTTCTTGAGGCTGCCGTACCCGATCTGTCCCTGGACATGGTTGCTGGCGAGCAGGCCCGGTTCCAGAGCCACGGTCCTGAAGTATGTGCCTGAAAGGACGAAATCGCCCTGCTGCCATGAGGTTGAAATGCTTCCGTCGCGCCAGCGACGCAGTTGCGTGTCGTAATCCGCCCGGATGTCGTGGTGAATTCCGCTTCGCGGCGAGATCTGGAGTATGCCGCTGAGGGGAGACCGGTTCCTCGTAATGCCCGTCTGATAAAAGCCCGTGACGGTATTTAAGGGGTAAAAGGCGTTGGACTGACCGGGATGGAAAGCTCCGCCGAAGGTCGGGTCGAAATAGTGTTTCTGTATGAGCCCCAGGGACATGAATTCTCTTTTCCCGCGCGTTCCTTCGCCCTTTTCGCGGTCTACGTAGAAACGCTGGACGATTCCATATTCCACCTCGTTGGTGTCGGCGACGGCGTCTTCCTGGTCGAATCGTATCGTTTTATCGAGGTCCTTGATCCCGCGTATCCAGCGGTAGGTCGCGAAAGGCTCCACAGTGTGCCGGAAATCCCCGAACCACGAGGAGGAGTAGTCTTTTTCAAGGACAGGAGTTCTCAGCTCAATATTGAAGTCGGCGTATTGGCGGTGAAAGCCGCGATGGACGACCCCCGAAGGAGAATCGCCGGAAAGACTTGCGCCGTAATAGGTTTCCCGCACGCCGACCGAAGGCACGGCGGAAAATCCCTTGACCGCGGGCAGCCGCACCGTCAGCCGCGGATAGAAATCAAGGCGCTGGACCAGGTTCTCAGTGTCGATCAGGCTGTCATTTCGAGAAAGGCTGTCCGCGGATGCCCTCAGGTGCAGAATGAGAGGGGAGGAACCGAGAGGAGTTCCGAGGGATAGGAATTCCAGGGAGGGCATCTTGCGGATCACCAGGGGGCGGATCGGGAAAAAGACCTCGTCCCGCTGATAGACGATATTCGTGGAAAGGCCTTTGTGATTTCTGGTCACAAAGGCGGTCGCGCGCTCTTGGGAGAGGGTGGCCGTCCTGAAACTGTCGGAAAAGGCCTGGCGGAAGTCGAAATTTGAGGTGATGTTGACTCGGGCCACGGCGCGCCAGTCGTCCTTGAGCTGGGACTCGCCGTCCACTGCAAGGAGGATGCCTCCCTGATCCAGCTTGTCGTCGATGCCGTAAACTTCCAGGTCAAAGCGGGTCGAAGGTCGGGGCCGCGCCCTGAAAACGCCTCCGAGAGCCAGTCCCCGGAGGCTGAAGTAATCGAAGTAGAGGGTGGCGTCCGCGCTGTTTCCCAGCGTCCGGTAATAGCCTGCGCGAAAAGCGCGCCCCTTGGACGTGGAACTCCCGGTATGGAAAGGGATGATGCCGCTGCTGCGTTTCTTTTCCTCCATCGGAACCACGAGATAAGGCGTGTACAGGACGGGGATTCCCTTGATTTTAAAAGCGGTCCCATGGAGCCGCGCCGTGCCGTCGATCCGGATGTCGGCGCGGGACGTCGCGAAACTCCACTTGGGCCTTTTCTCGAGGCACGCCGTCATGCTTCCCTCGACGACCCTGTAAGTGTCCGGGCCTGTCTTGAGAATGGTCCGGCCCGTGATCAAAAACTGCCCGTCCGTGTGCCCGGAGGCGTCGTAGAAGATGCCGGTCTGCGACTTGAGGTTGAACTCGGCCCGCGAACACACGAGCCATTGCTGTTTCTGGCTGAAGCGCGTTGCTCCCGTCGTGAAGCCTTCGCCGGTTTCCTCGTCGTACTCCAGGGTCTCGCTCGTGACGACGATGTCCTGGAATGAGATCACAACGTTCCCTGTCGCGCGGTAGCGCGTTCGGGAGATTCGTTCCTGAAAATCCGAGACCAGGATGACCTTGCCATTGCGGTAGGGGATTTCGGTGCGCACCCTGGGAGCTTCCGCAGACGGTTCCTGTGCGGGAAAGGCAGATCGAAAGCAGGTTAGGCCGAGAAGCAGACAGATCAGAACGCCCATCGATCCGTCGCGGATAGAGGCGAAAATGGCGCTTGGCAGCACTTTTTGCCGAATTCTCTCCGGTCTTTTTGCCCGCCCCTGCATGGCATTATTGCTCCAGGCGCACCGGGCGCCGCGGCCGAGTCCGGCCCTGACGCCGCCGGGCGCTGCAGTCCCATGTTCCCCGGGCAGTCGCCCGGCGCGAACTCCACTATAGAATAACGGAGCCTTCGGCGAAAGCGGACATATTCCAGGCCCATCCATTAATTCCGTGCCGGAGGCGCCGCGGCAGCTCCCGAGTCGTCGCCGCGGGAGACTCGGTTATTTTCCTGCACCTCCGCCGCCGGGGCGGCCGGCCGGCAGCCTGATGCCGCTTGACATCAATGTCTGCGGATATTAAATAACTGTCCTGCATTCATTAAGGAGGAAAACTATGGCCGGCAAGCAACTGCTGTTCAGCGAAGACGCACGCAATGCGGTCTTGCGCGGTGTTAACACTCTCGCCGACACCGTGAGAATGACCCTGGGGCCGAGGGGACGCAACGTCATGCTGTCTAAAAAATACGGTTCCCCGGTTATCACCAAGGACGGCGTCACGGTCGCGAAGGAAATCGAGCTTAAGGATAAGAAAGAGGATATCGGCGCCCGGATGGTGCGCGAAGTGGCGAGCAAGACCTCGGATATCGCGGGGGACGGAACGACGACGGCGACCATCTTGGCGCAGGCGATATACAGGGAAGGGCTGAAGAATGTCGCCGCCGGAGCCAATCCCATGGCGCTCAAGCGGGGGATCGATCTCGCCGTGGAAGCTGTGGTCCAGGAGATCCGGCGCATCAGCACCAAGATTCAGGGAAACAAGGACATCGCGAACATCGCCACCATCTCGGCGAACGGCGACAAGAAGATCGGGGACCTGCTCGCCAAAGCCATCGAGGAGGTGGGGCAGGACGGAGTCGTCACCGTGGAGGAGGCGAAGTCGATGGCCACCGAACTCGAGGTCGTGAAGGGCATGCGCTTCGACAGGGGCTATCTATCGGCCTATTTCGCGACGAACCAGGAACGCATGGAGTGCGTCCTGGAGGATCCGTTGATACTGATCCATGAGAAGAAAATTTCCGCCATCAATGACCTGCTCCCCGTCCTGGAGAAGGTTTCCAAGCTGGGACGCTCGCTGCTGATCATCGCGGAGGACGTGGAAGGCGAAGCCCTGGCCACTCTTGTGGTCAACAAGTTGCGCGGCACCCTGAAATGCGCCGCCGTCAAAGCTCCCGGGTTCGGCGACAGGCGCAAGGCGATGCTGGAGGACATCGCCATTCTGACGGGAGGCAGGTTCCTTTCGGAAGACCTCGGCATCAAGCTTGAAAAGGTGCAGGTAAGCGACCTGGGCCAGGCGAAGAGCGTGGTCATCGACAAGGATAACACGACGATCATCGAAGGCGCGGGCAAGAACAAGGAGATCGCCGGAAGAATCAGCAGCATCAAGAAGCAGATCGAGGAAACCACGTCGGATTACGACCGCGAGAAACTGCAGGAGCGCCTGGCGAAACTGTCGGGCGGCGTCGCCGTGATCAAGGTCGGCGCGGCCACCGAGTCCGAGATGAAGGAACTGAAGGCGCGCGTCGAGGACGCCCACCATGCCACCCAGGCCGCCATTGAAGAAGGCATCGTCCCGGGAGGCGGGATCGCTCTCCTTCGGTCCCGGGCGGTGCTGGACACTCTGAAACTGGAGGGGGACGAGAGAACGGGTGCTGATATCGTTCGAGCCGCCCTGGAAGAGCCTATCCGCAGGATCGCGGAAAACGCCGGCGTCAACGGCGCGGTGACGGTATCCAGGGTCCTTGAAAAGGACGGGAGCTACGGCTTCAACGCCGAAACGGGCGAATTCGGAGACCTGGTGCAGCAGGGCATCGTGGATCCCACCAAGGTCGTGCGGGTGGCCCTGCAGAACGCCGCTTCCCTGGCGGGAGTCCTTCTGACAACGGAGGTGCTGGTTACGGAGCTTCCGGAACCCAAGAAAAAGGCCGCTCCACCCATGCCCGAGGATTACGAATAGCCGCGATCCGAATGCCCTCTCTCGACGCGGCGGAACAAGCGGACAGGGGTCAGGGGGCCCGCCCCCTGACCCTTTGCGACTTCAACCTCAATAGTCCCCCTCGTATCAGCCCCCAATTCGGCAGGGAATGTTTGACCTCCCCCATCCCCCAGGGGAGCAGCCTTCTCCGGTACCGTGCGATCCCTTTTGGGTCTCGCCGTCGGCAGGCTCATCCAAGCCGGTTGCTCAAAATTGCGGAAGCGCCGCAACCGTTTTAATGATATGCATAATAGGGTCGCGCCCGGGGCAGGCCATTGAACAGGAGAACCGCTGGAGGTGATACCCATGCGCATGGTGGTTAAAATAGGTACGTCGACGCTCACCAACGGCACCCCTTATCTGGCCCCGCCCCTGCTGGTCGAGATCGCCAGGCAGATATCGGATCTGTGTGCTTCCGGGTGGCAGATCGTCGTCGTTTCTTCCGGGGCGATCGCCGTCGGCCGCGAACGGCTCAATTTCCCTCAATTGCCCAAGGATATCCCGGCCAAGCAGATGCTCGCCGCCGTCGGACAGCCTCGTCTCATGGCGGTCTACGAACATATCTTCCGGCTCTATGACTTGACCGTGGCACAGGTGTTGCTCACGCGCATGGACCTGGGAAGCCGGCGCCGATACCTCAACGCGCGCAATACCCTGCTCGCGCTGATGGAACATAAAATCCTCCCGATCGTGAATGAAAACGACACGGTCGCCACGGAGGAGATCCGTGTCGGAGACAACGACAATCTCTCCGCCCTGGTCGCCAATCTTGTGGATGCGGACCGGCTAATTCTGCTGACCGATCAGCCGGGTCTCTATACCGCCGACCCCCGCGTCAACCCCGACGCGCGCCTGGTGGAGGAAGTCGGGACGCGGGAGATCGCTCAGGAACTCTGGGAGGCGGCCAGCGGCAGCGGACAGGGACTGGGGACAGGGGGGATGGTGACCAAACTGCAGGCTGCGGACCTTGCGCGGCGCTCCGGCGCTTGCTGTGTCATCGCCTGGGGAAAGGAACCCAACGTCCTCGTCCGAATCGCGGCGGGAGAGAAGCTGGGCACGCGCTTCCCGCCCATCGCCACTTCCTTGGAGAGCCGCAAGCGCTACATTCTGTCCGCGCGCCAGGCACCGGGCCTGTTGACCGTGGACAAGGGCGCCGTCACGGCCCTGAGGCGCGGCGGGAGCCTTCTGCCCGTGGGGCTGACGGCCGTTCATGGTTCGTTTGAGCGCGGGGATACCGTCCGCGTCGGCGCGCAGGACGGCGCCGAAATCGCCCGCGGCATCGTCAATTATGACAGCCGGGACTTGGTTCGGATCGTCGGCTGTCCGTCGGACGCCATCGAATCCGTCCTGGGGTATCACTTCGGCGATGAGGTGATCCATCGCAATGACCTGGTCTTGCTTTGATCCGGCACGGCGCGGAGAGATGGATGGTTCAAGGCTAAGCAGGGTTCGGGCAATCGATTGTGAAAGGGAGAAGTCTATGTTGACTGAAATGGGACGCGGCGCGCGCGAAGCCTTCCAGCTTATGGCTCAAGTTGATGCGGAGGCGAAAAGCCGGACCCTGCACACCCTGGCGTCCCTGATTGACCGGGACCGTCCCGCTATCCGGGCGGCCAATGAGACCGATGTCGAAAATGCCCGGGCCTCCGGAATGAGCGACGCCCTGATCGACCGCCTGACGCTCACGGAAAAGCGCCTCGAAGATTTGGCGCGCGACCTGCGCGCTCTGGCCGGATTCCCCGACCCGATCGGGGAGCGATTCGACGAGAGCGTTCTCCCCAACGGGCTGAGGCTGTATAAACTGCGAGTGCCTCTCGGGGTGATGGGCGTTATTTACGAATCGCGCCCCAATGTCACCGTGGACGTCGCTGGGCTGTCGATCAAGACCGGAAATGCGGCCATCCTGAGGGGCGGGAAGGAGACCATTCATTCCAACCGCGCGCTGGTCGACCGGGTGCGGCAGGCCCTCGGACAGAACGGTCTTCCCCCCGGCGCCGTACAGCTTATCGAGGATCCGGATCGTGCCCTTGTCCTCGAGCTTCTGCGAATGCACGACTACGTCGACATCATCATCCCCCGCGGGGGGGAGAGCCTGCACCGCTTCTGCCGCGAGAACAGCCGCATCCCCGTCATCACCGGCGGGGTCGGCATCTGCCACATTTTTGTGGACGAATCCGCCGATCTCGAAAAGGCTCTGCCGGTCCTCTACAACGCAAAGACGCAGAGGCCGTCCGTCTGCAACGCCCTGGACACGGTGCTTGTACACCGGGCGGTCGCGGCGGAAGCTCTGCCGCGCATCGTTGAATATCTCGCCCCCTCCGGAGTGACTTTCAGGGCGCACGAATCGGCCCTCCCCTATCTGATGCTGGAACCGGATCCCATGAAATACGGGAAAGGCTCGGCGCCTGCGCTTCCGGAGTCGGTGCGGCCCGCGGGCCCCGAGGATTTCGATACCGAGTGGATGTCTCTCGTCCTGGGGCTGAAGGTGGTGGACGGGCTGGACGAAGCCATCGCCCATACCAACGCCCACAGCAGAGGGCATTCCGATTCCATCCTGACGGAAAACAGGGAGAACGCCGCGCGATGGATCCGGGAAGTGGATTCGGCGGCCGTGTACGTCAACGCTTCCACCCGGTTCACCGACGGCGGGCAGTTCGGTCTGGGCGCGGAAGTCGCCATATCGACTCAGCGCCTGCATGCCCGGGGCCCGATGGGATTGAGGGAACTAACGACCTACAAATGGGTGGCCGAGGGCGATTATCACGTCCGCGGCTGAAGGAGGCTCGGCCGGAATGCGGCCGTCATCCGCATGCCGAGGGCGTTCAAAGGATTGCCCCGATGAACGGAGCGAGTGGCGAGGGGATCGGCTCTGAGATCCCCTGCCGTGTCTGAAAAGACTTCTGCCGGGGCATGGCGGCAAATAATCTCCCGGCTCGGACTAATCAAGGGGCTTCGCCTCTTGAGATCCCCGCGCGCGGGGATTTGAGAAGCCGGGAGCCGGAATGGATCCGGCCCTCTTGCTTCCAAAACGGGAACAAAATTCTCGTTACGCCACAAATAACGGTTTAGGCGCATGATTCGACGCATTGTTTCCGGAGGTCAAACGGGAGTCGACCGGGCGGCCCTGGACGCGGCCGTAGAGCTCGGACTACCCTGCGGCGGATGGTGTCCGCGCGGGCGATTGGCCGAAGACGGTCCCATCGATCCGCGCTATCCTCTCGAGGAGACGCCATCGGGGGATTACACCCAGCGGACCGAGTGGAACGTGAGGGATTCCGACGGAACTCTGGCGTTTTGCTGGGGCCCGCCCAGGGGCGGAACCGCTTTCACGATCGATGTCGCGCGCAGGATGGGGAAGAGCCTGCTTGTGCTCGATTTTGAGAAGGAGCCGGATCCGGCGGTCCTGGGGCCCTGGGCGGAGCGGCACGGCATTGAAGTCCTCAATGTCGCCGGTCCGCGTGAAAGCCAGCGCCCCGGCGCGTACGAGCGGGCGAAACATTTCCTGCTCGCGGCTCTGCGATAGGGCCGGCGAGGCCGCCCTGTCATTCCTCTAAATCGCGTCAGGCCCCGCTCCATTCCCGGATGTGCCGCTTCGCGATGTCGGCCGTGCGGCGCAGTCCATCGAAAACCGAGAACTGCACCAAGGCCCTGGTCCTGTTCAGATCCCGGGGGTCCGCCGGCGCCAGCCTGAAGTAGCTGTCGCCTCGCAGGTAGTCGGTGAGGAAGCGCACCCCGAGTTCGAGGGCCATGATCTGCGGCGCTTCAGCCATGAGGTCCAGCTCGCCGGGCCCTATGGGACAACCAGTCCCCAGAAATCCTTTGGCCAGCGCCCTGAAAACATCCATGTCGATCTTCACCTTTTCCAGGTCCGGCTCGCGTTCGCCGGCGATGTTCACAAGCGATCGCGCCAGGTCCCCCCAATCGCTCAGCCAGGTGTGCGGCATGACGGTATCGAGGTCGACGATCGCCTTCACATCTCCGGTGAGGGTACTGAAAAGATAATTATCAAGCTTGGTGTCGCCGTGCACGACGACGGTCCTCAGATGCCCGGACTGGAGCTTGTCATGAAGCGAGCAGGCGAAGGGTTTTTGTTCCAGGGCTAGATGGATATAACGGTCCAGCTGCGGATCCCGCAGGCGCCTTCGATGCTCCTCCACGGTCGTTTGGATCAAGAAATGCCGTTGGGTGCTCCCGCGAAGCGCCGGGTCCGCCGGAAGCCGGCCCGCGGCCTCCTGGAGGGTGCGAGTGCCCGCGAGCACCGATTCCAGCTGATCGTAATAGAGGCGCGTGTTTCTGTAACCAGGGAGCGGGCAGCCTATCGAGGAAGCGTCCATCGACGCCGTGAGGATGCGAAAAAGGCCGAGGCCGCGCCCCGCTTCCTCAGCCACTCCAAGACGCTCCCGGGGATCGGGGATCTCGCGCAGGCTCCGGTAGCTTCGGGAATCGGCGATTCTGGACATCAGGCGCCAGCATTCAAGCTCCCCGTCTCCCGGGATTTCAAGGTACGGCATTCCGGCCTTCGTCGGAACCAGCCGTATCGTTTCCCACGGAACTTGCATTTTCAGCGCGCCTTCGGCAAGGGCTTTTTCCTGCGCCCTTATGCAGGCGATCATCGCGTTCATGACAAGGCGGGGCTGTGGGAAAACTGTTGAGTTCAGTAGCTGCAGCAGATACTCGGAGCGGGCGCGCGGCGGGCCGGAGACGATTAAGAACGTTTCCCGGTTGATGTTGCCTTTCCCTTCGAAATCATAAACCTCGAAGGGCCCCTCGAGATCGAACAGGGAGGCGACGCGGCGCGCCCTCGTCATTCGCCCTGAATCGGGAGACATCCGGGCCATGTTGGAATTCCTGTCTGTCCCATCCATCCGCGAGTCCTTTTCGCGCATAGCCGGATTCTCTGTAATAGCCGTCCAAAGCACAAGACAAAATGCTTTCCAAGTCAAGCGATGCGTCTCGGGCAGGGAAGAAAGAATCGTTGCAGCTTATGGAAAGTGCGTCCGGGGAACCTCCGGCGGTGCAGGCGGGCTGTATATTGAGGCCCGCTCGCAGCCCGGCCCGGCGTTCTTGACGATTCCCTCCGCGTCGGGACTGTCGTATACTTAAAATTTCTTATTTCGGAACTCACTGGAGGGTAAATCATGGCAATCAAGGTCGGCATTAACGGGTTCGGACGGATCGGCAGAAACCTGGTCCGTTGTTCCATCAAGGATCCTGAAATCGAGTTCGTGGGCGTCAACGACATCACGAAGCCGGAGGTTTTCGCCCATCTTCTCAAATACGACTCCATCCTGGGGCGGTTTGACGGGACCGTCGATCTCAAGGACGGCAATCTTGTCGTCAACGGCAAGCCCATGAAGATTTTCAGCGAAAAGGATCCGGCGATGCTGGACTGGAGCTCTCTGGGCGCCCAGGTCGTGGTCGAATCCACCGGGCTTTTCACCGAAGCGGAAAAGGCAAAAGCCCACTTGAAAGGCACCGTCAAAAAGGTAGTTATTTCGGCTCCCGGCAAGAACGTCGACGGTACCTTCTGCGTCGGGATCAACATGGACGCCTACGATCCCGCAAGACACCACATCATCTCCAACGCCTCCTGCACCACCAACTGCCTGGCCCCGGTCGCCAAAGTGATCGATGAGGCCTTCGAAATCGAAGCCGGCTTCATGACGACCATCCATAGCTATACCAACGACCAAAACCTCCTGGACCTGCAGCACCGGGATCTGCGGCGGGCCCGGGCCGCGGCCATCAACATGGTTCCCAGCACAACGGGAGCGGCCAAGGCCATAGGGCTGGTGCTGCCCAGGCTCGCGGGCAAACTGGACGGCATCGCAATCCGCGTCCCCACCCCCAATGTCTCGCTTGTGGATCTGGTGGCGACGGTTAGTAGAAAAGCGACTCGGGAGGATGTGAATAGGGCTCTGAAGGAAGCCTCCCAGGGTTCGTTAAAGGGCATCCTGGGATATACCGAAGAGCCTCTCGTGTCGACCGACTTCATGCAAAGCGAATATTCCGGTGTAGCCGACGGCCTTGAAACCAAAGTTAACGGCAACCTCGTCAAGGTCCTGGCATGGTATGACAACGAGTGGGGCTATTCCTGCCGATTGCGGGATCTTATCAAGCATATCTGCTGAAGCATGGAAAGGCGCTCTTGACAAGCGAACACGGGGGTACCGCGATGGCCAAACTTACGATCACGGATCTGGACTTGAGGGGAAAGCGCGTCTTCGTGCGGGTGGATTTCAACGTCCCCATCAAGGATTCCAAAGTGAGCGACGATCTCCGCATCCGGGAAGCCCTCCCGACGATCCGCTACGGCGTGGAGCGGGGGGCCGTTCTGGTGCTGGCTTCACACCTCGGGCGGCCGAAGGGGAAGCCCAAGCCCGAGTTTTCTCTCGCGCCCGCGGCGGACCGGCTTTCGGAGCTTCTCGGGAAAAAGGTGAAGTTCGTCAGCGACTGCGTTGGGCCCGAAGTGGAAAAAGCGGCGGCTTCGTCTCGGCCGGGAGACATCATTCTCCTCGAAAACCTCCGGTTTTACGCTGAAGAGGAGGCGAATGACGCCGCGTTCGCGGCGAAACTTGCGGCATCCACTCCGCTCTACGTCAACGACGCCTTCGGGAGCGCGCATCGGGCTCACGCCTCCACGGAGGGCATAACCCGGTTTGTGGAGAGGGCGGCGGCCGGTTTCCTGATGGAAAAGGAATTACGTTACCTCGGAGGGGTTTTGGAATCTCCCCAAAGGCCTTTTGTCGCGATTCTGGGCGGCGCCAAGATATCCGACAAGATCGAGGTGATTGAAAACCTCCTGGGCAGGGTGGACCGTCTGCTCGTCGGCGGAGCCATGGCATTCACCTTTCTGAAAAGCCAGGGTAAGAGCGTGGGGAAATCTCTGTGCGAGGAGGATAAGCTGGATCTGGCGCGTCAGCTCTTGGCCGCAGCTCCGGGGACCATTGTTCTTCCGGTGGACGCGGTTGCGAGTCCGAATCCGGACGACGAGACATCCGCGCACACTGTATCGGCCGACGGGATTCCGGACAACGAAATGGGTCTGGATATAGGACCCGAGACATCGGCGGCCTTCGCCGCCGTGATCCGTTCGGCCAGGACGATAGTATGGAACGGCCCCATGGGAGTGTTTGAGAAGGAAGCCTTCTCCTCCGGCACGGTCCGTGTGGCGAGGGCGGTGGCTGATTCCGGCGCCCTTTCCGTCGTGGGAGGCGGGGACTCGGCGGCGGCAGTGGCCAAGGCGGGAGTCGCGGACAGGATCACTCATATTTCAACCGGCGGGGGAGCGTCTCTGGAGTTTTTGGCCGGCCGCGTTCTTCCCGGGGTTGCGGCCTTAAATGAAAAATAGTCCCGGGGCGTGCGTGCGAAGATTCCGGCATCACCGGGAAGGCGCCTATTTCGCCTAATCAATAGCGGGATGGATATGAGAACGCCGATCATTGCCGGAAACTGGAAGATGCACAAGACGTTGAGCGAGGCGCGGGCTCTGGCGCGGGCCGTCAAAGAAGGAGTGGGAGACTCGCTCGATCGCCGGGTCGTGCTGGCTCCGCCTTTTACGGCCCTGCGGTCCGTGGCGGCCGAAATCGAGGGGAGCCCCCTGATTCTCGCGGCTCAGAATGTTCATTGGGAACCCAAGGGAGCGTTCACCGGGGAGATCAGCGTTCCGATGCTGGAGGACCTGGGGTGCGGCATGGTCATCGTCGGGCATTCGGAGCGGAGGCAATATTTCGGCGAGACCGACGCGACCGTCCATCGGCGCATTCGCGCGGTCCTGCGGTCGTCGCTTCAGCCGATCGTCTGTGTGGGGGAGACGCTGACCGAAAGGGAATCAGGAATTCATCATAATATATTGGCACAACAACTTGCGGGCGGATTGGACGGCTTGACAGGGATGGACCTAATGCGTATCATTCTCGCCTACGAACCGGTTTGGGCAATCGGAACGGGGCGTACCGCATCACCCGAGGTCGCTCAATCCATGCACAGCTGGATCCGCGGCTGGCTGGCTGAGAGATTCGGGGAAAATGCCCGGGATGTTCGTATTTTATACGGCGGCAGCGTCAAGCCGGAGAATATCGACGCACTGATGCGGCAGGCGGACATCGATGGCGCGCTGGTCGGCGGCGCGTGCCTGGAGGCGGAAAGCTTTTTGCGCATCGTGCATTACAAGGCCTGAAGGCATACGGAAAGCGGGTTTCGGGATCTTATGTTCTTATATTACGCGGTCGTTACGCTGCATGTGATCGTTTGCTTCATTCTGGTTCTGGTCGTTCTCCTGCAGTCGGGCAAGGGAGCGGATTTGGCCGGAGCCTTCGGGGGAGGCGGGAGTCAGACCGCCTTCGGAAGCCGCGGGCCGGCCTCTTTTTTGTCCAAAATGACGACGGCGGCCGCCGTGGTCTTCATGATGACCAGCCTTGGACTGGCTCTGATATCCAGCTCCACAACCAAGACCGAGTCCAAGTCGATTCTCGAGACCACCAAGGAAGCGGCGGAGCCCGCTAAAAAGGCTCCTGCGGCTCAGCAGGCTCCCGTCGTGCCGACTCCTGAGCAGATCAGGAAGAGGATAGAAGAGATCGAGGCCGCCAAACAGAAAGAGCAAACCGCGCCGGCGGCGCCTCAAAGCAAACCGGCTGCAGGGCCGTCCGGGTCGAAGCAGCCGGCGAAATAGAAAGCCGAAGTGGTGGAACTGGCAGACACGCCATCTTGAGGGGGTGGTGGGGAGACCCGTGGGGGTTCGAGTCCCCCCTTCGGCACCACAATCCGATCCGCAGGATCCCTGCACCGCAGTCAAGCCGCAGCCTTTGGGTATTGGCGACCTGCTCCACGCTCCGGATGAGCCCATGCAAGTCCAGCGCGAAGCTCATGCTGAAGTCACGCGGACCGGGGGAAGGATCAAGAAAGGCATGTGTGGAGAATCAGTGAAAACCCGAATATGACAATAAACCAGCAGGCAAGCAAATAGACCAGCCCCCGGTCATTCTTGATCGACGCCATGGCCGGCCCCTTTTCATGGCGTGGATCTTTCCCGAAAAACAGCGAAACGGCATATCCTGCTGCAAGCGAGCCCATGAAGCCCAGAATGTTCCACCAGAGCCATGATATGCCGGGGAACCATTTCCAGAGCACAAGGTTCAGTCCCGTCCCCGCCGCAAGACCCGCCACCGCTGAACTGCCGCGGGCCCTTTTCAGGAGTATGCCCATAAAAAAGACAGAGGCGACCGGCCCGTAGAACGCCGATCCGATCCTGTTTATGAGCTCGATGACGGTTTCGTTGCCCTTCATGTGGTGGAAATACACCGCCGCGGCGGTCACAAACAGGCCCCACCACGCTGTTATGAGCCGGGACACCCGCACCTTTGTCCGGTCCCTCAGCCCGCCCAAAGAGGGGCGGAGCTTCAGCATCATGTCGCTCCATGTCGATGCGCTCAGGGAATTGATGGCCGAATCAATGCTGGACATGGAGGCCGCGAAGATGCCCGCTATGATGACCCCGGTGAGCCCCGCAGGAACGTAATGCACAATAAAACTGGGCATGAGCAGGTCAGGGTCCTTCCCGGCCATGTCGCCCAGAAAGGCGGGATCGCGCCGGAGGAAGACTATAAGCAGGACGCCGATGCAACAATACGTGAGCACCAGCGGGAAGCGCAGGAGGCTGTTGATCAGCAGCGACACGCGCGCATCCCTTTCGTCTCCGGCCGCCAGGAGGCGTTGCGCCTGGCTTTGATCGCAGCCGTAATAGGATATGTAAAGGAAAAGCCCGCCCAGAAGCATGGGCCAGAAAGAGAATGTCCCGCCGTCCAGGAAGCCTGTCGATGAAAAGTCAAAGACCCGGAGCCTTTCCGCCTGTGATAGGGGCACGGCCAGGCTCCAGTCTACGTCATGGAGCAGCAGCAATATCATAATGAAAGAGCTGCCCCACAGGATGATGAGCTGAATGATGTCGGAAATGATATCGGCCATTATCCCTCCCATGGAAGTGTATAGAAGGGAGACCACGCCGATCAGTATTATTGTTTTATCCATATCGAGGCGCAGGCAGACCGCCGTGACATAGGAGGTCGTGAGAAGCGCCACTCCCGTGGCCAGGGAGCGGCTGAATAAAAAGACAAGGCTTACGGACAGGCGGGCCGGGGAGCCGAAGCGGCTCTCGAGATATTGATATATGGTCACTCCGCCGGATGACCGTAAAGAGGGGACGAGGAACGCGAGGATTACGATCATGGCAAGGGGCACCGCCATTTCATACTGAAGCCATCGAAGGCCGCCTCCGTCTTTAAGCGCGATAAAGGCGGGAGCGCTTACCAGGCTTATCGCGCTGACCTGGTTGGCTGCCATGGATGTCCCGAGTTTCCACGGGGAGACCTTTTTCCCGCCGAGGTAATAATCCTCCTGGTCTTTCTGCCGCAGCCCGATCCTCCATCCCAGAACGACAATAAAAAGTATGTAGAAAACGACGATGATCCAGTCCGCCGCGGCCATGTCCTATCCTCCTGAAATCCTATGTGGATCGCCGGATCGTATCTTGGGACGGCATGATTGCGGATTCTATCATGCATTCCGGCGGGATCCGCTCTGAATCCTGCTGCGGATCGCGTTCCATCCTTTTGGGATCTCGGCTTTGGATCAAAGCCTGAACGGAGGATCTGGAAAAGAATCGTTCGGATTTCGAATCGGCGGCCCGCTCCGTCATTTCCCGTCATATAATGCTCTCCGCAAAGATCATATAGAGGGACCTGTCCGGACCCCCGCAAGGGACCGACGGGCAGAGGCGCGATTCCCTCGTGTCGATGGAGTCCGGGTGAGCCCGGGCGGGATATCCCGACAGGGGTGAGCGAGGGCGGGAATGACATGGCGGCGGAGACGCTCTTGAAACTCATAAAATCTCGATGTTCCCTATCGTTTCACGCTCCAAACAGAAGGACCGGTTCCGCTTGCATGCCCTAAAAACAGATCGGCTCATAAAAACGGCGATTGTCTGCGTTTTTTCTTTTTCGGCGGTGATATCCGTCGGGAACGTTGTCGCCAGATCCTATAGCAACGGCCGTTTTGACAATTCGAGATGGGGGAAAGACCTATACCAGTTCTGGCATGGAGGCAGGCTCTTCCTGCGGGGTGTCAATCCCTACATGGGTATGAAAAATTATCCGCCCCCGACAGATACTCCGGAGGCGAGCGAATATCCGCGGGCCGCGAGGGGATTGACGCCGCCCGAATCCTGGCATGTCCGAATCGTATCGGCGGCTCCGCCGTTGTTCCTCCTTATGCTGCCCCTGTCTGTTTTGCCTTGGGTGCCTGCCGGCCTAGCATGGTTTCTTCTGAACGTCGGCTTCGCGGCCCTATTTGTCCGCCTCGTACTGAAATGCGCGGGGAGAACCCTATTCAGTCTTGATGGATGGCTGCTCGCGTCTCTCTTTTTCAGCCTGATCTGCACGCGCCAGGTCTTTGAACTGGGCCAGAACAGCCTCGCAGTCGCCGCCCTCATGTATCTCTCCCTGGCGGCCGTGGTTCGGAGCCAGGCCCTTTCAGGAATCCTGCTTGGCATAGCTTTTTCGAAATTCAGCGTTGCTCTCCCGATGGTCTTTTATTTTGCGTATAAGAAGAAGGTGCGTCCCTTGCTCTGGTGCGGCCTGACCCAGGTGCTGGGACTTCTTGTGATTTGCGTCTTTGCTCCAGCCGACTGGATGGACCTTGCGCGGCGAACGCTGTGGATTGCCAGATTGGCTTTCAATTTCCAGCCCCGGGCCTTTCCACACGGGATGATGCCTTGGGACGCTGTCTCCTTTGCCGTTCAATGGACGGCCACGGCCGCGACAATGCTGGTCGCGTTCCAGGCTTGCCGCCGAAGGTTTCCCGAGAGGCTGGAGAAGCCCGCGGCGCTCACACTCCTGAGCGTCTTTTCGCTGTGGAGCCTGCTGGCTCTCTTTCACAACCGCCACGACATGGTGATAGCGCTTCCGTTCCTCGCAATTTCGTTTCTGCTCTATGACGCCCGCGATCCCGGTTCGGGCAACCACTACTTCTCTCTGGCCGAGCGGGAGCGTCTTCCGATACAAGCGGCCTGCGCGTTGATTCTGTTCGTATGGATATTTCCGGTCTACGCGGTCACAGGCATGGATTTATACCGCCGGCTTTACCAGGGGTGCACGGTGGCGGCTTTCGCGATATCGCTCCGGTTCTTTTATTGTCTTCAACGCGGCATGGGCGGCCGGGCCGCTTGAGGAAATCACGGCGCCCAACCTCCGGCGTCGCTTGGCCGCGCATTCGCGGGGGGGCCATTCTCCTATTTTTTCCCGGCGAAACCGAGGACATCGCCCGTCAGCGTCGTCATGTACAGCATGCCGTTCGCGGCCGCCATCCCGTCCCAAACGGGCAGCGAGGCGAGCCTGTATTCCGCCAGCTTCCGGCCGTTTTCAGCGGATA
>CAYZTZ010000001.1:105853-110119 GCA_964481255.1 uncultured Acidobacteriota bacterium | reverse complement strand
TTGATCCGGCTCAGCACGCCGGGCGCGTCCCTGTGGATGTTGCGCACGCGATAGCCGTCCCCGAGAGGCGGCGGGTGCACTTCGGGGAGGTTGACGCAGCTGGCCGCGCTTGCCGTCGATGCGCAGGCGATGAGGGCTTCGGAGACTCCGAGCCCAGTGTTTCTCTGAGCTTCCTCGGTGCCGCCTCGGCTATGCGGGGTCAGGATCAAGCTGCCCAGGCCGCAGAGTTCGCAACGGAAGGGATCCTTGCCGGAGTTCGGCTCTACGGGGAAAACGTCCGCGGCGGCCCCTCCCGCCGCTCGCCTATATCTCAAGTTGAATCTGCATGCACAGATTCATGGCAGGAGTGACTTCTTCAAAGATCGCCAGCATGGATTCAATGAGATCCACGCCCGTGGACCGGCGGACCTCCTCCTGCGACATGGGATAGAAAACCTGGAAACCGGCCCAGGACCCCGCGGGCGCCTTCTCGAGCATCTTCCGCAGCGCCGCGGCGCCGGGGAAGGTCTTCCTTGTAAGGGCGTCCCGGGCGTCAAAGCCGCCCGCCTCGATCCAGAACCCCTCCTTGAAAACCAGGCGCCTCAGCTCCCTGTCCATGGGGCCCGCGGGCTTGAGGGCCGCAAGAAGCCGATGCCAGTCCCAGTCCGCCTGCAGGCGGGCTTTCAAAAAATCCCGCGGCGCCCGGATCATCCCGCGCTCGACGGAAAACCCGCATTTGAAAAGCTGCGCCTCGACATCCATCGTCAGGAAAAACTTCGAGCAGCCGAAGCTGACCCGGGAAGACAGGGGCTTGGCGTCGCGGTTGGCGCGGGGCAGGAAGCCGATCCACCGCCAGAAAACGCCCCGCCCGTAGCGCTCGGTCACAAACGGCTGCTGATACCGCGCTTCCAGCGCCAGCTTGAGAATGCGCGTGATCCTCTCATGATCCGCGAGGTTGCCGACGCGCAGGCCTCTCTGGAAGTCCAGGTATTCGGGCAGAAACCCGATGGCGGTCCGAGGATAAGCCTGGAATTTTTGCAATTTTCTATTCATATCGCGATTCCCGCTCCCTCCGCCTCTTCCGGCACGGCGGCGGGCCGGTCCGCGCCCATCGTGTACACGAAGGCCCCTTGGCTTCGCCACCAGCCGTGGAATACGCGGCGGGACTCGAGGCAACGCCCCGTCCAGCGGCTCCAGCCGCCGGCGCAGCCCCCGCCGCCCACGCTCACCGCCACGCTCCGAGTGTCCCGCCGCAGGCCTTCGCGCAGGGCCTTGAGCATCGTCTCCTTGGCGCTCCATAGGAGATTCAAGGCCGGCAGGAGCTCCGAATCCGGAACCTGTTTCAGAAAATCCTGTTCATCGGGCGTGAGGTAGTCATCGGCGAACCGCTCCTCACGCGGCTCGATCAATTCCAGATCACATCCCAGGGCCAGGCGTCCGGGACACACGACGCAGAATCCCCTGCCATGACTGTGGCTGATGGAAATGGAGACGTCCAGGAGACGGCCGTTCCAGAAGACCTCCGGGGCCCCGTCTTGCGCCGATTGGATCTCCAGAGACGTCACGTCGGTTGCGTCCACCAGGCCGCACGCGCGTACGGCCTTCTTGGCGGTCCACCGCCCCAGCCGCCAGTCGTCGCGCCTTTTGGGGAAGCGCATCCTGCTCAGCCGGGCCATTTCCCCGCTGCTGAGCCAGTCGTCGTTTTCCGGAACTTCGGCGAGCGTCTGCGTGAGCCAATAGAGGCGCGCATTCATATCGGATCCGCGATTCCAAATCCTTGTCCCGGACGGTCGGCTCACACGCCGAGCGCCCGGCGGATGGGATCGACCAGATCGGCCGGAACGGGATCCGGGAGATCCATGGTCCGGTATCCCCGCAGGTCCACGTATACCCGTCCCTTGTCGTCGACCACTCTCGCGTCGTACGTTCCGTCCGGGTTGGGAACGGCGATCGCATAGAATATTGCATCCGCCGCGTCGTCCGGCCCGGACAGGAAACGCACATCCCGGACCGAATGGGGAAGGCCCAGGCGGCCGTGCCGGCCCAGAGCCGCCAGGCTGCCCGTCTGGAAGCAGAGCTCGACAAGCCGCGGCAGAGCGGCGAGCGGCGGCTCCGCAGGCACGCGGTCGGCTGGCAGCTCCTTTTTGAAAAGTCCTATTACCCGGTCCCCCGAGCGCCACGCGCTGTCGATCACCTGATAGGCCGGCCCGTGGAAGAACACGCGATAGATCTCCGCCGCGCCGACCTTTGGCGCGGCGCCCGGCCGCGGATCCACGATCTCCCTCTCCGCCTCCGCCGGGGCCGCCGTCAGCCTCACGCGCCCCGTGAAATGGGTCGTGACCTCGGCTTCCGTCTGCCCGTGGAGCGTCCGGGAACCGATCAGGCGGCACTCGGCGGCGATATCGTCTCCGTCCGGATAAAACACGGCCCGGACAGTCAGAGTTCGCCGCTGGTTGCGATAAAACTTAAACGGCGTCAGGAAGTTCACGGCCTCGGCGGCCGCCACGCGTCTATCGGGATACAGAAGCCCGGCGGCCTCGGCCATGGCTTCGATGCCCATGACGCCGGGGAGTACGGGCGTCCCGCTGATCTGGTGGTCGTGGAGAAAAGGCTGTTCCGCGGGGTCGAGTGTCGTCTGGACCATGAGGCCGTCATAGATCCCCATCGCGGCGATCCCGCCCGTCATGACGCCGCGCCGGCGCAGAACCGGCTCCAGAGGGCCTCCCGGGCTTGTATCCAGGCCTCCCTTGGGGTCGAATTCCTTCAGGAGGATGCCGAGCTTCTGCCCTATGACCAGTTCGCCCATCGTGCCCGCCGCGAGCTCGCGGCGCACGATGGGTATGCCCGCTTCCGGCGCGAGCATGTCGATCCCGGCCTGTTTCATCACGGTCGGGATCGAGCCCCGGGCGGCCATTCCGATACCGCTCCAGGCCGTCCAGTCGATGGCGAGGCCGCGCGTTTCCGGCCGCGCGGTACGCAGGTGTGAAATGCATTTGCACAGCAGGTCGTTGGCCGCGCTGTAATCGGTCTGACCGGCGTTGCCGAAGCGGCCCGCCACGGAGCTGAAGACCACCGCGGCGCCGACCGGCATCCGGCCGATGCCGGACATCAGGTTGTACCAGCCGTCGCTTTTCACGTCGAAGACCAGGTCGAACTCCGCCGGCTTCTTGTCGGGAAGCATGTGGCTGATTTCAAGCCCGGCGGCGTGCACGAGCACGTCGATGCGACCGTGCCGGTCCGCGATTTCCTTGACGACGGCCGCTACCGAGGCGCCGTCCAGCAGGTCCAGGCTTCGGTAGTAGGCCGCACCGCCGGCGTTTTGGACAGCCTGAATTGCGGTCAGAGCGGCCCTGGAACGTTCCAGAGCCGCCAGTTCCCTGTCGACCATGGCCGGAGTGGCGCGTTCGCCCCGAAGCTTGAGCCGTTCGAAGATGTCCCTCTTGAGGTTCTCCCTGTCCGTGTCCAGCCTGGCCAGATCGCTGTTCCGGGGATCCGGCTCAGGCGTCAGATCGAGCAGATAGAAGATGCCGCCCGATGCCGCAGCCAGATCCGCCGTGATCGCCGAGACGATGCTTCCCGCGGCCCCTGTCACGAGAAAGACCGTGTCTTTGCCCAGCTTCACACCCTCCGCGCCATCCGAGAGCGTTTCCTCTTTGAGACCGATGGTCCAGCGGTAACCGTCCTTGTAACCGATTTCAACGGCCCCGGGGTCGCGCAGCGTCTCCTCGATGAGCAGATCCGCCAGAGCGCTGGTCTTCCGGCTCGGCTCAAAATCGACGACCTTGACCAGGGCGTCCGATTTCTCGCGTTTATAGGCTTTCGCGAAGCCGCTCACGGCGCCGCCCAGGGGATCGATCGCGCCCGCGGCGTCATAGCCGTGCACCCCGCCCAGGCGTGTCGCGCACACCAGGAACGTCCCCGCGGATCCGATGTGCTCGTAAAGAGCCTGCATGACGGCGAAGAGGAGCTTGACGCGGACTCTTGTCGCCTCGCGCCATTGCGCGAGTCCCATGCCGGCGACGTCCTCCTGGACATCGAGAGCGGGAAGCCAGTAAACACCCTGGATCGGGCCCTCCGCTTTCCAGTTCTCGATGTATTTCGTCAAAAACTTTGCGTCCGGGGCTCCGTCGATGACCAGCGGATGAACTCCCATCTTCTCCAACCTGCCGGCCAGAGCCTTTCCGACACCGGACTGATCCGGCATGACGAGAACGCGGCTTCCGGGATTGAGAACCGCTCCGGTGGGCTTGCACAAAGACATCGCGGGCCGCAGAAGCGGAACCGGAA
>CAYZTZ010000001.1:0-105843 GCA_964481255.1 uncultured Acidobacteriota bacterium | reverse complement strand
ACCGGATCGCGCCTGTGGATGGCTGCGTCCGCCTCGATTCTTCCTACGATGGGAGGAGGCGCCGCTTCGGCCGCCGGAACCTGCTCCGGCTTGGCTTCAGGCCTCGCGTCCGCCGCAGAGCCCTTGCGGAGCTCGGGCCTGCGGTCGTAAACGAACTGGATGGTATGGGCCAGAGTGGGGAAATCACGCAGTTTGAGATTGTCGTCCCGCGGGATGTCGTAGGCTGCGCGAATGGCCGCGAACATCTCCGCCTGTTTGACCGTATCGATGCCCAGGTCCGCTTCCAGGTCAAGATCCAGGTCCAGCATATCGGTGGGATAGCCTGTCTTCTCGGCTATGATGCGGAGGACCGTCTCCTTGACGTCATCCCTTTCCATTTGATCGCTTGCCGGGGAGGCGGCGCTTTCGGGAACCGCAACAGGTTCTGCGGCGGGCGTGGCCGGAGGCCGAGCGGCCTCGGGCTTCACGTCGGGCCGCCGGTCGTAAACAAACTGAATGGCATGGGCCAGCGTCGGGAAATCGCGCAGTTTAAGATTGTCATCCCGGGGAATATCGTAGGCCGCGCGAATGGCCGCGAACATCTCCGCCTGTTTGACGGTGTCGATCCCCAGATCGGCTTCCAGATCCAGGTCCAGGTCCAGCATATCCGGCGGGTAGCCTGTTTTCTCCGAGATGATTCGGATCACTTCCTCCTGAACGGCGTCCCCGGCACCCTCCGGTTTCGCTGCGGCGACGGCCGGGCTTTCCTTCGCCTCGGGCGCCCGAGCGGCCGCCGCCAGATCCGGACGCCTTCCATAGACGAATTTGACGGCATGAGCCAGTGTCGGGAAATCGCGCAGTTTGAGGTTGTCGTCCCGGGGGATGTCATACTCCGCTCTTATGGCGGCGAACATTTCCGCCTGCTTGACGGTGTCGATCCCCAGATCCGCCTCCAAGTCGAGGTCCATGTCGAGCATATCGATGGGATAGCCCGTTTTCTCCGAAATGATTTGCATGACCTTGGCTTGGACTTCGTCCTTGGGCAGAACTTCCGGCGCAGCTGCCGGGGGTGCCCCGGCTTTCGGTGCGACGGCTGCGGCAGCGGGCGGGGCTTCGATCCTGATCTCAGCGGTTTCGCGCAAAGCGGCGGCGGGAGGCGCAGGCGGCCTTTCGGGCAGCGGAAGCGCCGCGGTCGCGCCGTTTTCCAGCCTTGCCGTCGGACCCTGATCTTTAACCCTGAGCGTGCGTCGAATAACCTCGAGCTCCGGCGACTCGTAGCCCGTGATGCGCTGCAGCCATCGGTTCCAGGCTGCGGGATCCTCGATGCGGTAGCGGTAGCCGAGAGAGGAAGGCGGCTGTCTCCTCCCGTCCGGCGTGGGCGTCCAGCGAAGCAGGGTCATGCATATCTGAGAACCGAAGCCCGCGGCCAGACGCAGCGCATAGCGCATCGGCTGGTATCCTCCCCTGGATAGGTTCAGGCGGCCCAACTCGGGGTCCACCTCTTTGAAGTTCGGTACCGGGGGAACGATGCCTGTTTCGAGCATTCGGACCGACATCACATCCTCGATGCCGACGGCCATCGGGTGTCCCGTGAAGCCCTTGGTATTGGCCACGAGGATGCGGTCCGTGGATTCCCTGAAGGTGTGACGCAGCGCGAACACCTCGGCGGAGGCGCTCCCTCCGCGGGCGGGCGTGTAGGTCTCATGGGACACAAAAACCGTTTCCGGGGCGATCTGGCGGCGGTCGATGCCCCACTCCATTTCCGCGTCGGCGATCAGTTTTTCCATGACATGGCGGATGTGGCTGACGTCGAGTCTGGTGCCGTGATAGGCGCTGTTGGCGACCACCGACCCCAGCAGCTGGCAGATCGGTCGGATCCCGCGTTCGCGCGCGGCCTCCAGGCTTTCCATAACGACCGCCGACGCTCCCATTCCGATGATCAGGCCGTGGCGCCTGCGGTCGAAGGGCGTGGCCGCTTCTTCCACGATTTCATCCGTCGCCGCCGACCCGGAGGCCAGAAAACCGGAGCCGAACCACCCCATCAGGTTGTCGGAGGTGATATCGTCGGCGGATATGACAATGACGCGCCTGCAACGGCCGTTTCGGATCCAGTCGCCGGCCAGCGCGACCGCCTGTGTCCCGCTGGCGCACGCGGCGTTGGTCGCGGTGTTCGGCCCGCGCGCGCCGATGTACTCGGCGAATTGCGAATGGCCCATGGAGAGGACCCGGAAAAGGAAGCGGCGGTCGAAATGGTACGTGTTTCCCTCGATTTCCTGACGCAGCGCCGCGATGCGCCGTTCGAGTTTGCCGATAACGCCGTCGCCCGCGCCCGCCTCGCGCGCCATGGCGTAAAAGCTTTCCAGCTCCTGCAGGCGCTCGCGCCGGATTCGGTCCATATAAAACCCGGAGATGATTTCGGCATAGGAATCGCATCCGGGAAACGCGGAAGTGAAGATAATCCCCGTGTCATCGCGGATATCCTCGGGAAGCATCCATCGATCGGGCAGCTTGGTTCCCTTTGTCGTCGTCTTGTAATGCATGACCAGAGGGATACCGGCGTCGCGCAACGCGTCGATTCCGGCGCCGATGGCGAGTTTCGTTACGCGGTCCAGGGCGGGAAGGCGGTCTTCGGGAAAGCCGAAATCCTCGACCAGATCGAAGTCTCCGGAACGGGCCGCGAGCTTGATTACGTCATCCATGCTGGCAATGGACTCGAACCGTCCCTCGCCCCCCTCGCTTTTGACCAGGCGCGTGATGTTCTTTTCGACCATCTGCTGCCGCAAATGCAGGGGTATGGGGCGGATGAACACGTCCCCGCGCAGGATGCGCTCGATGTTGGAGTCGTCGAACACACGTTCGGTGCCCGGCAATCCCAGGGCCGCTCCCGTGATGCATACATCCACGCGCGTTTGCCGGCGCGTTCCTCCGGAATAGATCTGGAACCCGCGATCCAGGAATTCGGTGAAAAGCCTGCCCAGTTCCACATACCGATCGGTTTCCGCGGGCATGCGGCGCGGAGCGTCGGACGTCTGCGCCGGAGAGGGAACCGGGAGAACCGGAGAGGGCGCGGAGGGAGCCTTCAAAGGAGCGGCGGGACGGACATCGCGGATCTCGGCGGCGGCTGCGGCTTTCTCCTTTTCAGAGAGTCCCACTCCCAGACCGGAGGCGTACAGTCCGCAGAGCGCCAGATTCAGGGAGGCCGCGTCCCCTATCCTCGGATGGTTTGTGAAAAGAGCGACGACGCCTTCGCGCGCACCCAAGACATCTTCGACAAAACCGTAAAGGATTCGCTTGGGACCAAGTTCGACGAAGACCCGGGCGCCGGCTTCATAGAGAGTGTTCAACCCTTTGACAAACTGGACGGGCGAATAAACCTGCCGGCCCAGCAGACGGATCATCTCCGGCACGACGCCCGGGCCCATGGGGTAAAAATCCCCGAGCACATTGGAAACAATCGGGATGACAGGGGGCCGAAGGTGCATGGCAGCCAGGATTTTGGCCAGGGAATCACCGGCGGGGGCGACGATTTTGGTATGAAAAGCGTGGCTGACCTGCAAAGGCCGGGCGACATAGCCCGCTTCGCGGACAGCCGCCATGGCTTTCTGCACGCCCGAGGTCGATCCTCCGATGACGGCTTCCCGGGTGCTGTTGATATTCGCGATGACGACATAGTCGTCGACCGTCCCCAGGATCCCGTCGATCTTATCGATGGGCCCGAAAACCGCGGCCATCATCCCGTTGTCATCCAGAGCGCACCGCGTCATCTCATTGCCGCGGGCGCTCACGGCCTTCAGCGCCTCTTCAAATGAGATCGAGCCGGCCGCGACCAGCGCGCCGTATTCGCCGAGGCTGTGGCCCATAACCATATCCGGCTGGATGCCGTAAGCGCCGATCAGGCGGGCAAGAGCGATTTCGGCGGTCAGGACCGCGGGCTGAGTGATGGCGGTCTGTTTTAAACCCTCCTCCGCGGCCGCAAAGGCTGCTTCGTCCACTTCGTCCTGGTAAATGCAGCTTGTCAGCGTCCTGCCCAGAATCGGCGTCATGACGCGATCGGCTTCCTCGAAAGTCCGTGCGACGACGGGTTCGGAGGCCCGTAGATTCTCGAGCATGTTGACGTATTGGGATCCCTGGCCGGTGAAAAGGAAGGCGACCTTGGGGACGGGTCCTTTTCCGAGAAAGATCCCTTTGGCGCGCAGCGCCTTCCATCTCCCGGGCTGGTTTTCCTCAAATGCCTTTATCGCCTTCCCCGCCTTGTCGGCCAGTTCGGAGGCGTTCGCGTAGTCGATGGCCAGGCGGAACTTCGCGCGAAGATCGGATTCCAGGGGGGGAGCCGCAGCGGGCGCCTTGCCGGAGGAGGCTTCCTGATGGACCCTGCGCAGGCGGATCAGGAGCTCACCTTCCGAATCGGCGCCCAGCAACATCGCTCCGCGCAACGGGGCTTTGAGGCCCGCGGGCTCGTCCGCGCCGCGTCCTGTTTCCGCAATGGAAATGAGGGCTCTTCTCTCGCCTGCTATTCTCCCCGGGATATATTCTTCCATGACCATATGGAAATTGGTCCCGCCGAACCCGAAGGCGCTGACTCCGGCGCGCCGCACGCCGCCCGGTTTAACGTCCCACGGTCTCAGCTCCGTGTTGACATAGAAAGGGGATTTGGAAAAATCGATATTGGGATTGGGCCTTTGAAAATTCAGGCTCGGAGGCAGTTCCTTGTGATGCAGGGCGAGCGCCGCCTTCAGCATTCCCGCGGCGCCGGCGGCGCCCTTAAGATGCCCGATGTTGGATTTGACCGAGCCGAGGGCGATGGAAGCGACCGGCAGCCCGAACTCCTTGAGCGCCTCGTTGAGACACTCCAGTTCCGTGACGTCTCCCACCGCCGTCGAGGTGCCGTGCCCCTCAATATAGTCTCCGGCGGACAGAGTGACTTCAGCGTTTTTCCAGGCCCTCTGGACGCAGAGTTTCTGCCCCACGGGATTGGGCGCGGTGATGCCCTTCCCTTTGCCGTCGCTGGACCCTCCCAGGGCGCGGATGACGGCGTAGATCCTGTCGCCGTCGCGCTCGGCGTCCGACAGACGCTTCAGGAGGAAGACGACCGCGCCTTCGCCCATGACGAAACCGTCCGCGCCTTCGGCATAAGGCCGGCTTCCCGTCGCGGAAAGAGCACCGATCTTGCAGAACTTCACGAAGGTGGAGGGGCTCATGTTCGTGTCGATTCCGCCTGTAAGGACGGCGTCGTAGTGGTTGTCGTTCAGTCCCTCCACGGCCGCGTAAATGGCCGCCATCGCCGAGGCGCAGGCGGCGTCGGCGACGAAATTCGGGCCCTTGAAGTCGTAAAGGGCGGCGATGCGCCCGGCGATGATATTGGCCAGTTCCCCGGGCATGGTGTCTTCGGTGATGGAGGGTGTTCTGCGGCGAATGCCTTCGTGGAACTGTTCCAGGATCGCCTTCCGCACTTCCGGGGGCAGAGAAGCATAGCCGGGAGACTTGATCAGTTCCTCGGCGAATTCCGGAAACAATATGCGGGCGGCGGAATAGAGATGGGTGTCGCCGGCCATCGCATTGCCGATGATTACGGCTGTGCGCTCGGCGTTGAGCGCGCGCGACGGATAGCCGTAATCGCTCAGGGCCTCGCGCGCCGTGATCACGGCGAATTTTTGAGTGAGGTCCATGGCCTGGCTCACCCGCGGCGGGATCGGCAGTTTCCATTTCAGGGGGTCCCATTCCCATTCCCGCACCCATGCCCCGATCTTGGTGTAGGTCTTATCCGGGGCTTTGGGATCAGGGTCGTAATAGAGGTTCGCGTCCCAGCGATCAAGAGGGACTTCCGTGATGCTGTAGCGCCCTTCCCTGATGTTCTGCCAGAATCTCGGCGTGTTGGGCGCGTCCGGCATCAAGGAGCCAATTCCGACAATCGCAACCGCTTTTTCAGCCGCTGATACTTTCATTCTCTCAACGCCTCCGAATAATCATGCGGAATTCTAGGACCGGGCCCTTCCGTAAAGGATGTCGGCCGCATAGTCCATATCCTGCAGCAATCCCGCCTGCGCGCGGTGTATCGCCTGCATCGACAGTTTCTGCTCCAGCTTCGAAGCCTCCGCCTCCGGGAGGAGGCCCCCGATCCATCGCATCCCTTCAGCAGCCACCTTCATCGCCGAGTCCCGGGCGGATATGCGGCTGAAGGCAGCCAGGCTCCCGGGAGTAAACCGCGAATGGGCTTTGGGATTCAGGTTCCCCTGGGCCGCCCGGGCCGCCCTTCGCGCAAGACTGGCGGCGCCTTCGGCATGGGCGATCCATTCTCCCAGCCTGAACAGAATATGCTGATGCCTTGTCAGCCTTTGCGCCCTTGCCGCCTCGAGCAGTTCCGCAAGGGCGTGCAGGCCGCAGGCTATGGTTTGCGCTCCCAGATGCGGGCTCCGCCCATGGAGTTCCTCCATCTCCCGGGCTTGATCGTGATAATACCGGCCGTGGGTCTTGAGGTGGGACTGCCAGCGGTCGCGGCAGATCGTCATTTCCATTATCTCGGACGTCCCCTCATAGATGGTGGTGATGCGGGCGTCGCGCTTGATCTTCTCCACCATATATTCCCGGGTGTAGCCGTACCCCCCGAGCGCCTGAATGGAGGCGTCGGCCGCGAGATTGCCGGCTTCCGTGGCGAGGTATTTTGCGATGGCGCCTTCCGTGTTCAGGTTCCCTTCCTCGTTGTCGATGCGTTCGGCCGTCTCTTCAATAAAGGCCCTGGCGGTTTCCAGCCGCACGGCATGAGGCACGATAAGCTTGTGCGTGTATCCCTGCTTTTCGGAAAGAGGCGCCCCTCCCTGAATGCGTCCCATGGAATACGGGATGGCCCGGTCGAGGGCCGCCCAGCCGGCGCCCAGACCGAAGGCGGCGACCATGAGCCGCGTATATCCGAACACCAACTGTGCCTGGACTAATCCCTGTCCCTCTTTCCCGCCGACCAGACGGTCGGCGTCCACATAGACCCCTTCGAGGGATACGGTGGCCGTGTTGCTGGCGCGGATTCCGTGCTTGTCTTCGGGCTTGCCGTGACTGAGTCCCGGTGCTCCCTTTTCGACGACGAACCAGCTCGGCCCGCCGGGCGCACGCGCGAGAACGCAATACAGGTCCGCGTAGCCGCCGTTGCTGATCCACTGTTTGTTCCCGGTTATCCTGTAGCCCTCGACCTTGCCGTCTTTCATGACGGGTTCGGCGACCGTTCGCAGAGCCGCCAGATCGCTGCCGGCCTCCGGCTCGGTCGCCCCATAGGCCATAAGGAGTCCTTCCTGGCCGATGCGCGTCATCCACAGCTTCTTCTGCTCGTATGTGCCTCCGAAAATGATCGGATCGCTTCCCAGGAAAGTGGCCAGCACGCCGGTGGCCACGCCCAGGTCCACCCGCGCCAGCTCCTCGCAAACCCTGTAAACATCGAAGGCTCCTCCCCCCATGCCCTCAAACTCCTCGGGTATGAACAGGAGCTGAATCCCCAACACGGAGCCGCACATTTCCCGCACGATATCCGAAGGGAATTCCTCCGTCGCGTCCAGCTCCAGAATTTTCTTGTCCGGCAGCCTGGAAGCGGTGAAGTCCTTCAAGGATTCCAGCGTCAAATCAAGAGTCTCTTTATCCAGTCCCTTGGGCATATTCACGAAGCCTCACAAATCAAGAGCCGCCGTCAATCCGGGCCCGGCCGGATCACCGCCCGGGCGTCCGGCTCAGGCGCGCAGCAGCACGGCGCCCCAGTTCATCCCCGCCCCGAAGGCGACCATGAGAACCAGATCGCCGGGCTTGATTCGGCCCGAGCGTGCGGCTTCGTCCCAGAGCAACGGGATGGTCGCCGCCGTCGTGTTGCCGTATTTGTGAATATTGTGGATCACTTTGTCGTCGGGTATGGCCAGCATCCTCTGGATGCGCTCGTTGATGCGCTTGTTGGCCTGATGCATCAGGACCAGGGAAATATCCTGAAGTTTCAGGTTGTTTCGTTCCAGGATCTCCCTCGTGACGTCGGCCATGCAGTTGGCGGCGTTTCTGTAGACCGACATCCCGTTCATGACGGGGATGTGATCCCCTCTCTTTAACTGTTCGGCGTCCACATAAGGCCGATGCTTGAAACCCGCGCCCGGAACATAAATCTTATCGTAATCGCTTCCGTCGGTGCGCAGGATGCTGTCGAGGACGCCGCGCTCGCTATCTTCCGCCCTCAGGACAACGGCGGCCCCGGCGTCGCCGAACAGCACGGTCACGTTCCGGAAACGCGTATTCCAGGCATATTCCTCGGGGGTCGGGGGTGTCTCCGTCCTGCCGTAAAGATAATTGTAATTCTCCGCGCTCCAGGGCATGAAGCCCGTGTGCGTCTCGGCCCCGACGAGCAGCACGGTCTCGGCCAGGCCTGAACGGATGTGCGCATCCGCCAGCTGCAGGCCGTATAGAAATCCGGCGCATTGCTGGCGTATGTCGAAACAGGGGACCCCCCTGATACCCAGCTTGGCCTGGAGAAGCGCGCCGCTTCCCGGGAAAAAATAGTCGGGGGTCATGGTGGCGAAGACAATCAGGTCCAGAGCGTCCTTGTCCACGCCGGCGGCCTCAAGTGCTGCTGCGGAGGCGGCGGCCCCGAGGTCGGATGTCGCGGTGCCTTCGTCCACATAATAGCGCGTTTCCACCCCGCTGCGCTCCCGGATCCAATCGTCGCCGGCATCCATTATTCTGGATAGCATGGCATTGGTAACCCGGTTCGGCGGAATGCAGGAGCCGCTTCCGGCTATGACCGCGCGCACCATAAGTCTCTCCCCGTCCGATTCAAACCGCAGATTGTAACATGACGAAGGCAAAGATCAGGCTGAAAACTCATCACCTGCTGCCAGGGGAAATGACGATGGAATGGGCAACGGAACTCCTTCAGGATGAAAGCCGTCTGCAAAGACGCCGATTCAAAGGAAGAAGGCGGATATCGATCCACGCAGCTTTCCCTCGACCACTCCCAAGGGCTGTTGCCGGGCACTCTCCCGGGCGGGGTCGAATGTATTCATTTTAAACCTTTTGTGGAGCAAAGCAGCGCTCCGGGCCTCCGAATCATCTTCGCTGCCGGTTGAGCCGCGATACTGGTCCGCGCGGCCGCGGACGATTTCCCATGACCTTAGGCGGATCTATAGTGTCGGATAGGAGCCGAGGATCTTCAGGTAGGGCGCCAGCTCGCGGAGATGCCTGAGGGCGTTGATGCATTCACGGCTGCGTATGTCGCTGCGGAAATCCAGATAGAAAAGATACTCCCAGGGCTTTCCGCGGATCGGGCGCGACTCGATCTTGGTCAGATCGATATTCCGTAAAGCGAAAACCGACAAGGCTTTGAAGAGCACGCCCGGCTCATCCTCCAGCCCGAAGACGATGCTGGTTTTGGCTCCGCCGCGCGGGAATATTCCCCGGCGCGCCAAGGCCAGAAAGCGGGTGTAGTTCTCCGGGTCGTCCTCGACTCCCCGGCGCAGGATCTTCATGCCGTAAATCCTCGCGGCCTCCTCGTTCGCGATGGCCGCCGCATGCCTGAGCCCCTTGTCCCGGATGAATTTGACGCTGCCCGCCGTATCGTAGAAGGAAACCTTCTCTACAGATCTGAGCCGCCGGAGCAGGCGCTGGCACTGCTCCATGGCCGCCGGATGCGAATAAATCTGCCGGATTCCGCGCAGGCTGACACCCCTGTGCGCTATCAGGCTATGTTCGACACGCAGGTAGGTTTCCGCGACCACCTCGAGCGAATGCTTGGCAAGAAGGTCGAAATTCTGGTGAATGCTCCCCGCCAGGGAGTTCTCGATGGGGATTACGGCGAATCCGGCGGTTTTCTCCGCCACCGCTTCGAAAACATCTTCAAAGGCGCGACAGGGAACAGGCCGGATCGCCGGGCCGAATATCTTGCGCACCGCGCGATGGCTGAAAGCCCCCGGCTCGCCCTGAAAAGCCACCCTCGATCCCGCCGCTACATGAAGCATTTTCTACAGGCTGGAAAATCCCTCGGCCCTTTCGGGGAGGATCAGACTGGACGATGAAGGAGTATGTCTTTCCTCATTGTCCGAAAGCAATCAGGACATGATGCCGCGAAATGCCGGATGCAGGATGTCGAACCGCAGAAGTCCGGACTGAACTTCGAAATTCATCATTCGTCATTCTGTATTCAATGGTACCGGCGGCCTTCTTTTTCGATTGAGGTTCCGCGCGTCAATTCTGAGCGCCCTAAACAGCCTGAGGCGGGTCCTCCCCTTTCTGGGTCTGCAGGGCCTCCTGATAATGGATCATCTTGTTGACGGCGTCCAAATAGGCGCGCGCGCTGGCGTCGACAATATCCAGGCTGGCCGCCCTGCCGATGAAAGTGACTTTTTCGAAGACAACTTTCATGAACACCTCGCCCACGGCGTCTCCTCCGCTCGTCACGCTGTGGACGCTGTATTCCTCAAGCCTGCCCTTCACCCCCGTGATTCTGTTGATCGCCTTCAGGGCGGAATCCACCGGGCCGTCTCCAGTGGCGGAGTCCGTGTAAGTCTTCCCTTCCTTTTCAAGCACGATGGTCGTCGTGGCAATAACCTGGTTACCGGCTATGGAATGGATGTTCTTGATCTTGTACACGGGCGTTGCGATCCTCAGGGCATCGCGGACCGTTATGATCAGGTCTTCGTCGTAGACCGCCTTCTTTTTGTCCGCGACTTTTTTAATCAGGACATAGGCCTTCTCCAGCTCGGCGTCGCTCAGATCGAATCCCAGCTCCTTGTAACGCTGACGCAACGCGTGGCGCCCGGAATGCTTTCCCATTACAAGTCTGCTCTCCTTGATCCCGACGTCTTCCGGACGCATGATCTCATACGTGAGCTTTTCCTTGATCACCCCGTCCTGGTGAATGCCCGCTTCGTGGGCAAAGGCGTTTCGCCCCACGATGGCCTTGTTCGGCTGAACCATCATGCCTGTGAGATTGGTCAGCATGGCGCTGGAAGGATAGATTTCCCTCGTATTGATCCCGGATTCCACGTCGAAGAGGTCCTTGCGCGTGCGCAGGGTCATCACGATTTCCTCGAGCGAGGCGTTGCCCGCGCGTTCGCCGATTCCGTTGACGGTGCATTCGACCTGCCGCACACCGTTCTGAATGGCCACCAGCGAGTTGGCGACAGCCAGTCCAAGGTCGTTGTGGCAATGGACGGAAAGGATGGCGCGGCCGATGTTGGGGACATTTGCCCGGATGTATCGGATCCGCTCGGCGTATTCGGTCGGGAAGGTATAACCCACGGTGTCCGGGATGTTGACCACCGTCGCTCCAGCGTCGATTACCGCCTCCACGACCTTGCATAAATAGGGCAGATCCGACCGTGTGGAATCCTCCGCAGAGAATTCGACGTCCTGGCAGAGTGATTTGGCATATTGGACCGCCTGTCTGGCCTCCTCCAGCGCCTCCTCCCTTGTTTTCTTTAACTTGTAATTTAGATGTATATCGGATGTTGCGATAAACACATGAATTCTTGGCTTTGCGGCATGACGCACGGCCTCCCAGCAACGGTCGATATCGCCCTTATTGGCCCTGGCCAGTCCGGCGATGGTGACCGTGCGGATTTCCCCGGCTATACGCCGAACGGATTCAAAATCCCCGTCCGAGGAGATCGGGAACCCGGCTTCAATGATGTCTACCCTTAACTTCTCAAGCTGCCGCGCCAGCATCAGTTTCTCCTGGATGGTCATGCTGGCCCCTGGGGACTGTTCCCCGTCTCTCAATGTCGTGTCGAATATGAGTACTCGGTCTGTCATTGCTGAATCCTTTCGCCAATCGATTTATTGATCCGCCCTGATTCCGGAACGACGATCTCGGCTTCCCGGCAAAAGGCGGCGGAACAAGGCTATTCTTCTTTAAAGGAGGAGGATTCCAAGATGAAAGATTGCGTCAAAACGCTCTGGCTTATAGATGTTCATAGAAACATGTCACGCGGGGTTCGCGCGCCGCGCACTCCGGTATCTTAGACCGGTGCCGGGGATTGTCAAGACAAAACAGCGCATCACAAATCGCCGCGCGCGAATGACGAAACACATATCAGGACATCTGTTTATGACGATCGAAAGGCAGCCGTCGAGTGCGCGGACTTGCTTATGCCTTGTTTTGCTGCAGTTTGCCGCCGCCGATAAACGCCGGGCGAAGGCGCAGACAGGCGTGCAGACTTCAAAAACTTCGCCGACGACTTACACGTTCGGCGCAAATCTTTTGATATCAATGGCTTTACGACAGAAACCAGCTAAGAGATATAGCTTGCGTTGATATCGACGTAGCCGCGGCTCAGATCGCAGGTCCAGACCCTGGCCGAGGAGCGCCCTCCCGCAAGATCCACCTCAATCTGGAGATCGCGGTCTTTCATGGCCTTTTCGGCGCGCGAGCGGGTCGAGCCGACGGGCGAGCCGTTCCGGAAAACGGGTATCCCGTTGAGGCTTAAGGAAACCCTTTCCGGATCAAAAGGCACTCCGCTGTATCCGACGGCGCACAGGATCCGGCCCCAGTTGAGCTCTTCTCCATAAAGCGCAGTCTTGACCAGGGGGGAATGGGCTATCGTCTTGGCCACTCTGCGCGCGCTTTCAAAATCCGCCGCTCCCCGCACCAGTATCTCCACGAACTTTGTGGCGCCTTCCCCGTCTCTGGCTATGCTCTTGGACAGTTCTTCACAGATCATCGTAAGCCCGTTCTCGAAAAAGGAGATGGAACGGCGGTCGGCGACGGGGGCGCTGGAAGCGCCGTTGGCCAGTATGAGAAGGGTGTCGTTGGTGGACGTGTCCCCGTCGATGGTCAGGCAGTTGAAGGTGCGGTCGGCCGCGTGGCGCAGGGCCCTGTTGAGGATTCCCGGCTGAATCTGCGCGTCGGTGGTGAGGATGGAAATCATGGTCGCCATCTGCGGGTGAATCATGCCGGCCCCCTTGGCCATTCCGCCGATGCGGACGGTTTGGCCTGCGATACGCCCTTCCACGGCGATCGATTTCTCGCGGGTATCGGTCGTCATGATCGCCCGGGCCGCCGCGCTCCCGCCTCTCGAATTCAGGGCGCTGACGGCCGCCGATATTCCCTTCAGGACCTTGGGGACGGGCAGAAAGCTCCCTATGACGCCGGTGCTCGCCACCAGGACCCTGCATGGATCCACATGGAGATGCGACGCCAGACACCGGGTGCTGATGCGCGCGTCGCGCATCCCCCGGTCCCCCGTGCAGGCATTCGCGCACCCTGAATTGATCAGCACCGCGCTGGCGCGGCCCCGCGACGTTTTCAGATTCTGCCTGCTCAGGACAACGGGCGCCGCCTGCACCCGATTCAGCGTGAAAACTCCCGCGGCCGACGCCGGCTGCGAGGAAAATACGACGGCGAGGTCGAGACCTTTTTTCTTTATTCCGGCCGACACTCCCGAGGCGAGAAATCCCTGGGGCGCCGTAATGCCGCCTTCAATCAAACGCCATTCGGCCTCGGGCCGAACCCTGGAACGTTGCGCGCGCATTCGACTCATAGCTGAAGGACCATGGCGAGTTCATCGCATTTTGTGAGTTTGGGACAGTGAAAGCATTCGTTGTACACCTTCAAGGGAAGCGCGCGATGTTCCACCTGGATAAAGCCGAAACGGCTGAAGAACGCCGGCTCGTAGGTGAAGCAGAACACCTGCTCGATTTCAAGCGTTCGCGCTTCCTCCAGGAGTTTCTCCACCAGCGCCCGGCCGATCCCCTTCCGCGTCATCTCGGGCGCCACGGCGAGGGCGCGTATCTCGGCCAGGTTTTCCCAGTAGATATGCAGGGCGCCGCAGCCTATCGGGCGATCCGGGACGGAAGGCTCGAACGCGACGCTGTAATCGCGGAGATTTTCGTAAATCTGCAGCAGCGACTTGGGCAGCATCCGCTGCTGGTCCGCGTAATAGTTGATCATGCGGCACATCTCCTCCGCATCGCTCACGCGGGCCTTGCGGACATGGATCGCCCGGCCGTGGGACATCGTCGCCGCAGGCTCCGTTTCGGTTGTCTCAGCCATCGGAAGACTCCTTATTTCAGGGATTCCTTCGTTTCCTTCGCGCATTCCATTTCGCTCAGAACCCCGTCGAGGGCGGCCAGGAACTCCTCGATATCGCTTCTTGAAATAACGAAGGGAGGCAGAAGTCTCAGGACGGTTTCGTGCGCCGCGTTCGTTATGAATCCCCTTTTCAAAAGGCGGTTTACGACTTCCTTGGCCGCGCCGCCCAATTCCACGCCGATCATCAAACCCATCGCACGAATCTCGCCCATGGTCGGATGGCGCGCCGCGAGGCCGCGGAGCCCGCGCGCGAGGAATTCCCCCGACTGCGCGACCCTGTCGATCAGATGCTCCTCCTCGATGATATCGAGAACCTCCAGGGCGAGCCTGCATGCCAGCGGCCCGCCGCCGAACGTGGTGCCGTGATCTCCCGGTTTCAGGCACTCCGCAGCCCGCGAGTTCCCGAGCGCCGCCCCCAGGGGATACCCCGCGGCCAGAGACTTCGCCAGTGTCAAGACATCGGGCCGGATCCCGTAATGTTCGAAAGCGAAATACCGGCCGGTCCTCCCCAGCCCGCTTTGGATTTCGTCCGCGACCAGAAGCGCGTCGTAGCGGTCGCACAGCTCGCGCCCGGCGCGGACAAAATCGGCCGGAAGCGGGACCACGCCTCCTTCGCCCTGAACCGGCTCCAGAAACAGGGCGCAGACCCGGTCCGAAAAAGCCCTTTCCAGAGCCTCCCGCGTCCATTCCTGCACGATCTCGACGTCCGGCACGAGAGGACGGAAGGGGGCCTGGTATTTCTCCTGCGTCGTGATGCTGAGGGCGCCGAACGTGCGCCCATGGAATGAGTTCCTGAGCGTCAGGATCAAGGATTTGTCTTCCCGTCCCCGGCTGCGACCGTAAGCGCGCGCGATCTTGAGCGCGGCCTCGATCGCTTCCGTTCCGCTGTTGGTGAAAAAGACCCTGGCCATGCCGGAAACTCCCGCGAGACGCTTGGCCAGGAGGCCTTGGTACGGGTGATAGAAGAGATTGGAGCAATGTATCAGCCTCTGCCCCTGCTCTATCAGGGCGCGGACCAGGCGCGGATGGTTATAGCCCAGTGAATTGACGGAAATGCCTGCCAGAAAATCGGTATAGCGCCGGCCCGCCATATCGTAAAGATAGGCTCCGGAACCATGCGAGCAGAAAAGGTCGGACCTTTTATAGGTGGGAAAGAGGAACTGCTCCTCGAGAGATTGTATCTCCTCCGGTCTGAGCCGGGCCGCGTCATTGGTTTCCATGAATCTGCGTTCCTTCCGTCAGAGTCCCATCGATGAACCCGGTCAACACATCCGGGCCGGCGCCGGGGAGTATCCAGACCGACGCCACCCCGGCCGCGAGCGCTTCGAGGCATGAGGAGGTCTTCGGGAGCATTCCTCCCGAGAGAATTCCCCGCGAGCGCATCTGCAGTATTTCAAATTCTCCGATGTCCCGGAGCACAGCCCCGTTCTCGTCTCTTACGCCCGGGACGTCGGTCAGGTAGATCAGGGCGGAGCACCCGGTGCCCGAGGCGCAGCACGCGGCCATCTGGTCTGCGTTCACGTTATAGAGCCCGGCATCCGGGCCCAGGGCGATGCTTGATACAACAGGGATCAGTCCCGAGGCGAAAAGGCTTTCAAAAAAGGGCCTGTTTACCTCGGACGGTTTCCCCACGAAACCGAGATCTTCCGGGTATCCCCCCAAATCGGAAAGGCGCACGCAGCGGACGGCGCCGGCGTCCGCCCCGCAAATGCCGACCGCCCGGATGCTCAGCCCGCTCATTTCCGCGACAATTCTCTTGTTCACCTCGCCCGCGAGCACCATCACCGCCACTCCCAGGGTCTCGGCGTCGGTCACGCGCAGACCCTCCACAAACCGGGAGGGAATCCGCAGCTGCTCAAGACGCCGGCTCAGGCTTTTTCCCCCCCCGTGCACCAGAAGGATCTCGTGGCCGAGCGCCGAGATCTTCGAGACCTGTTCCAGAAGCCGCATGCGGACGCCGGCGTCCTCCAGAATGCTCCCTCCCAGCTTCACGGTAATGCGCACGGTGTCTCCTACGGCAGGCCCGCGCTCTCGTCGAGCGCGTGCATGATGTTGAAATTCTGAACGGCCTGGCCGGACGCCCCCTTCACGAGGTTGTCGATGGCTGAAAAGACGATGGCCCCCATCCCTCCGTGCGTCAGCCGCCATCCAATATCGCAAAAGTTCGTATGATTCACCGCCCGCAGCTCGGGCAGACGGGAATCGCCCAGGATCCGCACAAAGCGGCGTCCGGAGTATCCCTTCTGGTATTCCGCCGCCAGTTCGTCCGAACGGACCTGCCGATGAAAACGGACATACATGGTGGAAAGGATGCCCCTGTTGATGGGCAGGAGATGGGGCACGAAGGTGAAGGCCTTCAGGTCCCAGCCCAGTTCCTGGCATATCTCGGGGACGTGCCGGTGGGTAATGGGGCTGTAAGGACGAAAACTATCGGATACCTCTGAAAACATCATCTCCTGCCGAACGCTCCGTCCCGCCCCCGTCACGCCCGATTTGGAGTCGCAGAATATATCCGACCCGGCCTGCAGCAATCCGGACTGGATCAGGGGCCGCAGGGCCAGAAGGACGGACGTGGGGTAGCATCCCGGATTGGCGATCAGCTTCGCCGACGCGATCGCGCCCGCGTTCCATTCGGGCAGGCCGTACACGGCCAGATCCAGAAACGCGGGATGGGCGTGCTGAAAGCCGTACCAGGAGGGATAAGCGGCCGCATCCTTCAGGCGGAACGCGCCGCTGAAATCGATCACCCGCAGTCCCAGCGCCAGAAGCTCCGGCACAAGGGCGTGGGAAACCTTGTCCGGCGTGCATAGAAACACCGTGTCAATTCCGAGCGCCTCGATCCTCTCCTTTTTCGGCGGGAAAGTCGCCAGGCAATATAGGCCGCGCAGGGACGGATGGATTTCCTCCAGGGGCCTTTCTCCGATTTCTTCCGCGTCCATGGCCGCGACGCACTCCATGAACGGATGGCGCGCCATGAGCCGAAGAAGCTCCAGCCCGGAATAGCCGCTTACCCCGACAACGCCCGCTCTGATCTTCATTGCGAATACTCCCGAATTCTCGCAAGCACCCTTCGGCCCGAGCCGCCCTGCCGCACGAGCACGAACACCGTGTCGTCCCCCGCCACCGTGCCCAGGACCTCCGGCCACTCGGCGGCGTCCAGCACCACCGCCACCGAATGGGCGTTCCCCGGGGAGGTCCGCACCATGACGATATTCCCCGACATCCCCGTCCGGACGACGAACTGCGACAGGGCGCGGCGCAGCATATCGTCCGGCGGCCCCGGGCGTCCCTCGCCGGGCACCTGATACCGGCCGCGGACCTTGATCAGTCCCAGATCCCGTATGTCCCGCGAAAGGGTGGACTGCGTGACGGCGACACCCTCCTTCCGGAGGAAGGCCAGGAACTCTTCCTGGCTCCGGACCTCCCGTTTCCGGGCTGTCTCCCACAGCCTCGCCTGCCGCGCCTTCTTGGAGATCATGGCCGACCTCTCAATAAATATGCAAATCAATGAGTAATTATACAAATCCTCTTCCGCGGCGCAAGAAAAAAACGCCCCGGCGGCGGGCGTCCGGAGCCGGTATCCGATTCCGCGGGGCGCGGCCCGGCCGATTTTGTGCTACCCTGTGGAGCCATGGAAAGGATTCCGCCGGCGCTCGCGCCCGTGCTCTGGATGCCCGGCCTGGCCTGGGAAGCGCTCGTCCGCGCGCGCAACGGCCTATATAACGCAGGATTGCTCAAGCGCCGCCGCCTGCCCAATCCGGTGATCAGCGTCGGCAACCTGACCCTGGGCGGAACCGGGAAAACGCCTCTGGTCATCCATGCGGCCGGTATCCTTTCCTCCCTGGGTTACACGCCGGCGGTGCTGACCCGCGGTTACCGAAGGGATCGTCCCGGGCAGCCGCGCATCCTTCCTCCGGGCCGGGGGGATGATGGGGACGCTTCCCTTCTCGGGGACGAACCGGCCCTGATCCGCCGCCGGGTTCCTTCGGCGTGGATGGGCGTCTCCGCGGACCGTTACGGGGCCGGCCGTCTCATCGCCCGTCACGCTCCGGATGCGGTTTTCCTTCTGGACGACGGTTTTCAGCACCGCGCCCTTCACCGCGACCTGGACATCGTCGTCCTCGACGCGAGCCGGCCGCTCGGCTCCGACCGCGTATTCCCCAGGGGGACGCTCCGCGAACCGCCGCACGCTCTGCGCCGATGCCACGCGGTGGTCCTCAACGAGGCGCCCGAAGAGACCGCCGCGGCGGCCGTTGAAGAGGAGATTCGCCGTCTCCGCTGCAAGGCGATGGTCTTTCACTGCCGGCAGAGAATCCGGGCTCTCGTCCCATTCGCGTCCTGGAGCCGCGCCGCCGGAGACGGCGATCCGGTTTCCGCGGTGCGCTCGGCATATCTCGCGGCGGCGATCGGGAATCCCGCGCGCTTCCGGCTCGATGTCGGCATTCTCGGCATCGAGGTGCGCGGCGCCCGCTTTTTCCCGGACCACCACAGGATCGGGCGCAGGGAGTGGACGCTCTGCGCCGAGGAGGCCCGCAAAAAGGGGGCGGACGCCATCCTCGTCACGGAAAAGGACGCCGTCAAGATAACGGAACCTCCGGATTTCCCCCTGCTGGTATCGGTTCAGTCGTCCGAGATCCGGGAGGCGGGCGCCTATGAGGCCGCCTTGAAGGCTTGCGCGGAGGGACGCCGGTGAAGTTTCGCAAAATAGAAGGCGCGCGGAATATTCTAATACGCGGCACCAACTGGGTCGGGGATTCCGTGATCGCCGTTCCGGCCATGCGCGAGATCCGCCGCCTGTTCCCGGAGGCGAAGATCTCGCTCCTTGTGCGTCCCTGGGTGCGCGACATCTACGCCGCGGCCGAATTCGTGGACGAGGTCCTCGATTACGACAAGGGGGGCGCGCACCGCGGATTGTCGGGGCTCATGCGGCTCGTGTACGACCTGAAGCGCCGCCGCTTCGACCTGGCTATCCTTCTGCAGAACGCATTCGAGGCCGCGTGGATCGCCTGGAGCGCCCGGATACCGATCCGGATCGGCTACGCGCGCGACGGACGGGGATGGCTTCTCACGCACGCGTGCCGGATAGATCCCGCGGTGCGAGACCTCCACCAGGCCTACTATTATCTGGGGATCCTCGCCGGCGCCGGCCTGCTCGAGGACCGCCCGTGGGAACGCGCGGATCAACCGCTTCGCGCCGGCCTCCGGGTGCGGGAAGCCGACCGTCTCGCGGCCGAAGGCATTCTCCGCTCCGCCGGAGTGCGCCCGGGGGACATCGTGATAGGTCTGAATCCCGGAGCCTATTACGGCGAGGCCAAGCGCTGGTTCCCCGACCGCTACGCCCGGGCGGCGGATGCCCTGGCGGAACAGTATCGGGCGCGCGTTTTGATTTTCGGATCCGCCGCCGACCGTCGCGTCGCGGACGAAGTTGCGGCGAAGATGGCCCGGCCGTCCGTGGTCCTGGCGGGCCGCACCACGCTCGGGGAGCTGATGGGATTGATCCGCGAATGCAGCCTGCTGATCACGAACGATTCCGGGCCTATGCACCTGGCGGCGGCGCTGGACGTTCCCCAGCTGGCCATCTTCGGGTCCACAAGCGAGGTCGCCACCGGGCCCCTCAGTCCTCAGGCGACCGTGCTGAAACAGCCCGTCGACTGCAGCCCCTGCTTCTTGAGACGATGCCCGACGGATTTCCGATGCATGACGCGCATTACGGTGGAACAGGTGGTGGAAGCGGCCCGGAAGAAGCTGGACGGCCAGGTCCGCGGCCGGACGTGAGGGGCTCGGGCATCCCCCGGTATCCGAGAGCATCCCTCGACGATCCGGGCCGCGGATGATCCTCCAGCAGCGCACAGTTTACAGCCATGGAGTCGCCGCGTCCGTGACGCCGGTCACAAATCCTGCGGAGAATCCGAGGAAACGACGGCAAATTGTTTTTCTCCGGAATCTCTGTTACATTCAGGCGCTTGAAATGCGCGAACAACTGCTTGAGATTCTGAAAAGGTTCCCGCAGCGCAGGATCGTTGTGGCCGGGGATCTTATCGCCGACGAGTTTGTCTACGGGCGGACGTCGAGAATCTCCCGCGAAGCCCCTGTCCTGGTGCTGGAATACGAGAAACTCATCCGCCTCCCGGGAGGGGCGGCCAATGCCGCCAACAACCTGCTCGACCTCGGATGCGAGGTGACCGTGCTCGGCGCCGTCGGGCGGGACGAGCCGGGACGCGACCTGCTGGCCGTGCTCAAAAGGAAAGGCGCCGATGTCCGCGGCGTGCGCAGGCTCGGCTCCTATGCCACTCCCGTCAAAACGCGCATCCTGGCAGGCGCGCATCATTCCACGTCACAGCAGATCGTGCGCCTCGACCGGGAACCGCAACCCGGTTCGGCGTTCCCCATACCCTGGGGCCTTCTTCGCCGGAGCCTGACGCGGGCGGACGGCATTATTCTCAGTGATTACGGCTACGGCGCCTTTTCCACCCCTTTGCCGGACGGCCTGATGCGGGAGGCCAGGGACAAGAAAGTCCCGGTCGTCGTGGATTCGAGATTTGACATGGGGGCTTACAGCGGCGTGACCTCCATGACTCCCAACATCACGGAGCTGGAATCCTCGATGCGCGTCCCCATCGGCTCCGACACGGGACGGCTTCACGAAACCGCGAGACGGGTGCTGCGGCGCCAGCGCCTCGAGTCCCTGCTGGTCACTCAGGGACGCTTCGGCATGACCCTGTTTGAACGGCGCAAAGCGCCCCTGCACATCCCGGTGTACGGCACGGACGAAGTGGCGGATGTCACCGGGGCGGGCGATACGGTCATCGCGGTCTTCACTCTGGCCCTTTCCTGCGGCGCTTCCGCTGAATGCGCCGCCCGTCTCGCCAATTACGCGGGGGGGATTGTGGTGATGAAGCGGGGGACGGCGACCGTGACGCCCGATGAACTCCGCGCGGCCGTCGAGAAGGACCCCGCGGGGCGGCGGCGCGCGTAGGATCCGTCAGGCTTTGAACCTCGAATCGTTTCGCATGATCACCGATCCGAAGCTTAAAATAAGAAGTCTCGAAGAACTTCAGTCCATCGCGGCGGACCTGCGCGCTTCCAACCGGAAAATCGTCTTCGCCAACGGCTGTTTCGACCTGATTCATGTCGGCCACATCCGGTACCTGCAGGCCGCCCGGGCCATGGGCGACGTTCTGATCGTGGGAATCAACAGCGACGCCAGCGTGGCCGCCCTGAAAGGCGAAGGCCGTCCCCTGCAGCCGGAAGCGGACCGGGCCGAGATCGTCGCGTCGATGGAATGCGTCGACTACGTTGTGATGTTTGACGCGGCCACGGCGGATGATATCCTGAATCTGTTGCGTCCCGACGTCCACGCGAAGGGGACCGATTACACGGAGGAGAGCGTCCCGGAACGCGAAACGGTGCGGGAGTTCGGGGGCCGCGTGGCGATCGCCGGAGACTCCAAGAATCATTCGACGCGCGATCTGATCCAGACCATATTGGCCAAGTTCCGCTCATGAGAGCTTCTCCCAGGATTTTGATTATTCGCCTCAGCTCGCTGGGGGATATCCTGCACACGCTTCCGGCGCTGGCCGACCTGCGCACGTCTTTTCCGGAGGCCCGAATCGACTGGCTGGTGGGGGAAAAGTCCCGATTCCTTTTGTCCGCCGTCCGGGGGATCGACGACATACTCCCTGTCGACACCAACGCCCTGTCGCTGTTTCCGCCCCACCGGCCGGCGTGGCGCTCCCTGCGCAATCTCGTGCGCAATCTGAGATCCCGCCGATACCACTACGTCATTGATTTCCAGGGACTGCTGAAAACGGCTTTTCTCGCCCTGGCCAGCGGGTCCCGCACACGGTTGGGATACTCCAAGGAGCTGGTGCGCGAGCCGCCGGCCCACTGGTTCTACCATCAATCGCTCGGCAAACCGGATAGGCCCTCTCATGTCCTCACCCTGAACCGGATGCTCGCGGGACTGGCCGGGGCGCGCCCCGGGGCGACCCTGCCGGATTTCATCGTCCCGGATGAAGATTTCCGGCATATCCACGCGATTCTGCACAGGGAGCGGCTCGGCGACTTTGTCGTCATGAATCCCGGGGGCGGCTGGGCGACCAAGCGATGGAAGGCGGAGCGGTTCGGGGCGCTGGCCGCGAGAATCCGGGATGAACTTGGGCTCGAGGCGGCCGTGACTACGGGCCCGGGCGAAGAACCGCTCTATCGGGCGATCGCGGAACATTCCGGCGGCGCCCGGCCCCGTCATGTCGCCGTTTCCTTTTTGCAGTTGATTCCTCTTTTGAGAAAATGCAGCCTGTTTATCGGAGGGGACACGGGGCCTTTCCATCTCGCCTGCGCTCTCGGTACGCCTGCGGTCGGCGTTTTCGGACCCACCTCCCCCGTCCGAAACGGTCCCTGGCAAGAGGGGGACGAAGCCGTGTGCCACACCCTCGAATGCAGTTTTTGCTATAAAAGAACCTGTCCGACGCGGAATGAATGCATGGACATAAGCGTCGATGAGGTGTTCGACGCCGTCCTTCGCCGGCTGAGGAGAAAAGGAGGCGCGCCGGTTGTCCGCTCCTAAATCCCTGATTGCGGCCGTTTATCTGCTGGCGGCGGCGCATGCCGGCGCGCTCCACGGCAAGGACGGGGCGCGCGCCGATGACGCCGCCGGCAATCCCTTTACCGTCGGCGAGCGGCTTGTATACACGGTTCAATGGGACCCGCCGTGGTACTTCTTCTTTCTCCCCAGAATGCACGCGGGCGAAGCGGAGCTGTGGCTGGCCGAGGAGACGGAACATCGGGGCCGGAAAGTCCTGCGGATATCCTTTAATGCGCGGTCCAGCGGAGCCCTTATCAATCTGACGGGCATGAAAATCGAGGATCATTTCGTTTTTCTCTCCGAAACGGGAACGCTCTGTGCCCTGAGAGCCTCGAGCGTCATCCGCGAAGGCAGGCGCAAAAGGCGGATCGATGTGGAGTACATGGGGGAAAGCGGGAGCCTCCACATCCGGGATCTCGACGAGTCTGTGACCCCTCCCGCCGTGAGGAAGGATACGGTCAAGGAAGGCATCCCGGCATGCGTTCAGGATCCATTTTCCGCCCTCTATTTTCTGAGGACGCTTCCCCTCACCGCGGGATACGAGCACACTTCGTTGCTCGCCAACGACGACCTGATCAAGGAGGTTCGATCCCGTGTGAAAAAACAGGATGTCGTCGAGGCCCCGGCGGGCAGATTCACGGCCTGGAAGATCGAAACGATCGCCCTGATGGGAGGCCTGTTCAAGGAAGGGGGTCAATTCAGCATGTGGCTTTCCGCCGATGAAAAAAAGATTCCCGTCCAGTTTGAGATCCAGGTGAAGCTGGGGCGCGTCTTCGGCCGTTTGAAAGAGGTCTCCCACATCCGCCCCTAGCCCGACGGCGAAGACGCGACCCGGATCTCATGCATTCATCCGGCAAAAGGGCGGCGGTATGGCATGGGGACTTCTTGACGCGTTCACCGACAAACCCCGAATGCGCGTCCTCGGCTTGACCGAAGGTCTTTGAAGGATATTTGTGTCGCCGGAGCCGGCCGTAAGCCGAATTCTGTTTCCCTGCGGCGCAGGGACGGCAATCATTCATCTAGTCCCCGGGTCGCCCCGGGGATCCAGCGGTCTACCCAAAAGCATCGGACGGGCCGTCCTTATCCCTTGCAGGAATCGCTTTTCTATTTGACCTTGCTCCGTGTGGGGTTTACCGTGCCGCCGCTGTTACCAGCGGCGCGGTGCGCTCTTACCGCACCTTTTCACCCTTACCTCGCCGCGCGAGGCGGTATGTTTTCTGTGGCACTTTCCGTAGGGTCGCCCCTCCCTCGTGTTACGAGGCACACCGCCCTGTGGAGTTCGGACTTTCCTCGGCCCTGAGGACAGGGACGCGATTGCCTGGCCGACTCCGGCGATATCATTTTATGCCTTTCGGCTGCGAAGCGAAAGAGTTTCCGCGACAGGCGCTCCTGGAGACGGACGGCTGCACGGAATCGCGGCCCGGCTCCAGCCGAACGGGTTGGGCGGTCGTTCTGCCGGGATGCGGTTCCGGGGATAGTTCTATCCGGTCTTGCCTTTTTCGGCCTGCGCCTGCGCCGGCTTGACGAGGCCCAGCATCTCGCGCAATTTGGCGCTCAATGCGGCGGCGATCTCCGGGTGCTCGCGAATGAACTGCTTGGCGTTCTCCCTCCCCTGGCCCAGCCTTTCACCCTGATAGGAAAACCAGGCCCCGCTCTTTTCGATGAGCTTCCGTTCGACGGCCTGATCGATAAGGTCGCCCTCATAGGATATGCCCTGATTGTAAAGGATATCGAATTCGGCCTCCCGGAACGGGGGCGCAAGCTTGTTTTTGACGATCTTGACGCGCGTCCTGCTTCCGACGACCTGGTCCCCTTCCTTGATGGACGCGATGCGCCGGATATCCACGCGGATGGAAGAGTAAAATTTAAGGGCGCGCCCTCCTGTCGTGGTCTCCGGGTTGCCGAACATGACGCCGATCTTTTCGCGCATCTGGTTGATGAAAATCATGCAGGTGTTGGATTTGGAGACAATGGCGGTCAGCTTGCGCAGGGCCTGCGACATCAGGCGGGCCTGCAGGCCGGGGAGCGAATCTCCCATTTCCCCCTCCAGCTCGGCCTTGGGAACGAGCGCGGCCACGGAATCGACGACAAGGATATCGACGGCGCCGCTGCGCACCAGCACCTCCGCGATTTCCAGGGCCTGCTCCCCGCTGTCCGGCTGGGAAACCAGCAGTTCATCGGTATTGACCCCCAGAAGCTTGGCGTAACTGGCATCCATGGCGTGTTCGGCGTCGATGAACGCGGCCGTTCCGCCGGCCTTTTGGGCCTGGGCGATGGCGTGCAGCGCGATGGTGGTCTTGCCGCTCGATTCGGGGCCGAAAATTTCCACCACGCGCCCCCGGGGGAAACCGCCCACGCCCAGGGCGGCGTCAAAGGAAATGGAACCCGTGGAGATGGCCTGAACGCCCGCGGTGTCGATGCGGTCGCCCAGGCGCATGATGGAGCCTTTGCCGAACTGCTTCTCAATCTGTGTCAAGGCCATGTCGATCGCCTTGTTTTTGCTCATCCGCTCGTCTGCCATCGCCTTATTCCTTCCTTTGGGGTATGAATTCCCGAAGGGCTCTGCCTGCATTCCGTCCCTATGCTTAATGCTGCAATGAAGTTTTGAGCCATTAAATTTTGCCGCCCCTTGCAGGTCCGCCGCCCTTTCGCCGGCATCCCCATCCTACCACGAGCGGCGCCGTCGCGGACCTGGAATCATGATAGACTCAGGATGGACAGATTGCGGGGCATTGTCAAGAAGGGAGGTCCTCGTGCCCGAAGACATACCACGACAGTGGGCGCTCATACTCGGCGCATCCGGCGGCTTCGGCGCCGCTTCCGCCCTGGCGCTCGCGCGAAGCGGCTTCGACATCGCCGGCGTCCATCTGGACCGCAGGGCGGCGGCGGGCCGGGTGGAAAGCCTGGCCTCCGAAATCCGGGGACTGGGACGCCGGGCTCTGTTCTTCAATGTCAACGCGGCGGATCCAGAGCGCCGTTCCGAGGTGATAAGGGCCTGCCGCGACGCCATGGACAGTGATGCGGGAGAACACGGGATCCGTTGCCTGCTGCACTCGCTTGCATTCGGAACCCTTAAACCATTCATCGCCGACGATCCGGGAAGCAGGGTCCGGCCGGCCGACATGACTATGACCCTGGAGGTCATGGCGCACAGCCTTGTCTATTGGGTCCAGGATCTGCGCGACGCGGGGCTTCTGCGCAAGGGAGCGAAGATTTGGGCGATGACGAGCGCCGGAGGCAGGAAAATCTGGCCGGCCTACGGCGCCGTCTCCGCCGCAAAGGCCACCCTGGAATCGCATGTCCGCCAGCTGGCGGTGGAACTGGCCCCATGGGGTATTGCGGTGAACGCTCTGCAGGCCGGCGTGACGGAAACGCCGGCGGCCCGCCGGATACCCGGCAGTGAAAAGATGTTTGAGCGCGCCCTGGAACTGAATCCGGGGGGTCGTTTGACGACACCGGAGGACGTGGCTGAAATTCTCGTCGCGCTCAGCCTGTGCGAGACGCATTGGGCGACGGGGAACATCATCCGCGTCGATGGAGGAGAAGACCTGGTCTAGGGGATTGAAAAAGCATGGATGACAAGCGCAGGGCGCGGCGGGGGATGACAGGGCCCCGGGCGCCGGGCGGGGCGCGCGAGGCGCCGTTTCAAGAGTCCTTCGCGATTCGTCTTGACTCGGGAAGCTGCGATTGGTATGATGCGCCCCTTTAATGGAGAGCAGGACCATGCCGATGCAGTGTTACGTTTGCGCTAAAAAACCGGTCTTCGGCCATACCGTCTCCCACGCTCATAATATCCGCTCCCGAAAATTCTATCCGAATCTCCAGAGCGTCCGCATCATCGAAAACGGCACGGTCAAGCGCGTCCGGGTCTGCACACGGTGCCTGAGATCCGGCAGGGTGCAAAAGGCGATCTAGGAGATCGCGACCGCCTCAATTTCCACCAATACATCCTTGGGCAGACGCGCCGCCTGAACGGTGGAGCGCGCGGGGCAGGCCTCCGCGAAAAACTCCCCGTATATCCGGTTCATGGCCGGAAAGTCGTCGAAATTGGATAAAAAGACCGTGGTCTTGACGACCTTCCCGAGATCGCTTCCCGCGGCCCGGAGTATGGCGGAAAGATTCTCCAAAACCTGGCGGGTCTGTGCAGCGATGTCCCCTTCCACGACCTGTCCCGTTTCCGGCCGGACGGGGATCTGGCCCGAAACGAAAACGAACCCGCCGGCGCGTACGGCCTGGGAATAGGGCCCGATGGGCGCCGCGGCTTCCCTGGTTTCCACGATCTCCTTCATCCCGATCCTCCCGAAATCATCGTGCCTTCCTTCGCCCCCCGCGAGCCGCGATTCGAAATTCGAACTTTGCCTTTGCAGTCCCGGCCCTATGGGATCTGCTGGACCCGTTCCACTTCCTGGATCCCGCGGATGGTTTTCAAGCCCTGAATCACCTTCTGCAGATGTTTGACGTCGCTGATGTCCACCGTGATCTCGACCAGGCCTTTGCCGGAGTCGCTGTCGCTCGAGGAGCGCGATTCCCGGATATTGGTCTTGAGGTTGGATATGGCGGACGTGATGTCGGCCAGGATTCCCTGCCTGTCTTCCACCGTGATCGCCAGGCGCACGGGGAAAACCTCATCGTCCGGAATGCTCATCCATTCCACGTCGGTAATCCGGTCGGAGCCCAGGAAGTTGGCAAGGTTCGGACAGGAGGTGGTATGGACGGAGACACCTTTCCCCCGGGTGATGTATCCGACGATCTCATCGCCGCGAATGGGATTGCAGCATTTGGCGCGGTAGACGAGAAGCCCGTCCTGGCCCTTGACGGTGATGGCCGAGTCCGCCTGTCCCAGAACCTTCCGGACCACGGACGGCACGCGCGACGGCTTGACCTTGGCTTCGGGCAGAGGGGCGAGGTCGGGGAAAAGCGGAGAGAGGATCTGGCGCGGCGCGATTTTTCCGAAGCCGACGGCGGAATAGATCTCCTCCGGCTTTTGCAGGCCGCAGCGCGCAAGGACTTCCGGGAGCCTGTTCATCAGCAGCACCTTCTTCCAGGTGGTCTTGAACCGGCGCGCCTCCCTCTCCATCAGCTTGCGGCCCAGTTCGGCGGCGTCCTCCTTTTCCTTCTGATTGATCCAGTGCTTGATCTTTCCGCGCGCGCGGGCCGTCTTGACGAACGTCAGCCAGTCCCGGCTGGGAGACGCGTCCTTCGCCGTGACCACCTCCACGATCTCCCCGTTGCGTATCTTGTGCCGGAGCGGGACGATGCGCGTGTTGACGCGCGCGGCGACACAATGGTGCCCTACCTCCGTGTGGATGGCGTAAGCGAAATCGACAGGGGTCGCGTCCCGGGGCAGGGTGATGACCTCGCCTTTCGGCGTGAAGCAATAGACCTCGTCCGGGTACAGGTCGATCTTCAGATTGCTCAGGAATTCGCGCGGATCGCTGATTTCCTCCTGCGACATGACGAGCTGCCGCAACCGCCGGAACTGCTCCTCCCCTTCCACGGTGCCGAGTTTGCCCTCCTTGTACTTCCAATGGGCCGCGATTCCCTCCTCGGCGATCCGGTGCATCTCGTCGGTCCGTATCTGAATCTCGAAAGGCTGGCCGTTGCGTCCGATGACGGACGTGTGCAGCGACTGGTACAGGTTGGGGCGGGGGATGGCGATATAATCCTTGATGCGGCCCGGCACGGGCTTCCAGAGGTTGTGCAGGATCCCGAGGATGGTGTAGCAGTTGCGCACCGTATCGGTGATCACTCTCACGGCCACAAAGTCGAAAACCTCGTCGATGGAGATTTTCTGCCTCCTCATCTTGTTGTAGATGCCGTAGATCCGTTTGATGCGGCTTTCGGTGCGTGCGGGGATTCCATGCTCCTTCAGCTCGCGGGAGATAATGCCCTCGGCTTCGTGAATAAAATCCTCCGTGACCGCCCGGCGCGCCTCGATTTGCGCCACCGTGTTCTGGTAGGCGACGGGATCCAGGAAGCTGAAGGCCAGGTCTTCCAGCTCCCCGCGGATCTTGGCCATGCCCAGCCGATGGGCGAGAGGAGCGTAGATCTCCATGGTCTCCAGGGAGATTCTCTCCCTCCGTTCCGGGGGCAGATATTGAAGGGTGCGCATGTTGTGAAGACGATCGGCCAGCTTGACGAACAGGACGCGGATGTCGCCGATCATGGCGAGCAGCATTTTGCGGAAGTTCTCGGCCTGTTTCTGGTGGCGGGACGCGAGCTGGACCTGCGCGATCTTCGTGACGCCGTCCACCAGCTGGAACACCTCGTCTCCGAACTGCCGCTTCAGCTCTTCCGGGGACATCAGTGTGTCTTCGAGCACGTCATGAAGGAGGCCCGCCGTCACGGTCACGACGTCGAGCTTGAGCTCGGCCAGTATATTGGCGACTTCCAGGGGGTGGGTGAGATAGGGCTCCCCGTTCATCCGCACCTGTCCCTTGTGATACTTGGCCGAAACCACATAGCCCCTCTGGATCATTTCCATAGGGGCGTCGGGATGGTAGCGCCTTATTTTTCCGGCGAGATCCTCATAGCGTATCATGCGAGTACGGCAGTCCCTTTATCATTATAGAGGATATGGGAACCGCTGTAAAAGGCGCCCGTCGCTCTTGGGCCCGGCGAACGGACAGCCGGCATAAAAAAAGGGGACGGGCCATCTTCCCGTCCCCTGAGGTGTTTTCAGCGCCTTCCATGGTTCCACGTCCTCGATCCCTCAACGCGGAACCGTCCTGCCATCAGCCGCCGAACGGCCCTGCTACTTCCCGCCGCCGATCGTCCCCAACTTTTTGGGTTTTTTCGCTTCTTCCTCCTGAGCCTTCAGCCGGAGATCCAAAGCCTTCTTGGACACAAGATCGGCCTGACGGATCAGTTCGGCTTTCTTGGCCGCATCCGTTTCAAACTTGGCCTTTTCCCTCCAGAGCAGGTTCTGGTACTCCATGGCGTCGAAGTAGTCCGGGCGGATTTCGAGCGCCTTTTCAAGGCATTGCAGCGCCTGCTCAATATTGGCCAGCGTGGCGGTTTTCTCCTCGGGAGTCATGAATTCGACGTTTTCCCCCTGGACGCCGGTCTTCTCCAGCGAATCGTCAAAATTAATGACGGCGATGCGGTAATACGCCTCGGCGTTCTTGGGATCGATCTTGATGATGTTGTTGCACCACTCCTTGGACTCATCGAACTTTTTCAGCTGATAATACAGGCTGGCGATGCTGAGCATGGCGTTGATGTTGGGCTTGGACGGATCCGCGGCCATGTTGACGACCTGCTTAAAAGTCTCGATCCCCTTATATGCCATCTCTTCGCTCCGGGGGTCGGTGGATCCCGGAATGAACTGAGAGGTATACGCGGTTGCCAAGTACATGCGGGCGGTTTCAAAAGTCGGATCCAGCTGGACGGACTTCTCGAAAAACTGCGCCGCCGCATCATACTTCATTTCGGTAAACGCCTTCACCCCCTTATTCAGGTAGTCCCGGGCGCGCAGCTTTTGGATGAAGTTGCAGCCCGACAGGGGCATCACAGCCAGCAGAAAAAAGACAGCCAGCCACTTGCTTTTGACCCTCATTGTGGCCTCCAAACGAAGAGTTGAACCAAGTGCAAGTCCGATCTTTCTAGCGGATCTCTTCCGTTAGCAAACCGATATCTCCCACGCCGGCCCCCTTGGCGATATCGATGATCTTGACCACGTCGCCGTAAGGCAGCTTGGGGCTTGCGCTGACAAACATGTTCTTGTTGGCCCGCGCGCTGTAAATCTCCCGAAGTTTGGCCCCCAGATTGCCGATGGTCGTCTGCTCCTGATTGATGGCGATCTGGAAGGATTCACTGATGGACACAACGATGACGTTTGGATCGGGGGGTCCGCCCGTGTCCTGGGAGGCTTGCGGGACTTTCACATCCAAGTCCATCTGGCGCACGGGAGTGATAACCATGAAAATGATGAGGAGAACCAGCAGAATATCAATATAGGGCGTGATATTGATATCCGACATGGCGCCCTTCTTGCCGCCGACTTTCATTGCCATGATAAAAATCCCTTTCTTTTATGAGAACCTGCCTAGGGGCGTCGCCTCCGGCGCACACACGCCCGCGATCCGGCCTGTACGGATCGGGGCGGATCCGAGTCTCCCCGGCGCACGGGTGGCTCCTCGCGCGGATCCGCTTCCCTCTCTGGAACGGCTGAATCGATCGGCAGACGGCGCGCCGAGGCGGGCCGCGCCGCACTGCCCCTCTATTCCTTTTCCTTTTCAGCCATCAAACCGATACGTTCCACACCCGCGCTCCGGCAGCCGTTGACAATCTCCACAACGCGGCCGTAAGCCAGCGATGTGTCCCCCTTCAGGAAGATGGTCCGATTGATTTCACCCCCCGAATATTTCTTGACGAGGAAATCATAGAGATCGGCTTCCGAAACCTGCTTTTTGCCCAGGAAGAGCTTCCCTTCCCGGTTCAGGGCGACGATCACGGCTTCCTTGCTGTCCGCTTCGGGCGCATCGAGAGGATTCTTCGCCTTGGGCAGGTTGACCGTGATGCCGCTCTGCAAGAGGGGCGTCGTAATCATGAAGATGATCAGCAGCACCAGCATGACATCCGCCATCGGCGTGACGTTGATGTCCGCGACGACGTCGCTTTTGCCTAATCCGCGCTTAGCCACGAGTTTCGCTCCGTCTCTTGATGAAATAGTCGATCAGTTCCGAAGAGGAATTGTCCATCTCGACGGTGAAGGTTTCGATCCTGTTGGTGAACACGTTGTACATCCAGACGGCCGGAACGGCGACGAAAAGACCGAAGGCGGTGGTGACGAGCGCTTCCGCAATACCGCCGGCGACCGCCGCGATGCCCGCCGTCTCCTCGGTTTTCATCCCCTGGAACGCGTTGATGATACCGATTGTCGTCCCGAACAACCCCACAAAGGGAGCCGTGGAACCGATGGTGGCCAGGCCGCTGAGGCCTCTCTTCAGATCCTCAATGTTGATGGCGGTGGCTCTTTCCAGGGCCCGCTTGGAGGCTTCAAGAGTCTCTCCGGGGATATCCTTGCTCTTGGCGTGCGCCTGCAGTTCATGCAGTCCCGACGTGAGAACCTTCGCCAGGTGGCTCTTGTTGTATTGTTCGCCCAGCGCGATCGCTTCGTCGATCTTCCCGTCCTTCAGGCATTCGGCCACCGCGGGGGTGAAGAGCCTGGACTGCTTCCGGGCCTGGCGATAGGTAAGCCATCTCTCAATCATGACGCTGATCGAGTAGGCCGACATGATAGCCAGGATGACAACGACACCTTTGGCGATCCCGCCCATTGAATTCCATAGTTCTACAATATTGATTTGTCCCATCGAATTTTGAACCTCCGATTGATATTTGGGAAAACTATTTCAAGTTGAAAATTACCGTCACCGTAGCGATTACAGGAACCGGCTCTCCGTTGAGCAGGGTTGGAGAGTATTTCCATTGTCTCACGGCGCTCACCGCCGCATCGTTCAACAAGGGATGGCCCTTGCTTATCTGGATGTCGGACACATTGCCTTCCTCGTCGACCGTAACGACGAGGACGACCGTACCCTGAACACGCGCGCGCTTCGCCAACTCGGGATATACGGGTTCCACCCTCCGTATCAGTTTGGACTCCTGAACATTCCCGCCGACCCGGATGGGTTCGCGCTTCACCGGCTTGGGAGGCGGCGGGGGGGCCGCCGGCGCGACATTGGAAAGCAATCCTCCGACCACTCCACCGGGGACGCCTCCAGCGACACCTCCGGCGACGCCTCCGGGAATCCCGCCCACGATGTTGCTCACTCCGATGACCGGAGCTTCGTCAACCGGCGGCGGTATTTCCTTGGGGATCTCGGTGGGCGCCACGAACTGGTTCGGGTCGACAACGGCAACCTTGGGGGCTGTCCTGACATTGGTCGGCGGCGGCGGGGGCGGCGGCGGGGGGGGCGGCGGAGGCGGCGGAGCGATCAAAAACGTCAGCAGCTCGCTCTCCGGCAGCACATTAAAAAACACCAGAGGCATGATCACCACCGTGATGATCAGCACGACGTGCAGTATCAACGAAATGACCAGCGACACAAGCCGCTTGGCCAAATCCGATTGACCCACTTGTTCCAAATCTTCAAACATGTATCCCCCTCGTAATCTGCCCTGAGACCATGCAAATGGGCTGGGCTTTTTACTGCGGTGCCATTCTCAAGGGCTCGATCTTAATATCGCGTCCAAAAAACTGTCAAGAAATTTTTCGGCCGCATTTCAATGATTTTCAACCCTTTTCGGCGTCTTCTCGCCGCCGTTCTCCTGAAATACTAACAGTCTAGGCGGTTTTGCGCCTCGAGCCCGGTTCCACGGCCCGATACCACCATTCCACGATCGTGGACGCCAGGGCGATGGTGGAATAGGAGCCGACAATGATCCCGATCGTCAGCGCGAACGAAAAACCGTTGAGCACCTCTCCGCCGAAAAGAAAAAGCGAAAAGACGGCCAGAAACGTGAATCCCGATGTCATGATCGTCCGGGAGAGCGTCTGGTTTATGCTCAGATTCAGGATCTGGTACAGGGACTCTTTGCGCATAAGCCGGAGGTTTTCTCGAACCCGGTCGAATATGACGATAGTGTCGTTGACGGAATATCCCACGAGAGTCAGAAGAGCGGCGATCACCGTCAGGGATATTTCCTTTTGGGTGACGGCGAACAATCCCAGGGTGATTCCCACGTCATGAAACAGCGCGACAATGGCCGCCACCCCGTAGATCGGTTTGAAACGAAAAGCGATGTAGACCAGCATCGCCAGCAGAGAAAGCACCACCGCCAGGGTCGCCCTCCGCCGCAGCTCGGACCCTACAATGGCGCCCACCCGCTCGCTGCTCAGGATGGCGAACGGGCCCGCGTAAAAATCCTTCTTGAGGGCGGCGAGCGAGGCTTCCGTGACGCCCGGAGCGTTTTTAAGATCGTCGAGCGACCGCACAAGACCCTCGCACTCCTTGTCGCGGTAATCGAGCATTGATTGCGCCGTATTCCGGTAGTAGGCGTCGATCTCCTGCGTGGTCTTGTTCTGATTCCGGAGGCCGTCCGGATCCAGTCCCAGCAGATGCCGGCTCAAGGCGTCGAATCCCACGTTGTTGAAATCCATTTCGCGGCTTCCCGCGCGACCCGGGTCCAGGGTCTTTTGCAGAAGGCGGGTCAGCACCTCGCGGTCCGCTCCCACATTCTCCCGCTCGGCCTCCTCGGCCGACTGCGTCTGAATACGGATCTGGACTGTGTTTTTCGAGGGGAGATCGTAGCGCTGGATCGAAGGCGGCGTCGCCGATATCGATTTCAGGGAGTTCCGGATAAGCTCCAAATCCGGGGTGTTCTGGAATTTCATTCGCACGAGGCTTCCGCCCGTGAAGTCGATTCCGTAGTTCAGGCCGCCCCGCAGGACATAGGCGACGATGCCGACCGCCAGAAGAGCGGCGGAGATCCCGTAAAACCACCATTTCTTGCCCAACCAGTCGATGGACGTCTGCTTGAATAGTTCCACGATCAAACCCTCAGATGGCTCTTACCGGAAAATCCCAAGAGATTGGACACCCTGCGGCGCCCCGAAGTTCCCGCTAAATGGACAACGTCTCAACCCGCCGCTGGCCCAGCTGCCAGTCGAAAAGCCGATGCGATATATAGATGGCCGTGAACATGTTGGCCAGGAGGCCGACCGTGAGAGTCACGGCGAAGCCGCGGATCGGGCCGGTGCCGAATTGAAACAGGAACAGCGCGGCAATCAGTGTCGTGACATTCGAATCGAAGATGGTCCAGAACACCTTGGTGAAGCCGGAATCCACGGCCGCGCGCACGGTTTTTCCCGAACGCAATTCCTCCCGGATCCTCTCAAAAATGAGAATGTTCGCGTCGACGGCCATGCCGATCGTGAGAATGATGCCCGCGATGCCCGGAAGGGTCAAAGTCGCCCCGACCGCCCCCATGAATCCCATAAGGATGATGAGGTTGGACAACAGGCAGACGATGGCGTTGATCCCGGACAGCCTGTAATAAACGACCATGCCGATCACGATCAGGCCGAACCCGATCAAGGACGCTATAATTCCGGACCGGATGGAATCGTTTCCGAGGGAAGCCCCTACGCTTCTTTCCTCCAGGACCCTCAGGGACGCCGGAAGGGCGCCGGAGCGCAGAAGCAGAGCCAGGTCCTCAGCCTGCTGGATGGTGAACCGGCCGTGGATGATGCCTTCGGCGCCGATCCGCTCGTTGATGACGGGCGCCGAACTGACGACATTGTCCAGAACGATGGCGAGCCGCTCTCCCACGTGCTGCTCCGTGGCGCGTGAAAAGAGATCCGCGCCGTCCGCTGTGAGGAAGAAGCCGACCGCGGGGCCGCCGTTGGAGTCCGTGGTCCGGCGTGCGGTTTTAAGATCCTTTCCGGTTATGACCGGAAACTTGCTCACCACTAAATATTCCAGCCGGCTCTCTTCTCCCCGGTCTTCCCGGTAAGGAAGGATTTCATACTCGTCCGGGACTCTTCCCCCAAGAGCCTGGACGGCGGATTCAATGCTGGAAAACGGCCCGCCCTGGTCCTTTTTCACCAGACAGAGCTCCAGCTGGGCCGTATCCTTGATCAGGCTCTTGACACGGTCTGGATCGTCGATCCCCGGCAGCTCCACGATGATCTGGTCGTCGACATCCTCTTCGCCGCCGCCGTAAATCTGCAGCGTCGGTTCCGTCACTCCCAGGGCGTCCACGCGCCGCCGGATGGTTTCCAGGGCCTGCCGCACCGTCGATTCCCGCATCTCGCGCATATAGCTGCCCAGCAGCGTCAGGCTGAAGTCCGTCTTCTCGTCGACGATGGAGCTGCGGACCTCATATTTGCGGCCGAACGTGGTTTCGAGCCAGGCGCGCGCGACATTGCTCTTATCCCTGTCGACTCCGGTCACTTCCACGGAGTAGCCGTTGCCTTTTTTCGAAGCGGCGAAGGAGATTTCCTTGATTCGCAACTCCTGGGCTATCCTTTCGGCATCCTGGTGAAGCTCCTGGTTCAGGGCGTCGTCGGTCACCACTTTCAATACCAGGTGGATGCCCCCCTTGAGATCCAGCCCCAGGTTGAGCCTGGAAAGCCAGCCCGCGCCCTTCGCCCTCGGACTGACAAAGTAATACGCGCAGATCAACAGGAATAGCAGAATCAGGATGAGTTTCCACCGCAAGTTTTTCTGCATATATCACCGAAACTGTTATGGGCGCCGGCGCGCCCATCCGGGTCCATTTCGACAAAAGTAGCCGGAAGCGGACGGTCGCGGGCTTATCCGGCCTCCTCTTTTCCGCTTCCGGCTTTTCCTGTCACGGGGTCTCTTCGGGCGCCTGCAGGCCCGCCACCGCGTTCTTGGCGATCTCGATCTTCACCTGGTCCGCGACCTTGAGGATGAATGTCCTGTCCTTGACGCCGGCGATTACGCCGTAGATCCCGGAGCTGGTGATCACCTTGTCGCCGTTCTTGAGCGCGGCGATCATCGCTTCGACCTTCTTTTGCCTCGTTCTCATGGGCCTGAAAATCAGAAGATAGAAGATGACCCCGATGATCAGGATCGGGGCGAACTGAACGAGGAAATCGGGCGATGCAGCCTGCATCAGCGTGGGCTGTTCCATTTCGGTATCGGTACCCTTAATCTATTTTTCAATCCACCGGCCTGTTCAGGAGGAAACCATCCGACGAAACGGGCGTGGCCGCCGGCGTCCGGGGCGTAAAATCCCGGAAATTTCACTCCTTCATCGTATCCGCCCGCTTGAGCCAATCGCCAAAATTATCAAGCCGGATAGATTCTCTTATTTTCCCCATCATGTCAAGATAAAAGGTCAGGTTGTGCAGTGTGTTATAAACGGCGGACAGGTGTTCGCCGCAGAGGAACAGGTGCCGCAGATAGGCGCGGGAGTATCGGCGGCATACAGGACAAGGGCAGTCCGGATCCGGCGGGAACGCATCCTCGGCGTAGGCGGCGTTCTTAATCAGGATCCTTCCCCGGCTGGTGAAAAGGCATCCGTTGCGCGCGTTGCGGGTCGGCAGAACGCAGTCGAACATATCGATTCCGCGGGCGACGGCCCGAACGATATCCTCGGGAGTCCCGACGCCCATCAGGTAACGCGGCTGATCCCTCGGGAGGAGGGGGGCCGTCGCCTCGACGATCTCGTGCATGAGGCCCTTGGGCTCACCCACGCTGAGCCCCCCGATCGCCATCCCGGAAAAACCGAGGTCCACCAGCGCCTCCGCCGAACGTTTCCTTAAGTCCGGGTATACGCTCCCCTGCACGATCCCGAACAATCCCCGGCTTCCGTCGTCGGTTCTGCGCCACTGTTCCCGGCATTTCCGGGCCCAGCGCAGGGATAGCTCCATCGAGGCCTCGGCGTCCGCGTATCCTGCCGGATACGGCGTGCAGTCGTCAAAGACCATGGCGATATCCGAGCCCAGGGCGCCCTGCACATCCATGACCATTTCCGGGGTGAAAAGGTTGAGGCTTCCGTCCAGATGGGAGCGGAACTGCACGCCTGTTTCGCCGATGCTGCGGAGCTCGCGGTGACTGAAGACCTGATAGCCGCCGCTGTCGGTCAGGATGGCCCGGTCCCAGGACATGAACGCGTGCAGCCCCCCGAGCCTTTGAATTCTTTCGTGCCCCGGCCGCAAATATAAATGATAGGTGTTGGCCAGGATGATGCGGGCGTCCAGGGCTTCCAGGAACTCGGCCGGCATCGCCTTGACCGCCGCAGAGGTCCCCACGGGCATAAAGACCGGCGTCTCCACGTCGCCGTGAGCCGTATGCAGAACGCCCCGTCTCGCACCCGTCGCCGCATCTTCATGAAGGATCTCGAAGCCGAATCCCGAAGCAGTCGTCATGGCGCCCCGTCCTTCGCTGACCGCAGCGCAATAAGATACAGGATTCCCCCGCCCCTATGCATCGATTCAACCAAGAAAAATCTCCATCGCCGCAGCCCGCGCCCATCGCGGAATTCGCGCTGTCCCAGGCTCTCCTGCCGGGTTCAACCCCGGGAGCAGGGGATGCGAGCCCGGATATCTTATCTCCCTCTCCGCAGGGTGGGTTCGCCGGGAGGTTCATTTGGTCCATAAGGAAAACGTCCGCGTATCCATGAGGCCGGACCGGAAAAGATCGCGGTTCGGCGGTCAATTCACGGCGTTTTTTCCGGAGAGCTGGATTCTGTAGATCGAATGGCTGCTCGCGAGGAAAAGATCGGGACCTGACACAGCCAGGCCCACCATGATGGGGCCGGCGATATAATGCTCGAGCGACCCGTTTTTAAGCGAATATCGGAATACCCCCTTCCTTCCCTGAAATCCGGCGCAGATCAGCAGATCGCCGTCCGGCAGGAACGCCATCCCCTGGGGTCTTGCCAACCCCTGCAGGAGAACGGTCACGTCGCGGCTCCTGGAGATGCGGTAGAGGCTGTCCCGCATCGCGAAGGTCGGGCCGGTCACATAGAGGCGGTCCTCGGAATCCATTGCCAGGTGATACGCGGAGATGCTGGGCTCGAGTTGGGCGAATTCCTCCCTGTTGCCCGAGGAGTCGATCCTGTAGATTCTGCCGGTCCGGTCTCCCACGTAAAGCAACCCGTTGGAATCGAAAGCCAAGCCGCAGGGGATTCCGAGATCTTCGGCCACCACTTCGAGGTGTTCGAAATCGGTATAGCGCAGAACTGTCCCGTCGCTGCGGCTGGATATGTAAAGCTGCCCGTCCTTTGAAAAGGCCAGTCCCGTAGGGTTCATGATCTCGCAGGGATAGGGGATCTTGTCCCCCCGTTTCGTCACCCGGACCAGAGGTTGAGGAATCTGCTGTCCCCGCGTCCCGCTGATCGTGGTGATGATACTCCCGTCGGGGGCCGCCACGGGGTTGGCGACCGCGTGCAGATCGGAGGCCAGGCGCGCCGCGAGCCCGAAAGGGAAAACGGGAGACTGGGATTTGTCGACATGGAGGCTGAGCCCGAGGCAATTAGGACTGTCGGGCAGCCTCGCGATAATCCGGTTTTCCGAGGCGGAAACAAGAGGAGCCTCCGCTTCGCCGAACAGGACCTTGGAGGACAGGCCCGGGACAAAACCGCGGCAATCGATGGAGATCTCGCCCCCGGGAACTCCAAGGGGAGGTTCAACACCCAGTATGACGGCATCCCGCTTTTTTTTCATCGGTGGGAATTATTGCATCGTCCGGCGGCCGCGGCAATGTCAAAAGCGGCCGCGTGTTTTCAGCGATAAATCCTTTCCTCTGGAGCGGCTTAGGGGCGGCCGCAGCGCGCCATGCCGGGTCTGAAACGTCGGTTGACAAGGTTCCGGGCCCTCCCTATCATCCATTCTGTGGCCCTCCGGAGGATGCCCAGCCCGTGAAATCGGAACAGGAAGAAGCCATCGTCGTCAAGGGCGCGCGTGTCCACAACCTCAAGAACATCACGGTCCGCATCCCTTTGAATTCCCTGACGGTGGTGACGGGGGTGTCCGGCAGCGGGAAAAGCAGTCTCGCGTTCGACACTCTGTACGCGGAAGGCCAGCGCCGTTATATCGCCTCTCTTTCCGCATACGCGCGCCAGTTTCTGGAACGCATCGACCGGCCGGATGTCGACGACATCGAGGGCATCTGTCCTGCGCTCTCGATCCGTCAAAGGAACTACGCGCGCAACCCGCGGTCGACCGTGGGGACCGTGACCGAGATTCACGACTACCTGCGCCTGCTTTACGCCCGCATCGGCACGACCTACTGCCATTCCTGCGGGCGCGTCGTCGAAAAAGACACGCCCCAGAAGATCGCGGACTTTGTCCTGTCTCTGCCCCAAGGCCAGCGATTTTATCTGTGCATGCGCCTTGAGCTGGACGCGCCGCCACAGCAAGCCTCCTCCGCCCGCAGGCCGCCCAGGCCGCGAGCAGCCGCCGCAAGTCCGGCCGATCGCCTTGCGATGATGATCCCCGGCCTGCAGCGGCAGGGTTATGTGCGGCTTCTGGTCGGCGGCGAGCTGGTGGAACTGTCCGAAGCGGCGGACGCCCTGCGGAAAAGCGGATGCAAAGAAGCTCATGTCGTGGTCGACCGTCTGACGGTCGAGGAGGGCATGCGGAAGCGGCTCGTGGACTCCATCGAGATCTGCAGCAGGGACTCGGAAGGACACGTGGAAGTGCTCCTTCTGACGGACGCTCCGACGGAAACAGAAGCCATGCTCCTTGCGAGGCATCCCGACATCCGCTGGCTCAGGCATCCCGCCGGCATCCTTGTCAAGTTCAGCGAAGCCTTCGAATGCCAGTTGTGCCGTATCTCCTACCAGGAGCCCGAACCCAGGCTTTTTTCATTCAACAATCCTTTTGGGGCCTGCCCGGAGTGCCAGGGTTTCGGCAACACGCTGACGCTGGATTTCGACCGGATTATTCCGGACAAGTCGAGGAGCCTCGGCGAGGGAGCCGTCCATCCGTGGAGCGGACAGCGCTACCGGGGGTTTCACAACCGTATGCTCCAGTTCGCCGCGCGCGAGGGTATTCCGGTCGATGTGCCGTGGGAAGAACTGCCGGAAAATCAGAGGGACAAGATCATCCGCGGCCAGGGCCATTTCCCCGGGATTCTCGGCTTTTTCGATTACCTCGAGCGCAAAAAATACAAGATGCACGTGCGCATTTTCATCAGCCGGTATCGGGGCTACGCGAACTGTCTCTCCTGCGGCGGGGAGAGGCTGCGCCGGGAAGCGCGCGATGTCCGCGTCGGCGGATTGCCCATTACCAGGGTTTCGCAGATGACGATCGGGCAGGCGGCCGATTTTTTCAAAACCCTGGAACTCTCCCCGCAGCAGGCCTCGATAGCGGAAAGGATTCTGCATGAAATCCGCCACCGGCTGGATCTGCTCGTTCGCGTGGGTCTCGACTATATCGCCCTGGACCGTCTTTCCTCGTCGCTTTCAGGGGGCGAGGCGCAGAGGATCCAGCTGGCTACATCCCTGGGATCGACCCTGGTCGGCGCTCTGTATGTGCTGGACGAACCGAGCATCGGTCTCCATCCGAGAGACAGCCGGAGGCTGGTGGAAATCCTGAAGAGTCTTCAGGCGCTGGGCAACACCGTGCTCGTGGTCGAGCATGATCAGGAAATCATGCGGTCGGCCGACTATATTATTGATCTCGGGCCCAGGGCGGGCGAAAACGGAGGGGAGGTCGTCTTTCAGGGCAGCTTCCCATCGCTGCTCGAGGACACACGGTCGCTCACCAGCCTCTATTTAAGGCGGGAACTCCAGATCCCCGTTCCGCTTTTCCGGCGCAGGAACAGCGGGCGGCGGATCGAGATCCTCAACGCGCACAGGCATAACCTGAAACATCTGGACGTCCGGATTCCCCTGGGAATGCTCGTCTGCGTCACCGGCGTCAGCGGCAGCGGGAAATCGACCCTCGTTCACGACGTTCTCTACGCCGCAGTCAAGAAGGCGAAGGGGGAGCTCAAGGAACCCCTGACGGGACTGGACGCTCTTCGCGGCGCGGAGCTCATTTCCGACGTCGTTCTCGTGGATCAGTCTCCCATAGGGAGGACGCCGCGTTCCAATCCCGCCACCTATACGAAAGCCTTCGACGAGATCCGGCGCATTTTCGCCTCGACGAAGGACGCCTTCAGCCGGGGCTTCGGGCCCGGCCATTTCTCGTTCAATCTCGAGGCCGGGCGATGCCCGACCTGCCAGGGGAACGGCACGGTCACCGTCGAGATGCAGTTTCTGGCCGACGTCGAACTGACCTGCGAGGACTGCCGCGGGAAAAGGTTCAAGAGCTCCGTGCTCGAGGTCCGGTACAAGTCCAGGAATATCGCCGAGGTGCTGGAAATGACGGTTCGCGAAGCGATGGAATTCTTCGCAGGGAGGCCTTCGCTGATCCGCAAGCTGAAGGTCTTGGAAGATATCGGATTGGACTATCTCCGCCTCGGCCAATCCGCGACGTCCCTTTCCGGCGGAGAGGCCCAGAGAATCAAGCTGGCTTCCTTCATCTCGCAGTCGGGCCGCGGCAACATGCTGTATGTTTTCGATGAGCCGACCACCGGCCTGCATTTCGATGACATCCGCAAGCTGCTCGCCGCCTTCGACAAGCTCATCAGTGGAGGCAATTCCCTGGTTGTGATTGAGCATAACCTGGATGTGATCAAGACGGCGGACTGGATCATTGACCTGGGGCCCGAGGGAGGAGACGCCGGCGGCCGTATTGTGTTCGAAGGAACGCCCGAGGATATCGTTTCCTGCCCGAATTCCCACACAGGCCGCATGCTGGCGCGCTACCTGTCGTAGGTCCGGGTCCCCATCGACCACGCCGTCCGGCAAATATCCGTTCGACCTTGAGACGGGCGATTTTGACATCATCCTTCATTTTCAGCTTGATTTATAAACCTGAAATATTTATATAAAAAACCAGCCTGTCTCGATCGTCTCGAAATCTACAAAGGCGACGAACAAAAAAGGCAGGCATGTTTTCAGCCGGGAGATATGCCCGGGGACGAACCCTTCTGAGGGTTGAAGCCGGGCGAAAATCGGCGCATGCGGCGTCCGGCCGCAGGGAGATTGGCGCATGACCCGTCGCTCTTTTAGGATCTCCGTCACAGCTTTTCTGCTTCATGCCCTGTTTTTCGCGCACGGCCGCTTTGCGTCGGCGCAGAGCGATCCCCAAATCTGTCTCGCCTGTCATAAAGACCAGGCGGGCATCATGGAGACCAAGCACGGCGCCAGGGGAGAGCCCGGTTCGCCCGCGGAAATCGGCAAGGCCTGTTTCTCGTGTCATGGTGAAAACGCGAAGCACGTCAGCGCTCCCGCCGAAAACAGGCATCCCGTTCGTTTCGGCAAGGGCGCAGTCCCGGCCATGGAACAGACGCAGGCGTGCATGAGCTGCCATGCGGGCAACCGTCATCTTGCGTTCTGGGAATCGGGCCGCCACGGGCGCAACGACGTTCGTTGCAACGACTGCCACGCGGTGCATGCCGCGACGCCGCGTGGTTCCGCCCTGGCGTTCACGCGGCGCGACCTTCCGGTCAGCCCTCTTGTGACGACCGAGCGGCAGCTGGAATACCAGACCTGCGTCAGCTGCCACAAGCAGGTCCGGGTGCAGATCGGCAAGACTTCCCACCACCCGATCGTCGAAGGCAAGGTCACCTGCTCCAGCTGTCATAACCCGCACGGCGCGCAGAGCCATGCCATGATCAAACACGAAACGCTGAACGTCCAATGCTGGAGCTGCCACGCCGAAAAGCGCGGCCCCTTCCTGTTCCAGCACCCCGCCGTGGAGGAAAACTGCCTGTCGTGTCACACGCCGCACGGATCCTCGCATACAAAACTGCTGGCCGAGAAGGTTCCGAACCTTTGCCAGGACTGCCACGATTGGTCGCGGCATCCCGGCACGGCCTACAGCGGCGATCAGGGGTTTGTCCGCATCCCGGGTTCGAAGACGACGACGCCCAACACGAGATTTGTAGCCCGGTCCTGTCTCAATTGTCACAACGCCATTCACGGCAGCAACGCCCCCGCCACGCGCGGCAAATACCTGACGCGATAGGAGGCCCTTATGAAAGCGACGCTCCTTTCCATCCTTATCGCAATCCTCTCGGCCGGATGCGGCGCGGCCTCGGCGCAGGATAACGGTTTCAAGCTGTCCGGCAGTATCGGAGCGGGCGGAATCGGGACCGACGAAGAGACGAAGGACGCCGCAAAACTGAACGAATACCGCGATTTGTCCGACGGGCCCTTCGGCGTTTTCGATCTTCAGGGACGCAACGGTCTTTTCTACTTCGATATGTTCGGCGAAAACCTCGGCCGCGACGACATGCGTCTTTCCGCACAGGGCGGCGTGCATGGAAGGTTCCGGTTCGATTTCCATGCCGACTGGCTGGTCCACAATTTCGGCTTCGGCCCGAACGGCGCGCGGCTGCCCTACACCGGGATCGGAGAGCATACACTCTGGCTCTTCGCGACCGTTCCCGCCGAACTGGCCAACTCGCAGGTGCCGCCCTGGTCCTCCTTCAGTTTCTCGTCGAAGCGGCGGGACATCGGCGGGGAGTTCGAGTTTTCCGGACGCTCGCCATGGTACGCGGTCGTGGAAGGCAATGAAGTCCGCCAAACCGGCATCAACAAGGTCGACGCGGCGGCCCTGGGCACAAGCCCCGGCAACGGCTTCATCGACCTCCCCTACCCGCTGCACCACTCCACGGTCAATGTCTCCGTCGAGGGAGGGTATCAGTCGCCGCGGGCCCATTTCGCGGTCCATTGGCTGGAAAGCATCTTCAGCAACGACAACGAATTCCTTGAATTTCAGAATCCGTTCTTCGGTTTCGGGATGGACACGGCCACCTTCGCGCCGAACAACAACTACACGAGGATCAGCGCCAGCGGCATGCTGCGGAAGCTGTTTCTGAATTCCACGCTCTCCGGACGGCTGACCTACGACAGGGTTACCGACGACGCAGATATGATCGATGAGGTTTTGAATACATCCGGTTCCGCCGCGTTGACCCCGACCAACCCGAGTTCGCCGGTGTTCTACGGCAAGGTCGAGAATGTGACCGGGCAGGTCTCCTTTGCGTCGGAACCGTTGCGCCGCCTGGACACGCGCCTTTATTACAACTACTACCGGAGACGCAACACGTCGACCGACATCGCCTTCAATGTCCCCCTCACGACAACCGGGCTGGTCTGCTTCGCCCCCGGGACGACCTCGCCGGCCAACGTGAATGTCGTCTGCGAAGGGGAGCGCTACGAATACACGAAAAACAACGCCGGATTCGAGGCCGGCTACCGGCTTTCGCCGGGGAACCGCTGGAGCGCGGGTTACGACTATCTGGACATCAACAGGAACCGATTCGATTCCGAGGAGACATCGGAAAACAGGTTTTTCGTGCAATGGTCCAATACCTCGTCGGATGTCGTGACGGCTCGCCTGAAATACCAATACACCCGGAGGCGCTCGGAATTCCTAACCGACAACGCGGGCTTCAACGCCTATTCTCCCTATTATCTGGAGCGTTTTAACCGCTCCTTTGACGTCTCCGATCTGAACCAGCATCTCCTCAAAGCCTATCTGGACTGGACGCCGGCGCCGTTGCTGGATTTCGGTTTCGAAGCTTACTACAAGAAAAACGATTACCAGGACGTCGTATTGGGCCGGCTGAAAGATCATAGGAAGGAGCTTTACGGAAGCCTCTCCTACGGCGATCCGGAAAAATTCCGCGTGACGCTGTTCGGGGACATCGAATGGATCGATTACGACTCCTATCACCGCACCGTCAACGCCGCGACCTGCCCGCCGAGCTCGCCGAACTGCTTCGATCCCAATGTTCCGCCAACCACGGCGGCCTTCAACTGGGGAGCGAAACTTCGGGATAAGAACTGGACCGTGGAGTTTGGAGGCGACTGGCCCGTGTCGGCCAGGCTAGTGTTGAAAGCCTCCGCCCTGATACAAGAAACAAAGGGATGGGTGGATTTTCAATCGCAGACCCTTTCGGACGGGACCCCGGCTACCCTGCTCTTCCCGATCCGCTCCTATGACGACACGCATCGCCGGTCCTTCAATCCCCGGGCGCTGATTCTCATCTCGCGGGATCTCGACTGGACCGTGGGCTATAGCTACGAAAAATACGGTTACAAGGACGATCAGTACGAGGGGTTTCTTTACACGATCGGGTCGGGGACCACCACAAGTTACCTCTCCGGCGTGTATGCGTTCCCGGATTACACGGCTCACATCGCCTACAGCACGATCCGCTACCGCTTCTAGACGCATGCGGTCCGGCCCCAAGGATTCCGCGGACGCATGGGACGAAGGACTGCGCATGACCGGGATATGGGGCGGGCACTAACTGGAAGGGGACGCGACCGGGGGTGGCGCGTCTTTAGTCCTCCGGCGCCCCCGGCCCGGCTCCCTGCCGCCAAATAGCGTGATCCCCCCGCGCACCCGCGCGGATTCCTTGACCCGGGGCGCGGACTCAAGTAATATATAATAAGCCCCTGCAATGTTGGTGATGGCGACAATTATTTGAGCCAACATTCTATTTGATGGGAGTTCGTATCGCGCTGCCGTGTGCGAGCTTTTCCTTCGGGAACTTGATTGCCTGACGCAGCGCGTAGAACACCCCCTTGGCGACAAGGTTCAAATAGACTAGCCACACGGCGGCGCGGGGGCGCTTTTTTTTGCAGTCGGTTTTTCAAGGGCGGAGTTTGATGAGAATCCTATTTCTGGGCGACATCTTCGGCAGGCCCGGCAGAAAGCTGGTGCAGCAAAAGCTGCAGGGCCTGATCCATGAGCGCCGCATCGACTTCTGCATCGCCAACATCGAGAACGCGGCGGGCGGGTTCGGCATTACGCCGCCCATCGCCGACGAGCTCCTGGATTTCGGGATCGACCTGCTCACGTCCGGCAACCATATCTGGGACAAGCGCGCCGTCACCGATTACCTTGCGACGCAGCCGAAACTGCTCCGCCCCCATAACTACCCGCCGGGTGTTCCGGGCACAGGCATATTCATCGGGGACGCCAGCTGCGGACTGCGCATCGGGGTGCTCAACCTTCAGGGCCGCGTCTTCATGGCGAGCGTGGACTGCCCATTCCGGATCGGGATGGAGGCCGTGGAGGGCATCCGGAAACAGACGCCCATCATCATCGTCGATTTCCATGCGGAGGCCACCTCGGAAAAGCAGGCGATGGGATGGTATTTGGACGGCCGCGTCAGCGCCGTGATAGGCACCCACACGCACGTGCAGACGGCGGACGACCGCATCCTCCCTCGGGGAACGGCCTATATCACCGACATCGGAATGACCGGGCCCCACGATTCCGTCATCGGCTCCGTGCCGGACCTGGCGCTGGACCGCTTCCTGCGGCAGATCCCGGTTCGGTTGGAACCGGCTTCGGGCAATTTAAGGCTTTGCGGCGTCGTGATCGAAGTCGAGGAATCCAGCGGCCGGGCTCTCGCCATCGAGAGGCTGAACCTGCCGTTTCATCTGTAACCGCCGGATCCGCCATCCGTTTGAGGGCGGAATTCCATCCCCGTCGGCCGCCCCGCACTCTCCAGCCTGCACGCCATACCGTCGATCAGGTGACGGCGCGCTCCAGCATCGAAACGCAGGCAAGGGACCGCCGGCCGACGGATTCATCCAGCCTCCGAAATTCCTCCGAAACCCTCTGCAGCTCGTCCGCCAGACTGAGCGCCGCGAGAACGGCGACCTTCAACGTGTCCACCGCCCCCGTGGAGGCCGTGATTTCACGCATCCGTTTATCCAGGCCGGCGCACAGAGCGCGGAGCCGTTCGGGATCGCCCGTCGTTCGCAGCGTGTATTGCCTGTCGTATATTTTGACATGGACCGAGGTCGTTTCCGGCTGTTCGTTCATAGGTCCGCCCCGCGGCGCCTCGGGCACGGCTGAATCCCCCTAGCGCGCTTCCAGCGTGGCCAGCAGGGCCAGGGCTTTTTCCACGCGCTCCCGAAGCTCCTCTCGTTCCTTTTGATACTGCGCCAGATTTTCGTGCACCGTGGATTCGGTCTTGCGCAGGTTTCCGATCTCCTCCTTCAGGCGCTGGTTTTCGGCCCGAAGGGACTCGATTTCCCTGCGGACGGACTTGTATTCCTCCACCATGCGGAAGATTCTGTCCTCGAGCTGGCCGAAGCGTTCCAGGCCGGTGGTTTCCCGCTGAGATTTGGTTTCATTCATAAGAATCTGAGCTCCGCTCCGCAATTTTGGCGCAAGGTTGATAGAATAGTATCGATGAAATGCTGCACCCGGTCAACGACAAGAGTCCTTTCACGATCCTGAAATGTGAACCGAAGAGTCAGACTCGCCTTGCCGGCGGGTATTTTTTCCCCTTCATACACATCCACGAGGTCCAGGTCCTTCAGTTCCGGGATGCGCAGGCCCAGAACGGCTTTGCGTATCGCCTCATAGGCCGTGTCTTTGGCCACAAGGATGGACATGTCGCGCTCCACCGCCGGGTACCGCGCCAGCGGCTCGAAGGAGATCGGGGCGAAGGCGTGGCGCATGAGGCCCTGCAGATCTATTTCCGCGAGGTAAACGGGCTGGCGAAGCTTGTATTTTTCGCTGAGGGAGTCCGACAGGGCCCCCAGGACCCCGACGCGTTCTCCGAGGATAATCAAGGACGCAGCCTCGGCCGGATGGAGCCATCCCACGTCTTTGGCCGGTTCCATCTCGTAGTTCGCGACCCGTATTCCGCGAAGGAGCCTCTCCAGAATCCCCTTCATATGAAAGAAATCATACTCCGCCGACGGGTGCGCCCAATTCTGGCCCGCGAAACTTCCCGTTCCCAGTACGCCGAGGCAGTTCCGTTCCTGCGGTATTCCGTCCGATCCGGCGCCATAGACCTTCCCGATCTCGAACAGGAGGACTCGGCGCTGGTCGTGGTTGAAATTTCGCTTGGCCGACCGCACCAGTCCGGGCGCCAGCGTGGTGCGCATGAAGTGCGTGTCTTCCGTGAGCGGGTTCCGGACGGCGATGCGTTCCCCCTGAAGGGGCCTGAATTCCACGTGATCCGCTTCCTGGGCGAAGCTCAGATTGACGGCCTCGCTGTACCCCTGCCCGGTCAGGACGGCCCGCAGGGCGCTCTCAACGGCATACACCGGGGAATGCGCCCCGACATTCCGGTTCGGGGGGAGTACGGACGGGATGCTCTGATATCCGTAAAAGCGCGCCAGTTCCTCGATGAGGTCTGCCTCCAGTTCCATGTCCACCCGGTGCGAGGGGCAGGTGACGTCCCAGGCGCCGGGACCGCGCCTCTCAAGCTTGAACTCCAGGCCCCTGAGGGTCGTCTCGATGAACTCCTCGGTCAGCTCCGCGCCGATCAGCGCGTTGGCCTTATCCCGACTCAGGAAGATGCGCAGCGGATCCTTTTTTTTCGGACAGACGTCCCTGAGGCTCCCGGCGACGCGCCCGCCGGCGAGCTGTTCGATCAGGTAGCAGGTGCGGGCGATCGCAGGCACCGTGTTTTCGCAATCGGCGCCGCGCTCGAAACGGTAGCTCGCCTCCGTGGACAGTCCCAGTTTCTTGGATGTGCGCCGTATGGACGCCGGGCTGAAATAGGCGGATTCCAGGAGCACGCGGGTTGTGGATTGAGAGATCTCCGAATTCCGCCCGCCCATGACCCCCGCGATCCCGACAGCGCCTTCGCCGTCTTTGATCAGAAGCATGGCGTCGTCCAGCTCGCGTTCAACGCCGTCGAGAGTCTCCATGCGCTCCCCCTGCGCGGCCCGGGCGACGACGATTCTTCCGCCGCGCAGCCGGTCGTAATCGAAGGCATGCAGCGGGTGCCCCATTTCCAGCAGGACATAGTTGGTGATGTCGACGATATTGTTGAGAGGGCGCATTCCCGCGGCTTCCAGGCGTCGCTGCATCCAGGGCGGCGAGGCGGCCACCTGAATCCCGTCGAGGACGAGGGCCACATACCGCGGGCAAAGATCCTCGTCCCGGATTTCAATGTCGTACGGGACCCGCTCGGCGGACGCCGTCAGATGCTCCTCGAGCGGCGGCCGTTTCAGCCGCCTCCCGTAGAAAGCGGCCGTTTCGCGCGCGATGCCGATATAGCTGAGACAGTCCGGCCGGTTCGACGTCACCTCGACTTCCAGGACGGAGGTCCCCCGGACGTCCTCGACCGTTTCGACCAGGAGGCCGATCATCGACAGGTCTTCCTTCAGCTTTTCGGGACTCTCGTGGATTTCGACATAATCTTGAAGCCATTCAAGGCTGATTCTCATCTTCCGGAACTCCTGCGCGGGATCGGCGCGCGACGTTCCTGCGCGCCGGTTCCTTTAAAACTGTTTCAAGAACCTGAGGTCGTTTTCAAAGAAAAGCCGGATGTCGTCGACTCCATACTTGAGAATCGCCACGCGGTCGATTCCCATGCCCCAGGCGAAGCCGGAATAGCGCGCGTCGTCCACGCCCGACATCCGGAGCACCTTGGGATGAACCATCCCCGCGCCGAGGATTTCGATCCATCCGGTCTGCTTGCAGGTGGGGCAGCCTCTGCCGGCGCAGAAAATACAGCTGATGTCGACCTCCGCGCCCGGCTCCACGAAAGGGAAAAAGCCCGGCCTCAGGCGCATCCGGATGTCCGGATGAAAGATCCGCTTGAGGAAGACCTCCAGCATCCCCTTCATGTGCCCCATGGTGATGCCCTCCTCCACCACGACGACATCGACCTGATAAAACATCGGCGAATGGGTGGCGTCGAAAGGGTCCCTTCGATACACCTTGCCCGTTGTCACGGCCCGGATCGGAGGCTTCATCGTCTCCATGGCGTGCACGTCCACGGAGGTGCAGTGGGTCCGAAGGAGCGTGTTTTCGTCAAAGTAAAAGGTGTCCTGCGAATCCCGCGCCGGATGGCTCCGGGGCATGTTCAGGGCTTCAAAATTGTAATATTCCCGCTCGATTTCCGGGAGATCCAGAACCTGAAAGCCCAGATTCACGAAGACCTCTTCGATCTCGGCCTGGAGACGTTTGATCGGATGGGCGGTCCCCAGGGCGTAAGGAAAGCCGGGCCGGGTGACATCCAGCGAGCGCCGGCGCGCGGACAGGAGCGCCTCCTTCGCCTGCGCTTGTTTCTCCTGCAGCCGTTCCTCGGCGAAAGCGAGCAGCTGGTTCATCGCCTGCCCGAAGGCGGGGCGCTGTTCCTTGGGAAGATCCCGGATCTTTTTGAGGCGGGTCGTGATCAGACCGCTGTCGCGCGCGATGTATTTGTCCCTGACGGCCTTCCAGGTCTCCATGTCGCTGACGGCGGCGAGGTCCTCTTCAAACTGCCGCCGCAATGAGTCGATGATGTCCTTCATGATCACCTCTGCCTGCCGAAGGTTTTCGCGACCCCGCCGCAGCGGGGGAAAAACTCCAGGGGGAGTCCCATAAAAGAAAAGCCCGGCGTGGCAGGTCCCCCGGGCGCTCTCGTATCGGTTCTGAAAGACGGTTGTTCTCAGGCGGCCGCCAGCGCCGCTTTGGCGCTTTCGGTCAGCCGGGTAAAGGTCTCGGGATCATGGACGGCGATCTCGGCGAGAACCCGGCGGTCCAGCTCGATTCCGGCCTTTTTCAGACCGCTTATGAACCGGCTGTAGGAAATATCGTTCTTCCGGGCGGCCGCGCCGACCCGCAGGATAAACAGGCTCCGGAAATCCCTCTTCTTGGCGCGGCGGTCGCGATAGGCGAAACGGAGCGCCCGATCGACGGACTCCTTCGCCGACCGGTGCAGTTTGCTCTTGGTCAGCCTGTAACCTTTCGCCAGCTTGAGAATTTTCTTCCGCCGCTGGACACGCTTGTTGCCTCTTTTGACTCTTGGCATCTCTTAACTCCCGCTTACGTCTCCCGATCAGATGTTCAGCATTTTCTTGACGCGCCCGCGATCCGCCTTGCTCACCGGGGCGCTGCCCGTGAGCTTCCTCATGCGCTTGCGCGGCTTTTTGGTCAGAATATGACGGGCATGGCTGTGTCGGCGCATGATCTTGCCCGTCCCTGTCACCTTAAACCTCTTGGCTGCGCCCTTGACTGTTTTTCGTTTCACAGGCTCCCTCCTCGATCCGGATGATGGATGGGCCGACGGCGTCCCTTGGGCGATGCGGGACAAGCCGCCTAGCGCTTCTTGGGAAGGAAAATGCCGACCAGGGCGTATCCTTCCATTTTGGGCGGGCGTTCAAGCTCTCCGACTTCCTTCAACTCCTCAATCAGCCTGTCCATCAGTTTGCGCCCCAACTCCTGATGCGTCATCTCCCTGCCCCGGAAAACGACGCTCGCCTTGGCCTTGTTGCCTTCCGTCAGAAAACGCACGATGTTGTTTTTCTTAAACTGGAAATCGTGCTCCTCCGTCTTCGGCCGGAACTTGATCTCTTTGATGACGACCTGCTTCTGGTGTTTCTTCGCCTCATGGGCCCGCTTGCTTTTTTGATACTGAAACTTGCCGTAGTTCATGATCCGGCAGACGGGCGGGGTGGCGCCGGGAGCCACCTCCACCAGGTCCAGATCGCGCGCCCGTGCGAGGGCGAGAGCCTCTTCCGGGGTCATGATGCCCAGTTGCCCCGCATCTTCGTCGATCACCCGGATTTCCTTGGCTCGGATCATTTCATTGACTCGAACCCGCACTTGCTTGGTTGTTGTGATGGGCAACCTCCTTTTGCTTCAAGGGAGAACGCGGCTCCCGTCCCTACGGCCGGACCGCCCGGGTCTGGACCAATACCCCGATTCTTTCCAAAAACCTCTCCAGAGGCTCGGCGCCCTCGTCGCCGAGAAAGCGGTTGCGCACCGCAACGGTGCCGGCTTGCGATTCCTTGTCCCCGACGACGAGCATGTAGGGGACCTTTTGGGTCTGCGCCTCGCGGATCTTATACCCTATCTTTTCGTTTCTGTCGTCCAGCTCCGCCCTCAATCCTGCATCCGTCAGCCGGCGAACCACCTGCCGGGCGTATTCCTGATGCCGCTCCGATATGGGCAGGACCAGAACCTGAACCGGAGCCAGCCAAATCGGGAACGCGCCCGCGTAGTGCTCGATAAGCACACCCAGAAAGCGCTCCACCGAACCCAGCAGAGCCCGGTGCAGCATGACGGGCTGATGGGGCCGGCCGTCGGCCCCCACGTACGACAGGTCGAACCGCTTCGGGAGGGTGAAATCGAACTGGACGGTCGACAGCTGCCAGGGGCGGCCGATGGCGTCGATCAGCTTGACGTCGATCTTCGGCCCGTAAAAGACTGCCTCTCCCTCCATGCGCGTCCAGCCGATGCCCCTGGAACGCAGGGCCTGCACCAGAGCCTCTTCCGCCATCCGCCAGTCTTCTTCGGTACCGGCGTATTCCTCCTTTCTGGATTCGTCCCGAACCGAGAGTTCGACCCTGTACTGATCGAAACCGAAGCTTTTCATTATAAACAAAACCAGTTCCATCAAATCCGAAATCTCGCCGTAGACCTGCTCGCGCGTGCAGAAGATGTGAGCGTCGTCCTGAGTGAAGCCGCGGACCCGGAGCATGCCGTGCAGCACGCCGCTCTTTTCATAGCGATAGACCGTGCCGAATTCCGCGTAGCGGACCGGCAGATCCCGATAGCTTCGCATCCGGGTCTTGAAGATCTGGATATGTTCCGGGCAGTTCATCGGCTTGATGACGAATTCATCGTCATCGATCCGGAACGTGTACATGTTCTGCCGGTAATACTCGTAGTGCCCGGACGTCTTCCACAGAATATCCCGGGCCACATGCGGCGTCGTGACGAACTCATACCCGCGCCGGAAAAGCTCGGCGCGCAGGAAGTCCTCGATGATCAGACGTATGCGCGTCCCCTTCGGGTGCCAGAAGACAAGACCGGGCCCCGCCTCCTCGGAGATGCTGAACAGATCCAGCTCGCGGCCCAGTTTCCGATGATCCCTTTTCCTGGCTTCCTCGAGCTGCTTCAGGTACTCCTCCAGAGCCTCGGGGGTCAGGAAAGCCGTTCCGTAGATACGCTGCAGCTGCTGGTTGTGCTCATCGCCCCGCCAGTAGGAACCCGCGATGCTGAGAAGGCGGAAGCTGTGCGGGTCGATTTCGCCGGTGGAATCGAGGTGCGGTCCCGTGCAGAAATCGACCAGGTTTCCCAGCCGGTAACAGGAGAGCTTCTCGCCCGCCTTCTCCTCAATCAGATCCACTTTCAAATGCTCCCCCCGCTTCCTGAAGAAATCGAGGGCCTCCTCCCTGGACAGGATGGATGGTTCGTATTTCAGGTTCCGGGCGGCCAGTTCACGCATCTTCTCTTCGATTTTCCCAAGGTCCTCTTCGACGAAGCCTTCGGGGCGCTCGAAATCATAATAGAAACCGTCACTGATGGCGGGGCCGATTCCAAGACGGGTGTCCGGATACAGGCTCGTCACGGCGGCGGCCATGAGGTGCGAAACACTGTGGCGATAGATCTCAAGAGCCGAAGCCGGGTCGGCCGGCTCGCCGTCCGATCCGTCCGCATATCTTATTCTTAAAGGCATAATCTATAAATAACCCCGCGCCCCTTTGGAACGAGAGCACAATAACGGCGTCTTTCCTGGTCATTAATCGAAAAAGCGGGCGGGAAAAGCGACTCGGACTCGATGGGCAACAGTCATTCGATTCATTCATCCGCGGAGGGACTCGTGATTCGAAGACGCCTGGTTCCGGATTTCCCCGCCGGCTCGCCCGGCGTCCGCTCCGGGAGTTTGGCCTCTCCGAAATTCACGCCAAGGGATCGCGACCGGTTTTATGGTAGGCGCGAGCGGATTTGAACCGCTGACCCCTTCCGCGTCAAGGAAGTGCTCTCCCCCTGAGCTACGCGCCTAAAAAATAAGGACTTAAACTACCAGAAAGCCGGAAACAGTGTCAATAATCAATTGCTGCTAGGCTGCCTTTTTCAGCGGCGCCTCCGCCCCGAGCAGGATTTCCAGCGCCTTGCCGGTCTGGATGCTGTCGATCTTTTCCAGAAACTGCCTGTATTTCTCCTCGTCATCCTGCTCGTCGTAATAGGATTCCACAGCCAGCTCCTGTCTCTTATCGTCGTCCGGGACCTGGATGTCGGGCGAAATGCCCGTTTTCCTCAGGACAGAGTCCTGGATCACTTTCCCCCCCGGAGTGCAATACTTTGCCGTGGACAGGAGGAGCACCGCGCCGCTTTTCAATTGGATGGTCCTCTGAGCCGCCCCGACTCCGAAGGATTTCTCGCCGACAACGGTCGCCCGCTTCCTGTCCTTCAGGGCCCCGGCTGTGATCTCGGCGGCTCCCGCCGTGGATCCGTTGATAAGCACCGCCATGGGCAGATCGGTGATATGCTTTTCCGGGATCGCTTCAAAGACCTCGACTCTTTCGCCTTGGCGGTTCTGGGCGTAGTAGATGATCCCGTCATTCAGGAAATAGTTGGCCAGTTCCGCTCCGGCCGAGGGACTCCCGTCCGCGCAGTTACGCAGGTCCAGGAGGATCCTTTCCGCTCCGGCGGAAATGAGGGTTTTGAGTTTGATCCGGACCTGCTCCGGGGCGTCGCCCGAGAGAGAGGCCACGTCCAGCACGCCCACTTGACCTTCCACCATTTTGGAATGTACGGCCGGCGAGGACCGGTGACGGAAAGACATGGAGAGTTCCAGCGGCTTGGTCCTCGAACTCCGGAATACAGTCACCTTGACCGGTGTTCCCGGAGCACCGTGCAGGAGACTGTCCGCCTCCAGAACGCTCTTGTCCTCGACGCTGCGGCCGTCCACGGCGATCAGATAATCGCCGGGCCGGACTCCGGCCTCAGCGGCCGGGCTGTTGTCCTCGACCGAGACGACATAAATCACGTCCGCCCTCTTTGAAAGCACGATTCCCAGTCCCGCGCCTCCGTTGCCCTTCCTTTTCTCAACAGCTTCGTACTGCTCGCGGGTGAGGAAGCTGCTCTGGCCGTCCAGGGCCCCGATCAGTCCCCGCATGGCTCCTTCCTGAACCACGTTCATGTCGGGGGGCTCCACGTAGTCGTCGTTGATTTTTTTCAGGACCTCCATGAAGATGGAAAGCTCCTTGTAGGCCTCATCCCTGGCGACGACCCTGCCGTAAAAAACTGTCGAAACCGCATACAGCACAATCAAAAAGGAAAACAGAAAAGCCAGCAGCTTGCCCTTATGGAACATCGCACCTCCCCGGCCGGGCATGGACATAAACTTTTTTATAATATAGCATCCGCTCTATCCTTTCAATTGAGATTTCCCGTTGGGCGATGCGGCGGCCCCGGGAAGCGCCCGAAGGCGCTCCGCATCGACGCGGGCGGCGTCGCGGCGCAACTCCAGAACCTCCGATGCATGGCGGGGCGCTCGGCGGCGCCCATCCGGTTGACGGCCGGATGTCCCTGTGCTCCAATAATTCCATGGAATATAACGGCAGAGTTCTGGCCGTAGACTACGGCGAAAAGAACATCGGGCTTGCCTGCAGCGATGAGCTCGGTTTGACGGTTCGCCCCCTGCCTTCGATTCCAAACCTGGGACGCCGTAACTTTTTCAAGAGATTGCAGGCCATGGTCGAAGCCCTGGACATTCGGAAACTCGTCCTCGGGATTCCTTGGAATATGGACGGTTCCAGCGGTGATTCCATGCGCCGGATGCAACGGCTCATGGGAGACCTCGAATCCTATCTCCGAATACCGCTGATCGGGGTGGACGAGAGGCTTTCGACGCAGGAGGCCATGGAATACTGGCGGACCATGAGCCCCAGAAAGCAGAAGAGGTATCGGACGGCCGATTCGCTGGCCGCGGCTCTCATTCTCGAGAGGTACCTGAAGGGGGAGTCGGCTTGAGGCGCTTTCTGTTTCTTTCCGCATTCCTAATCCTTTTCGCGGTTCTTGTCGCCGCGGCCGCCGCAGCGTGGCTGCGGTCGGAAATCGAACGTCCCTATTATGGGGGTCCCCCGGGAGGGATCTTTGTCGACATACCCCGGGGCGCCAGCGGCGGCGCCGCGGCGGATACCCTTGTGCGATCCGGCGTCCTGCGCAGGCGGATGCCGTTCCTTTTATACCTCCGTCTTATGAACTTGGGCCGCCGCATCCAGGCGGGCGAGTATTTGTTCTCCGAAGCCTCGACGCCGAGGCAGGTGGCGCGGAAGCTGATTCGAGGCGAGGTGTATTTTCGTTCCGTCACCGTCCCCGAAGGGCTGACGGCGCGTGAGACCGTGCAGTTGCTGGCCAGGGAGGGACTCGGCAACCTGGAGAAAATGGAAAGGGCCCTTCTGAATGCGGAATGGATCCGCGACTTGAGCCCGGGGGCCGGAAACCTGGAGGGGTACCTTTTCCCGGAAACGTATCGTTTCGGGCGCAAAGTTGAATCCGAGGCCATCCTGCGGACGATGGTCGATCAATTCCGTAAGAAGTTCGCCGCGATCGCGGCCGAGACGCCCGGCCGCAACGGGTTGAGCGTTCCCGAGACCGTCATACTCGCCTCCATGATCGAAAAAGAGGTCCGCAGAACCGAGGAAGGCCCGCTGGTCGCGTCGGTCCTCGTGAACCGCCTGGAAAGGAATATGCCATTGGCCTGCGACGCGACGATTGTTTACGCCATGAAACTCGCCGGCATCTACCAGGGGCGATTGGGGAAGGACGATCTGAAGATGGAATCGCCTTATAACTCCTATCTTCATGCAGGCCTGCCTCCGGGGCCGATAGCCAACCCCGGGGCGGCGGCCATTCGCGCGGCATTGCATCCGGCCGAGAGCGATTATCTATACTACGTATCTCGAAACGACGGGACCCACCAGTTCTCGACAAATTACGGGAGTCATGTCCGGGCGGTGAACCGCTTCCAGAAACCGCTGGCGCCCGGCCGGGGGAACGGACGCACCTCCGGCGAATGAAAACGGAACCGGCCCGGCATGGGCTCCGCCGGCTACTCCTCGAGGGGCGCCTGCGGTTTTCGGAGCTCCTCGGGCAGGAGATCGTTCATTTTGTGGGCAAACCTCAGCAGGCAGTCCAGGGTGCTTGCGGTGCCCCATTGCTCCGCGGCTTCGGGATCGAGGGGCTCATCCTCGTTCATGTCCAGCATGTGGAGAAGGTTTTCCTGCCCGGCCCGGTTGAGCGGACAATCCAAAGCCAGGCAGTGCTGAGCCGTGTGGCAGGATTCGTTTTCCACGAAGACGTGCTGCACAAGCATGCGCCGCAGCGGGTCGCTGCCGATGTACATGTGGCGCACTTTCCCGGTGTAACCACAGACCGCGACCGCAAATTCCTGCCCTGCAGGCAGCCGGTAGTCCACCCAATTCGTCGGATATTTCGGCATATGATTCACAACCTTTCCCGATTCCGGGCCTTCCAGTTGCAGTCTCTTTGGCCGCTGCGCGGAACCTAAAGTCCGGATGACATCCCGGAATACCAAGGGACGCGTCCCGGGGACTGCGCGACTGCGTCAATCCCTTGCCGGCCCCGACCTCATTTTTCGAAAGGATTTATCCTCTCCGTTTGAGACCAGGTCCGAGTTTAGACGTTCCGTCGGTTTTTTTCGAGATTATTCTTCTTGCGTCGGATATCGGTCCGCCGGAAAGCCCGGGCTTTCAAGAGGAGGCGCCCTCCGCCGGGACGAACATTGACTTGGGCGATAGCCGATGTTAGGATCACGGCGTGAGCCGAGAATTGCCGTTTTTTCACCACTTGGAGCCGTTCCTGCCGCGAACCGCCCTGACGGTAATGCTCGGATTGAGCCTTGTCCTCCCGATCCGCGCCCAGACGCAGAGACCGAGCCTGCCCGATCCGGTCAAGTTCCTCTACAAGTCCGACATCGTGGCCAATACCGTTCACGAGGTGCTTGAAGACATGGGATTCCGGATTGAGGTCGACGACCGCCAGGCCGGCAGAATAACCACGCGCCCTTATGATTTCATCACCGGTTCTTTGACCGCGAGCGAAGTCGACAAGGTGGCGATACGGCAGGACACGATCACGGGAACCTGGCTGAAAGCCCGATATTCGGTTGAAGCCGTTATCGAAATCGTGAGCCCCAGCGAGACCATGCTTACGATACGAACCAAAATGGAAGGACTCAATCGGGATGTGGACGGGACTGAAAGATGGCTGCCTCTCGAGTCCCTGGGGACCTACGAGCGACGCATTCTCGGGAAAATAAGCATGAAGCTCATAGGATCGGAAGCCCCGGCGGAAAAGAGAAAGGGTTTCTGGGGCAAGAGCCCTCAGCCTGTCGACCCGCGCCAGCCCAAGTTTCCGACGCCTCCATCCAGATAGCTTTTCGCACCCGACCATGCCGGATCCGCAAACCATTGGAATGGTGTTGATCTCGATTGGCGTCCTTCTGACAGCGGCGCTCTGGATCCTGATCCGCAGAAGGGAAAAAGGAGCGAAGCGCCCGCCGGTTCGAAAAGAGGCCCAGGCCTCCCTTCCCTATCCCCCCGCCGAAAAGGAAGGCCGATTGCCGCTTGAAAGACCTCCGGCACAGGCGGGCCCGGCCGAATCGGCGGACAAGGAAGGGGCCGCGGCTCCGGCTTTCGAGATCCTGCCCGCCGGACCCCGTCTCTGGGGGGACCTGCTCCGGGCCCTCATCGTCATCCTGAGCGTGGCAGCGGCGGCGGGACTCGCCCTGGTTTTCCTGCCCCAGAGATCCATAGACGGGATCGCCGAGCGCCTCCGGGCGCGGCACGGGGCCGCCCAGCCGGAAAAGATCGCCTTCCTGTATTTGGGCGACGAACTGAGCGGCGACGTTTTCCGCATCCGCGGCGCCGTGCGCAACATCGCTCCGACCCCCATTGAGCAGTTGGACGCCTCCATACGGCTGTACGCCCCCGACCGGACCGTCCTGGAAACCGTCGTCGTCCGCATGGACAAGGAGGTGATCGCTCCGGGCGAAGTGGCCCGGTTCGAACTGGTCTACCCCGTATATAAAATGGAATTCGGGAGCTACTCCGTGGAGTTCAAGCTGCGCCAGGGTCCGCGGGTCCCATACAGGGATATGCGCAAAAGGCGCGAGGATTCCGGATAAGGGGAATTACCGGGCACGGCGCCATCCGCGCAACAGTCGGCGGAAACATAGGGCTCATTTTTTGGAGATTCCGCCGCATGGGGTTTCAAGAGGCAGTCCGAAGACCCGCTCCGAACATGAACCGCAAATACCCCCTCCTTTACCTTCTACCGTATCTGGGCAGATACCGTCGCCGGATCGCCCTCGGCTTTGCGATGGTTTTGCTGACGGTGGTCGCGAGCCTCTTTTCACCCTGGGTGCTGAAGTACGTGGTGGACGGCTTCAAACACGAGTTTTCCAGGGGAAAACTGCCGTATTACGCCTCGCTGATACTGGGCATCTCCGTCGTCGAAGGTTTCTTCCGTTTCTGGATGCGGAGGATTCTGATCGGCGTGAGCCGCGAGATCGAATACGATCTGCGCAACGATTTCCTGGCCCACGTCCAGAAAATGTCCCTGTCCTTCCTGCAGGCCCGGAGCACGGGCGACATCATGTCCCGGGCCACCAACGATCTCAACGCGGTGCGATCGGTGCTCGGGCCGGGCATCATGTACTCCATGAACACCCTGGCGCTCGTCGTTTTCAGCACTACCCTTCTGCTGAGGCTGAACTGGAAGCTGACGCTTTTGGCCTATATACCCATGGCCCTGGTGTCGGTCACGGTCAAAAAATTCGGGGGGGAAATTGACAGGCGCTTTGAAAGCATTCAGGAACAGTTTTCAAACCTGAGCACCAAGGTGCAGGAAAACATCTCCGGCATCCGCGTCGTGAAGGCGTTCGCCAGGGAGGAGTCCGAAATCCTGGAATTCGGGAAACTCAACACCGAATACATCGGGCGCAACGTGGCGCTCATACGGCTGTGGGGAATCTTCTATCCGCTCATGACGGCCCTTATAGGGATGTCGTCCGTCGCCCTCCTCTGGTTTGGGGGGCGCCAAGTCATCCAGGGCCGGCTCACGCTGGGAGAGTTCGTGGCTTTCATGGGGTATCTGGCGATGCTCACCTGGCCCACCATCGCCGTCGGCTGGGTCATAAACATCTTTCAGCGCGGCGCCGCGTCCATGAGAAGGATTCTGGAAATCATGCACGCGGAGCCGGACATCAGGGACGAACCGGGGGCGTGCGCGCCCGATCCGGTTCAGGGCGCCCTGGAGATCCGCCGTCTGACATTTCAGTACCCGGCTTCCCAGGGGCCCGTTCTGCGCGACATCAGCCTGTCGGTTCCGGCCGGAGCCACTCTCGCGATCGTGGGCCATACCGGAAGCGGCAAATCGACCCTGGTGAATCTGATCCCCCGCCTTTACGACCCTCCTCCGGACACGGTTTTTATCGACGGGCGGGACGTGCGCCTGTGGCCGCTTGCCGAACTACGCAGGATCATCGGGCACGTTCCGCAGGAAACCTTCCTTTTTTCCGACACCATCCGGGAAAACATCGCGTTCGGAAGCCGCGACGGGATGGCCGACAGGGACGTGGCCTGGGCGGCCGAAGTTTCCCAGATAGCGGATGAGATCCGGTCCTTTTCCCGGGGGATGGAAACCTACGTGGGGGAGCGCGGCATCACCCTTTCCGGAGGCCAGAAGCAGCGCGTGGCCATCAGCAGGGCGGTCGCCACGCGGCCGAAAATCCTGATCTTCGACGATTCCCTGTCGAATGTCGACACGTACACGGAAGAGCGGATCCTGGAACAGCTCACCCAAGTAATGCGGGGCCGGACAACCATTCTGGTGTCCCACCGCATCTCCACGATCCGCCGCGCCGATCAGATCGTCGTTCTTCAGGACGGCGCCGTCGTGGAGCGCGGGACCCACGAAACCCTGATGGAACTGCAGGGCGTTTACGCGGACCTTTATCGAAAGCAGCTCCTGGAAGAGGAGCTGGCGGCGACCTGAATATGCCGGCCGACACCATGCACGAAGAACAGGTTCTGGGCAAGGCCTACGACGCGCGGCTGATGCGGCGCCTGCTCGCCTACATCCGCCCCTATCGCGGTTCGGCCCAACTGGCCGTCGTCTGTCTCCTCCTGGGATCGGGCTTCTCCGTCGTCCAGCCTTACCTGACCAAGGTGGCCATCGACCGGTATATCCGCCATAGCGACTTCTCCGGACTCAACCAGGTGGCCCTGCTGTATCTGGGCACCCTGATCCTGGTCTTCGCGTTGAGATTCAGCCAAACATGGCTCATCAACCTGATGGGACAGAAGATCATGCGCGATCTTCGGATGGAGATCTTCCGGCATCTTCAGAGCTTGGATGTGGCCTTTTTCGACCGGAACCCCGTCGGACGGCTGATGACGCGCGTCACCACGGACGTCGACGCCCTGAACGAACTCTTCACGGCGGGGGTCATTTCCGTCTTTGAAGACATTTTCGTTCTCTCCGGCATCGTCCTTTCGCTTTTTCTGCTCCACTACAAGCTCGCGCTGGCCGTCTTCGCCGTGCTGCCGTTTCTCGTCCTCGCCACGCTGCTGTTCAAGATCAAGGTGCGGGATTCCTACCGCAGGGTCCGGACCGCCATCGCGCGCATCAACGCGTTCCTGCAGGAAAACATCACCGGAGCGGCGGTGGTTCAGCTTTTCGGGAGGGAGGCCGGGCAGTACCGGCGCTTCACGCGCATCAACAAGGAGCACCTCGACGCGAACCTGCAGTCCATTTTCTACTATGCTATTTTCTATCCCATTCTCGAGCTGATCTCCGCCGCGGCCATCGCTCTCATCGTCTGGTACGGGGGGCTCCAGGTGCTTGCGGGCACCCTGACGGTGGGAACGCTCGTGGCCTTCATCCAGTACTCGGACCGTTTCTTCAGACCGATCTCCGACCTCAGCGAAAAGTACACGATACTCCAGTCGGCGATGGCCGCCTCGGAGCGGATCTTCAGGCTTCTGGACACGGCGCCCGCCGTCGTCTCCCCCGCGGCGCCCAAGGCGGCGGCGGTGGAGCGGGGCGGCATCGAATTTCGAAACGTGCATTTCAGCTACAAGCCCGACGAGCCCGTCCTTCGCGACATATCCTTCCGCGTGTCCCCGGGGGAGAGGGTGGCCGTCGTCGGAGCAACGGGGGCCGGCAAATCCACCCTGATCTCGCTGCTATGCCGCTTCTATGACGTTCAGCAGGGGGCGATCCTGGTGGACGGGATCGATGTCAGGGATTACGACCTTCAGGGCTTGAGACGATCCATCGGCATCGTGCTCCAGGACGTATTCCTCTTCTCAGGCAGCATCTGCGAGAATATCCGCCTCGGGAACCCAAAGATCGGGGCCGTCCAGGTCCAGCGGGCGGCCGAGACCGTCCACGCCTCCGGCTTTATCGAAAGACTCGAAAAGAAATTCGAATCCAGGGTCGGGGAGAGGGGCTCCTCCCTCTCGGTCGGTCAGAAACAGCTCCTCGCCTTCGCGCGGGCTCTGGCGTATGACCCCAAAATCCTGGTGCTGGACGAGGCGACCTCCAGCATCGACACCGAGACCGAACTGCTGATACGGGACGCCATCGAGAGACTCCTCGCCGACCGGACCTCCATCATCATCGCCCACCGCCTCTCCACCATCCAGAATGCGGACCGGATCCTCGTCCTGCACCGCGGACGCATCCGCGAAACGGGAACCCACCAGGAACTGCTGCGTCTGAAGGGGATTTACTGGAGGCTGTATCAGCTTCAGTACAAGGACCAGGCGGCGCCTCCGGGGCCATCCGTATCTCAGGGCCGACCCTTCGCGCTCCCTGATTGAGACCGCGCGATCGCTACCGCGCCCCTTTCCCGAGGAGAACAGCCGGAAACGTGCGCAGGAGGATTTTGAAATCCAGGAAGAGGGACCACTGGTCGATATATTGCAGATCGAGTTTCATCCACTCGTGGAAATCGATTTCGTTGCGGCCTGAAATCTGCCACAGGCAGGTCATGCCCGGCCGCACCGACAGTCTCCGGCGCTGCCACCGCGTGTACTCCCGGACCTCCTCCGGGAGGGGGGCGCGGGGGCCGACGAGACTCATGTCCCCCTTCAGTACATTCCAGAACTGCGGCCACTCGTCGATGGAACTCTTGCGCAGAAAGCGCCCGAGGGGGGTGACGCGCGGGTCGTTGCGCATTTTGAAAACGGGCCCGTCCATCTCATTCAGGTGTTTGATCTCCCAGAGGACGTCTTCGGCGCCTTCGTACATGCTCCGGATCTTATAGAGTACGAATTTCCGCCCGTAGAGACCGCAGCGGACCTGGCGGTATATGGCCGGTCCCTTCGACGTCAGTTTCACCAGAAGGCAGACAAGCAGAAGGAGGGGCGCCAGAACGACGAGCAGGATGGCCGAAACCACCACATCGATCATGCGCTTCGCGAGAAGGGAGGGAGCGTGCTCGGGCGCGGTACTGAACGTAATGAAGGGGACGTTCTCGAGAAACTCCATGGAAAGGTTGGTGACCTTCGCCGGGAAAAAATCCGCCGCGACGCGCGTCCGGATACCCTGTTCCTGGCAGATTTCGAGAATTCCGTCGAGCCGGCCCAGATGGAGACGGTCCCCGACAAACAGGATCTCGTCCACGATATTGTCTTCGAGGATTTGAGGCAGGTCGGATTCGGTCCCGAGGACGTCCTTCTCCCGCGCGGCTTCCTCCTCGCCGGCCACCACGACATATCCCAGGATTCGGAAGCCCCAATCCGAATAGCGCGAGATCAATCGGCCCATGTCCCGCGCCTTTGCGAGGTTTCCAATAATCACGACATTGCGGAAGTGCCTGGAGGGGAAGAACAGGCCTTTTCTCCTGGCGTGAAGCAATACCACCAGACGGGCCGCGACCAGGATCGCCGCCTGGTACAGTACAAAAAGCGCTATGAGGGGACGGCTGAGGTCCAGTTTCAGAGCAAAGGAAAGAAAGCCCAGGAAAAGCCAGAGGATGAGGGAGCTTTCAAGGACGATGCGCACTTTTTCCCACCCCGAGCGCCGCATGGAGATGCGGTAAAGCCCGAGCGAGAAGGCGGCGACCGACCAGCAGCACACGGCGAGCGCGACGATCCAAAGATAGTCGCCCGGGGGAAGCAGGGCCGGATTGAGCAGACGGTCGAGTTCCGGCGGGAGAACCCTCTGAAGATGGACGCGGCTGAAATAGGCCGCGGGAAAGGCCGCTGAGGTCGCCAGCAGGTCGAAAAAAAACTGCAATCTGTTGTAGAGCTTCGCGCGTTCCCTGAACATTCCGTGTCCCCTGTCCGCTTGCCGATTATAGCACAGCCTGCGGCCCGCGGCCTGAGGCGGCGCGGGCCCCTGTCGCGCCGCCGGGATTCCCTGTCGGACCTGCACGGGCGTCTATTGAAAGTGCCGGACGATATCCGGGATCTCCAGGACCCCTTTGATATGGAAGGCCTCCCCTTTTCGTTTCCCGATCAGCGTCCCGTAAAACGAATGGAGGCTTTCCACATGAGCCAGGAAATCCGGTTGGCTCAACGTGGTGGACGGCTCGTCGCTGGAGGGATCAAAGAGCTGGGAGCGATAGGCCGCGATGGCGGCCCGGCGCTGTTCGTGGTAATCCGAGACATCGACGACAAAGCTCGGCGCTTGATGCGGAGGAATCTTAAAGTAGAGGAGCGCCTTGGGACGATGCCGCCTTTGACCTGTATTCACCTTGGCCAGTCCGGAATGATGCGCGGCTTCCGATACCAGCCGGCTCGTGGCGGCATGATCGGGGTGCCGGTCGTCCCAGTAATGCGTCAAAACCACGCTCGGCCGGTACTTTCTCAGAATGCGGATGACCTTGAGCCGCGCCGCCGGCGTCACCGGCACGGCGCCGTCGGGCAATCCCAGGTTTTCCCGGACCTTCAGGTTGAGAATCGCGGCGGCCTGGGCGGCCTCCTTCCTTCGCTGCGCCGCTGTCCCTCGTGTGCCCAGTTCCCCGCGCGTCATGTCCACGACGCCGGTGGAATGGCCCAACGCAGCCATTTTGGCCAGAGTTCCGCCCGCAAAGAGCTCCACATCGTCAGGGTGCGCGCCGAAAGCAAGTATGTCCAGATGCATGGCTCAATCCATAAAGATAAGACGCGGTTCGAATTGAAAAAGCTCCAGCTCGTCATGAATACGTCCCAGAACCGACCGGGAGTAACGCAGCGGGAAAAATATGCCCGCAAGCGCCCGCTCCTGCGGGAATCCCGCCGGCGCGAGGAAATTGCGCGCCCGGCGTATCCTCCGCTCCGCCGCCGACAGGCGTCTTGCGGCGGCCTGTTCGCAATGCCGCCGCAGTTTCTCGATCTGGTATAGTATCCTCTCTTCGCAGGAATCCGGCATTTTCCTTGATCCGATTCCCGCGGGGATCAGGGCCTTCAGTTCCGCCATCCGAAGCTCGATTTCCGCGCCCAGCTCTCTCAGCTTCCGCTCCGCCTCGCACGGGACGGCCCCTGCCACTTTTTCCGTCCATTCGCCTTCATCCGCAAATAAGTCCCGCGCATCCAGGCCGTATTTCACGAGCGTCCGCCGGCTGCGGGCGTCCACGACCGCCGCCCTGGACCGAGGGCACGCCAGGGGCGGCGACACCCCCAGCTCTTCGAAAACCGGAAGCGCCATGACGAAGGAGTGGACTTCACCGGGATCCAGAACCGCCACGGCGACGGGAAAGACACAGCTTTGTGCCGGAAAATCCTGGAGAGCGCCATCCTTCGCCGGCGCGTCATAGCCGTTCTCCGCCAGAAGCGCCGCCTGCGCACGGAGAAGCGTCTCGACCCTGTCGACCTTGCCGCGGAGCAGGGCCGACGCCCCTTCCAGGACAGTCTTCACTTCCGGCGCCCCGGCATCAAGCACAATCGCCCCCCACGGACTCATCCAATCCAGGAAAAGCCGGGCCGTCGCCGACGAAAGGGTGGCTCCGCGTCCATAGGCCGCACGGAGCGTCTCCAGGGTCTCGGCGTCGAAATCGCCCCGTCCCAGGCTTTCGATCTCAGCCAGGAGCGCCTCCACACGATCGCGCGGGAGAGGGTCTGCGGCGCAAGGAGCCGGTTCGGGCGGCTGCAGGCTGAACCGATGAAGCTCCCCTTCATGATCCGGCATACAGGCGCTCCATTGCGAAAAAACCGCCGGGGGAGCGTCGCTGACCCAGAACAGGGGCACCGCCTCAATCGAATACCGCGCCAGTTCCCGGCACGCCTTGACGGCGGTCAGGCATTTCAGGAATTGAAAGAGCGGACCTCCCAACAGACACGCATGGATTCTGGCGGCGACAACCACGGTCCCGGGGCGCCGGAGGCCCCGTAAATTCTCCAAGGTCCGGGCATAGCCCGATCCCAATCCGTCCTCCAGGCGACGCAGCAGATCCTCAGGCGCCGAGGAATTCCTTCGAATCAAGGCCGCCTGCGCCTTGAGCATCTGCGTGTCCCATCGCGCGGTCTGCGGCGACAAGCGCTCGAGGGAACCCGAAGCGTAATCCTTCCAAATCCTGGGATCCTCAGGCCACCCCGAACGTTTCAAGTCAATCACCATGCCTCTTTCCGGTGCGCCGTCGGACTACGCCTTCCGGCACAGGCCGCGCGCGCTTATCCGGCGATTGAATCCATATCATTCGCGTGTTTTCGCCGGTTTCCTGCAACTCCACGATGGCGGCCCCCGGCACCTGGTAAGGGAGTCTTTCGCTCCATTCGACGACGGTCACCCCTTCGCGGCCCAGGAAATCGTCCAGGCCGATCGAATACAAGTCTCTTTCCCCTTCAAGCCTGTAGAGATCCACATGATAGACGGGGCAGACGCCTCGGTAGATGTTCACCAGGGTGAAAGACGGGCTGCAAACGGCTCCGGGGTCCTGAACACCCAATCCCCTGGCAATGCCCCGCGTCAAGGTGGTCTTGCCGCTGCCCAGAGCGCCTCTCAGAAGCACGACACCAGGCACCGGCAAAGCCCGGGCTATGCGACATCCGATGTTTTCGGTTTCCTCCGCAGATCTGCTGACAAGGCGGACGGCCTTTCTCTGAGGAGCTCTTGCGCGCGATGTCATGAGTTCAACACGTTCCGGAACGCTTGAGGAAGATACTTCAGGAGATCGGTCGCGATCAGCGACTCCATCCCTTCGCGGGCCGCGGCAATGTCCCCGGCCAATCCATGCAGGTAAACGGAGGCGGACAGGTATTCCGACAGATGATGCGATTTTTCCTCTTTCCTCTGCCGGTTCCAGTATGCGACGAACCGCCCCACCATGCCGGCCAGAATGTCCCCCGTCCCGCCGGTCGCCATGCCCGGATTTCCCGTGCTGTTGATGTAAACTTCGCCTGTCGGGGCGGCGACGACGGTTTGAAACCCTTTCAAGATCACGTGGCAGCCCCTTTCCGCGGCGTAATCGCGGGCCGTGGCCAAACGGTTTTTCTGGATATCCTGGATTTTCCGGCCGACGAGTCGCGCCATTTCCCCGGGGTGAGGGGTGAGGACCACCGGCTGCCCCGCTTCGTTGCAAAGCGGTTCAGCGGGAGCGACAAATGCGTTGATCCCGTCCGCATCCAGCACCACCGGTATCGGGGAGCGCCTTACAAGTTCCCACACAAGCCTCCGGGTCGATGGCTGGGTCGTCATTCCCGGCCCGATAACCAGAGCGTCGATCTCTGAAAGCCGGGGAAGCACCTTCTCGGCTCCTGCGCGGTCCGACGTCCCGTCCTCCGTCTCCGGCAAAAACTCCGTCATGAGCTCGGGGTATTTTCCGGCGACATCCTTTCGCACGCTTTTGGGCAGCCAGAGGGTCACCAGTCCGGCGCCGGAACGAAGCGCGGCAAGGCCCGTCATCAGAGCTGCGCCGCTCTTGCCGCATGACCCGGCGACGATATAAACATGGCCGAAGGTCCCTTTGTGGCTGTCGCGCGCCCTCGGCGGCAGAACCCTCCGGACCCCGGCGGCCGTGATCTGATGCATGCGGTATTCCGGATTGTCGAACAGGGCGGGCGGCGATCCGATGGGGACAAGGACAACCTTCCCGGCGAGATCGCAAGCGGGCGCAAGGACATGCGCAAGCTTCAGAGCGGAGAAGGTGACCGTCAGACGGGCTTGGACCGCAGGTCCAGGGATGGACGAGGAATCCGCCATGAGTCCCGAAGGAATATCCACCGACGCGACGAAGGCCGAGGAGGCAGCCTTGTTGATCCATTCCACGACCGGACGGTAATCGGCGCCGATCGGTTTGCTCAGTCCCGTGCCGAAGAGGGCGTCGACAATCACATCCGGGACGGGATGCTTCCGCAGGCAGGATCTGGCATCCCGGGTCGAAGCCAGAATTCGCACGGGCAACTCCATTGCGCGCACGATCTCCCAATTGGTCAGAGCGTCGCCTTTAAGGCTTGCCGGGTCGGCGAACAGAAGTATGGAGGGACTCGAACCGCGCAGCGCGAGATAGCGGGCCGCGACGAAGCCGTCCCCTCCGTTGTTCCCCCTGCCGCAAAAAACCGTGATGCGCTTGCCGCTCAGGCCCGGGCAGGCTTTTTCCAATTCGTCGGCAACGGAGCGGCCGGCATTTTCCATCAATAATATGGACGGGATACGGTAACGTTCCGTGGTCAGCCGGTCTACCTCAGCCATCTGCTGCGCCGTCAATATCTTCATGGTCGTCTCCTGCAGCGGTCAGCGGTTAGCGGTCAGCGGTCAGCGGCTAGATCGTTGTTTCAAGTGTTGCGCGAATATGGATTTCGGTGGAATCATGAACCTGCGGTTCAAGAGTCAATTCAGTCGGTCAAAAAACCGTCTCATGCCTTCTGACTTTATACATCACCCCGTTTGCCATCAACATATCAAGGTCAATGCCCTTGTTTAAGCGACAGCGAATCCACATTTTTTCTGACCGCTGACCGCTAACCCCCAATTGACACCTGCCGTCCGCCAGGCTTAATATAATATTGAACCATGATTGCACTCTCGGCATCCAGATCTTAGTAGATTGATATGGCGGAGCCAACAGGATTTATGACGATGTTTTAAAGGGAATGCGGCTTGAATGCCATAACGGCTCCGCGGAAAGGGCCCATGAATCGAGTTCGTTTAAGGATTTTTGCCGCCGTAATGGCGACGGCGCTGATCGCAATGCCGGGCAAGGCCGACAGAAGACACGGCGACGTCGAGAATATCGGCAATCGCAACGTCACTGGAAGGATTTTCGGATTTCTGCCGAACTGGGTCTCACTGGAAAAGGAAGTCCAGATCGGCAACCAGATCGCAGCCGAGTTTGAACAGACGGCGCGCCTGCTCGAGGATCCGGTCGTCTCGGAATATGTGGACCGCCTCGGCCAGAACATCGTCAAGCACTCCGACGCCAAAGTCCCGTTTCATATCAAGGTAGTGGACACCGATGAAGTGAACGCCTTCGCATTCCCCGGCGGTTTTTTCTACGTGAACAAAGGGCTGATTCTGGCGGCCGAAAACGAGTCGGAGCTGGCCGGAGTCATGGCGCACGAGATTTCGCACATCACGGCGCGGCACGCCACTTCCCGCATGTCGAAGGCCAACTACCTCCAGCTCGCCGCCATCCCGGCTCTCTTTGTAGGCGGCTACTGGACGCAAGTCGGCATCCAGAACGCCTTGAGCCTCGGGCTGAACCTCGAACTGATGGGCATCACGAGGGAATCGGAGAGGGAAGCCGATCAGCTGGGCATCCAGTACATGTGGAACACGGGCTATGACCCGAACGCCTTCGTGACATTCTTTGAAAAGATGCAGCAGGAGGAAAAAAGCAAACCGGGAAGGCTTGCGGGATGGTTCCGCACGCACCCCTCCACCGACGACCGAATCATGGCGGCGCTGGACGAACAGCGCTACCTCCCCGAAAAGGACAGTTATATCTTCAACACGTCGGAGTTCGACCGCATCAAGGCGCGCCTGCAGGCCATCGATAATGCCCAGAAGGCCGAGGAATCAACGGGCGCCCCGGATCAGAAGCGTCCGACCCTCAAGCGCCGGACCGCGGATGGAGAAGAACCCGGCGACACCGATGACGAAGGACAGCCGAGGAAGAGCCGCCCGACCTTGAAGCGGCCCACGGACACGGAACCTCAACCGACGGACCCATAAATCCTTCCACCGGATCCCAAAGCCGCCTGCTTTTTGCGGCGCCCTCGTGCGCTCCGGAATGCGCCGCGCCCCTGTGCACCGGCCGTCCCGATACATTTCGGCCTGACGTTAATTTTTCTCTGCGGCGGCCCGCGGACGGGCGAGTGCCGCCGTGGACCCCCGTCAAAGCGGAAATAACAATGAAACCGGGTTGATTTGTGAGCACCTTTCGGCTATCAGTTAAAAGCCCTGCGATGAATTCCGGCGAAGTTTTCGCCGACATGGGCAGGTTTGAGAGACGGCTGTCCACCTCGGCTCCCCCGCGGCCGAGAGCTTCTTGAAACAGTTTTCTCCGATTCATCGTATTGATAGGTGTTACGCTGGCTAGGCTGTTTTTTATTTTAAGGAGTCCGGTATGAAAGAACGTTGTGTTGTGCCTCGTTGGTTTATTTCGGCGCTATGCACTTTGAGCCTGAATCTGTCGTTTTCCATAAACCCGGCGCCGGCCCTTTTCGCCCAGCAACCCGCGCCGTCGAGTCCGGAGGCTGCCAAGCAGCCGTCCGGGACGGAGGATGGTCTGCCGCCCTTGCCGCTTAGCCCGATTGAAAGGGCTGAAAGGGACGGGACGGCCCTGCATATCTCCCTGAAAGATCTCACCAAGATGGCTCTTCAGAACAACCTCGAGATTGCAATCCAGGACACGAATGAACAGATAAGCCAGCAGAAGATCCTCCAGGCTTTCGGCGCCTACGATCCCAAAGTAACGGCAAGCCTCGGCGTGAGTCAGCAGAAGAGCGCGAACACCAACCTGGCCACCGCTTCCACGCAGGGCAGTTTCAACCAGATAGACCGCGCCAACTGGAACTTCACATTTTCCCAGCCGCTGAAAACAGGCGGGACGGTCGATGTGAGCTGGAACACAAGCCGATCGGATAACAACCAGGCCTTTTCGCTCTTCACGCCCCAATATAGCGCTTCGGGAAACGTCACTTTCACACAGCCGCTGTGGCGAAACCTGCGCATCGACTCCAACCGCGGACAGATCAAGCTGGTGAACTTGGATCTCGCGAGCAGCGACAGCAAATTCAAGCAAAAGGTGACGGAGACGATCGCCAACATTCAATCGCAATACTGGGATCTGGTCGGAGCGATCCGCAACTACCAGATCAAGCGCGATTCCGTGCGGTTCGCCCAGATCACCCTGCGCGACAACAGGAAAAAGGTCGAAGTCGGCACGCTCGCGCCGATTGAGGTCACGGACGCCCAGGCCAACGTGGCCCAGCGCGAAGTGGAGCTGTTGGCGGCCGAAGAGCAGATTCTCAACCAGGAGAACGCTCTGCGCAACCTGATCTCCAACGACCGGAAAGCCGACATCTGGAACCGCGTGATCGTGCCGACCGACGCTCCGGATTTCAAAGAGTATAAAGTGGAGCTTGAGACGGCCATCGCCACGGCACTCGCCAACAGGCCCGAGCTCGAACAGATCAACATCCAGCTCAAGCAATCGGACATCAATCAGGAGATGACGCGCAACAGCCGCAAATGGCAGTTCGACCTGACCGCCCAATTCGGAAGCAACGGTGTGGCCGGCCCGCAAACCATCAAAATGGGACAGCCGACCATACCGGAAAGCTTGGTCGGCGGCATGGGCACCGCCTATAAGACCATATTTACAGAAGGTTTCATCACTTGGCAGGTCGCTTTTCAGATCCAGATCCCTCTGAGGACCCGCAGCACCGACGCGCAGCTCGCGCAGCAGCAGATTACCCAGCGGCAACAGATGATGCAGCGGAAAAGCACCGAACAATCGATACAGGTCGAGGTTCGCAACGCGGTCCAGAAACTGGAAACCAGCCGCAAGCAGGTGGAAACAGCCGGCGTATCCCGGCGATTCGCGAAAGAGCGTCTGGACGGCGAGACGAAGCGGTTCGAGGCCGGCCTCAGCCAGAACTACCTGGTCCTGCAGCGGCAGAACGAGCTGTCTTCGGCCGAGTACACGGAACTGCAGGCATTGATCAACTATAAAAAGGCGATCATCACTCTCCAGAAGGCCATATACACGCTCCTTGAATCGAACGAATTCGAAATCGCCAAGGGCATTTCCGAGAACGTCCCCAATCTTAAATAAAAATCCGAAAATGGAGATTCGAGACGGCCCGCGCGTGCCGTCTCGAATCTCGAACCGTCTCCCTCTCAAAGTCATCCCGAAAATCCGGCACACGGCGCATGCCGCCTCAGAGACCGAAGGGTCGATCTCATGATCCTCCACGGCGCGAGAATGGTTTTACGGAACCCCGTTTATCCGCAGATCGGTACAATGGGGCATGGCTGGAAATTTTGCCGAAATTAACCAAAAGTCGCGCGTTTGTATCATAGAATAGCGTCATGTGGATACTCTTGCTGCTATATACCCTGCTTGGACTCGCGGTCGGCAGTTTTCTCAACGTGTGCATCTACCGCCTGCCGCGGAATGAATCGGTGATCTTTCCCGGATCACGTTGCCCGCATTGCGGAAACGCCATCCGGCTCGTGGACAACATTCCGGTCCTGTCGTTTCTCCTTTTAAGGGGGAAATGCCGATCCTGCGGCGCGCGCATCTCCCTGCGGTACCCGGCGGTCGAATTGCTGGCCGCCATGGCTTTCCTGGCTTGCGCCCTGAAGTGGGATTTTGAGCCGCCGACCTATGCGAACTCGCTCCTGCTGTCTGTTGTCCTCATTCTGATTTTCGTGGATTACGGCCACCGGATACTTCCGAACGTGCTGACGCTTCCCGGCACGGCCGCCGGCATACTCCTCAGTCCACTCCAATCCCGGTCCTTTTACCAAGACCCGGTTTCGAGGCTGGCGGCGTCTCTGCTTTGGCCTGGAAATCCGGATGCGCTTCTCCCGTATGTGGGCGCCGTCTTGGGCGCCGTTGCGGGCGCGGGGTTCCTGCTCGTTGTCGCCGTCGGATACGAGAAGCTTCGCCGGAGACAGGGTCTGGGCATGGGGGACGTCAAGATGATGGCGATGGCCGGAGCGTTTTTGGGCTGGCCTCTGGTGCTGTTCGCCATCAGCGTGGGGTCGGTGCTGTGCCTTGCCGTCGGGATTTTTCTGATTATTTTCCGCGGGATGACGCTTCAAACCAAAATGGCCTTCGGAGTTTTCCTGGGCATGGGGACGGCCGTCTCCCTGTTCTACGGCCCGCAGTTTTTCTCCTGGTGGCTGAACATCGGCCGCTGACGCGCGCCGCTCTTCCATTGCACGCGGGGACGACGCCGCGAATCGCGCCCGCCGTTGGTCTCCCCGGGGGGTGCCGCAGAAGGACGGCTTCAATCCGATGACGGGAGAGGCCTCGGCTCCTGGATTTTCATCTCCTTTTCGCAGCAGACGAAGGCGCCTTCACCCGCCTTGGTGCAGAGAACCTCCGTGCCGCAGACTTCGCACTTGTATCTTTTTCCAAGCTGGCTCATGAATCTTCACCTTTCCCGGCCCATGCGCCGCGCGGCTACTTTTTCAATTCCATCGGCTGGCCGCAACAGTGCACGGTCCCGCTGCCGGCCCGCGTGACGATGACTTCCGCTCCGCACTTGGCGCATTTGTATCGTTTCCCTACCTGGTTCGCCATTTTGCCCTGTTCCCTTTCATGGCGGCGGGAATTCCGCCGACGTCCCTACAGCTCAATCTGCCGGAGGTCCGGGGACGGGATGAGTCTCGGCTCCGTCACCGATTGCACGTCCTCCACGGTGAGACCCGGGTAGATTTCCCTCAACAATAATCCCTCCGGCGTGACCTCGATCACGGCCAAATCCGTGAAAATCATGTTCACCTTTTTTTTCGCGGTTGCCGGGTATGTCAGCGCGCGCACGATCTTGGGCGCGCCGTCGTTCGTGGTATGCTCCATGGCGATGAAAAGCTTCTTGGCGCCGACCGCGAGATCCATCGATCCGCCGATATTCCCCACGCCGTTCAGACCCCTGGAAGGATTCATCCAGGACGCGAAGTCCCCGGACTCGTTGACTTGAAACGCGCCCATCACGGTCACGTCCACGTGGCCCCCGCGGATCATGGCGAAGGATTCGGAAATATCGAAATAGACCGTGCCCTGCATTTCCGTAACGGGCTGACAGCTGGCATTGATGAGATCCTGATCGACGGCGTCCCCTTCCGCCAGGCTGCCTGTCTTGAGCATCCCGATCTCCGACTGAAGGACCACATCCCGCCCCTCGAGCCAGTTGCTGACCAGGGTGGGGATGCCGATGCCCAGATTTACATAGGAATTGTCTTCGATTTCCCTGCTCACCCGCAGCGCGATGATTTCGCGGGGGAGCCCTTCAAACTTTTTCAACTCTCGCCTCCTTGATGAAAACGCGGACCGAAAATCCGCGGCTTCAGAGATCGGTGATGCTGAAGGTGACTCTCGGGACCTTGACGACCCTCTGCACAAAGATACCCGGCGTGTGAACGCACTCCGGGTCCAGGGTCCCTACAGGCACGAGGTTTTCAACCTCGGCGATCGTCACGCGTCCGGCCATGGCCATGACGTGATTGAAATTGCGCGCCGTTTTGCGATACCGCAGATTGCCCTCCTCGTCTCCCGCATGCGCGTGAACCAGCGCGAAATCGGGCTTGAGAGCGTACTCCAGGATACAGGTCCGTCCGTCGATGACCCTCGTCTCTCTCTTTTTCCGGTGCGCTTCAATGTTCGTGATGGTGGTCTCTTCCACCATGGAGCCGGCGCCTACAGGGACGTAAAAGGCGGGAATGCCGGCGCCGGCCATCCGGTATTTCTCGCTGAGGGTTCCCATCGGGTAGACTTCCAGTTCGACCTCCCCCGCGCGCACCAACTGTTCCAGCAGGTGTTGGCCTCCCTTTGTCGCGGACCGGAACAGGCCGTAGGAATCAATCAGTTTCCTGATCTGCCTGTTCTCAAGAAGCTCATTCAGTTCATCCCTGGCGCCCAGCAGCGGACCCGATCCGCAGGCCAGCGTGATGTCTTTCACCCCTTTGCGGACGAGAGCCCTCAACAGCAGCCGCGGCACGCCGGCTGCAAAAAAACCGCCGACCGCGATCGTGGCCCCGTCTTCGATACCCGCAAGGGCTTCGTCCATATCTTCTACAACTTTATTCATAGGTCCAAATCCTCTATAGGCAACAACCACAGGGACGACAACCGGTCAAGCCTTCCTCCTGGTCAGCGCCGCCAGGGCCGACTCAAGCTCCAGGCCCTGATCCAGCGGCATGTCCGCCCCGCGGAGAACAGCCTGTTTGGCGTTCCTCACCGCATCCGGGGCGAAGGAAGCGATTTTAAGCGCTAATTCGTCCGCTGTCTGCAAAAGTTTTTCCCTCGGGACGAGGCGGTGGACCAGGCCCGTCCGCAAAGCTTCCGGCCCTTTCAACCGCCTCCCTGTCAGCAGCATATCGAGCGCCCAGGCGAGTCCTATCGTCCGCGGAAGGGTCTGCGTCCCTCCGGCCGCCGGCAGAATGCCCAGCTCCACCTCCGGAAATCCGAAAAGGACGTCCTCCGCCGCGATCCGCAGATCGCAGAACAGGGCGATTTCGATCCCGGAGCCGAGCACGTAGCCGTGGAGGGCGGCGACAAGCGGCTGGGGCATGCTCAAAAAAAGCCTCCACAAATCCCGCAGTGCGCGGATGTCCCGCGCTTTGACCGCGGACGGGGCCGTGAGGAATTCCTTCAGGTCCGCGCCCGCGCAGAAAGCCTTGTCGCCTGCGCCCCGGAACACGACGACGCGCACCTCGTCGTCCGCCTTGACCGCGCTCAAGACCTCGAACAGATCGTCCCGCATCCCGACGCTGTAGGCGTTCAGGGCCTGGGGACGGTTCAATGTCACGTAGGCAACCGCATCGCGCTTATCATAGAGGATTGTTTCAAATCCGCCGCTCACGGCCGCTAGACTCCTTCAAAATTCGGTTTTCTCTTTTCCTTGAAAGCCGTTATTCCTTCAACCCGGTCCCTGGTGCCGAATAATAAAAGATAGAGATCCAGTTCCATCTTCAAACCCTGATCCAGCGTAAGATCCGACCCATGGTATAGAGCCTCTTTTGCGAAACGCAGGGACAACGGGGATTTCCTCGCCATCTCCCGCGCCATTTCCGTCGCCGTTTTCGTCAGTTTGTCGGCGGCCGCCACACGGTGGACCAAACCCAGGTTCAGAGCCTCTTCGGCGTCGATCAAGTCGCCCGTAAGAATCATCTCCAGCGCCTTCGCCCGCCCTATAAGGCGCGGGAGCCTCTGGGTGCCGCCGCCGCAAGGGATGCGTCCTTCCCTTATTTGAGGGAGACCGAAACGGGCGCCTTCCGTCCCTATCCGGATGTCGCACGCCAGTGCGAGTTCCAGCGCCGCTCCGACGGCGTCCCCGCGGATGGCCGCGATCACCGGTTGTTTCAGACGCGCCGCGAGCGCGGCCAGGCAGTCGTGCACGGCGCCGCCGAAATGAAGAACGACGACCCTCGTCTCTTCATCCCATGCCACGCTGTCGCACATATCGGCGAATTCCGCCGTCCTGGCGGCCCACGTCTCCTCGTCCCCGCTGACCGTCTCCAGATCGACGAACGTGCAATGGCCGCATCTTTTATATCTCATGAAACGATCCGCTTCTTGGTCCAATGGCTCTCCCTGAATATTGCGGAATTTGTTAAAAAAACGCGCGCCCGCTGGTTCCCCGGGTGGGAGCCTCGCGGACGGCTTTGTGTTTTTGAGCGCGACGCGGTTTGTCCTCCGCCTGAGCCGCCGATTGCGGCGGGAGCGTTTCCCGTCCGCACCAGGCGGCTCAGCCGGCTAGTGCATCAGGTGTCCCCCCGTTACATTGATGGCCTGGCCTGTCATGTATTCGGACTGATCCGACACCAGGAAGTAGACCACATTCGCTATATCCTCAACCTTCCCCATGCGCTTGAGGGGAATCATGCCGGTCAGCTTCTTATATTCGTCCTCGCGGAATTCCTCGATGCTGATGCCTGCCTGACGGCTTCTCAGGATCGCGTCCTCGTCGCGCAGATTCGTGGCGAAAAATCCGGGATTCACGGCATTGACGTTGATCTTGTAAGGGGCCAACTCCATGGCCAGGGCCTGGACGAATCCTATCAGGGCCCATTTCGAGGCGGCGTAGGCCGCGCTTCCGGGGACGGGGAGCTTTCCCGCCGCTGAAGCAATGTGCACGATTTTGCCCCCCTGCTTTCGGCGGATCATGTCCCTGGCGACCGCGCGGGAGACGATGAAGGCGCCCAGGGTGTTCACCTCGAAGAGCAGACGCCAGTCGGACTCGTCCCCTTCGACGACGGGAACGCCCACCGGCCCGCGCGTGCCGGCGCAGTTCACCAGGATGTCGATCCTGCCGAATCTGCCAATCGCCGCTTGGACGGCCCTATCGATGTCCTGGGAATTCTCAACGGCCGCCACCATGGACATGGCCCTTCGTCCCGCGGCCTCGATCTCCTGAGCGACCTCTTCCAGGCCTCTCCAGTTCTCATCGCCGGCCCACGCGCTCTTGGGCGCCGCATATTTATCGGTGACCACCACATCGGCGCCCTCCCGCGCCAGACGCAACGCGACGGCGCGCCCCATGCCCCTCTTCGCGGCCGCGCCCGTGATAAAAGCCACTTTACCGCTCAAATGGTCGCCCATATCTTTTGTCTCCTTCCGCCGTTGATCCTTGGAGGCCGCCTCAGGACTTCGAGAGCGGCCGGCAACGCCTGCGAGAGCCGCTTTCCGCCACACGGGCCCTCCGCGGACGGGCGGCACTCGCATCCAAAACTCCCTGGAATCTCGACCCGGAGCACGGTGCGCAAACCCCGCCGCCTTGAGGCCCGGGCTGCGGCGGGGCCGAGCGCGCCGCTTAGTCCGGCATCTGCTGGTCGTATTCACCGACCTGGCCGGTCTCGGACAGGCGCTTCTGAATGTGCTCCACGATCTCCCGGAGCTGTTTTTTCGATCGCAGGGACTCGGCCACAACCACGAGGGAGGGCTTGTTGGAGGAAGCCCGAACCAGTCCCCAGCCGTCGTCCTCCAGAACGAAGCGGACGCCGTTGATCGTGATCAGGCTCTTGATCCTGGATCCGCCGACGGCTTCGCCCGTCTCCCTGTCGCGCGCGTACCGGGCCGCGACCTTCTCGACAACCTGATATTTCACATCGTCAGGGCAAAAGACCCCGAGCGTGGGCGACTGGTAGGTGACGGGAAGCTTATCCACCAGGGCCGACAGCTTCTCGCCGGACTCCTCGAGCATCTGCAGCAGGCGGACGCAACTGAGCAGGGCATCGTCATAGCCGCGGCCCAGCGGTCGGTTCAGGAACCAGTGCCCGCTCTTTTCAAAACCCGCGACCGCGTCGATTTCGGCCACCTTTGATTTTATATAGGAATGTCCCGTCTTCCACAATACGACCTCGTTGCCGTTCTCCTTGAGAAGCGGGTCGCTCAGAAAAAGCCCCGTGCTCTTCACGTCGACGACAAAACTCCGTCCCGGGGCCTTCGGGGCAATCCAGCGGGCCAGCAGAAGGCCGAGCTTGTCGGAAAATAGCTCTCTTCCAAGGTCGTCCACGACGCCGAGGCGGTCCCCGTCCCCGTCGATGCCGATGCCGATATCGGCCTCTTCCTCGAGGGTGCGGTGACGGATCGCTTCCAGGAACTTGAGGTCCTCGGGATTGGGATTGAACCTGGAGAACGTCCAATCGGGCTCGCAATCCAGTTCCACGACATCGCATCCCGTCCGCCTCAGGATCTCGGGAGCGAAACGCCCGCCCGTGCCGTTTCCGCAGGCGATCACGACTCGAATGGGACGCGCCAGCTTCCCGGAGCCGACCAGGTCGGCGCCGTAGGCCTCAAAGAGGCCGTCGAACGATTCGTAGGAGCCCGCGCCCCGGATGAACCGGTCTCCCTCCGCAAGGGCCTTCATGGCTTTGATCTCGTCAGGCCCGAGGGTCCTCGAAAGATCCTTCGCGAGCTTGATTCCCGTCCACCCGTTTTCATTATGACTGGCCGTCACCATGGCCGCGGCCTTGATTCCCAGATGGTGCTGCGCGAAATACACCATGGGGGTCAGCGCCAGTCCGACATCGACGACGCGCGCTCCCGAGGAAAGCAGCCCGACGACAAAGGAGCGCGCCAGATCCTGACTATAGGACCGGAAATCGTGTCCGATGATGACGCGTGTCTCGCCCAGCTCCCGTTGGGCGTAGGTTCCATAGGCGCGGCCCAGGACAACGAAACCGTTCGGGTTGATTTCGCGTCCGACAAGCCACCGCAAGTCGTATTCCCGGAAGCCGTTTTCCGTGATGAGGGTCTTTTCAAAATAGTCAAAGGAGTTCACCGGGACTTTCCGGCATACCGTCCATCTCATGCTGCGTCCTCCGATCAACCTTTCATTTTAGCCGATGGCGGGGCTGGACGCACCTTCAAAGCGAGGCTTCGCCGTCGGGGCGCGTGTGCCGGACGCGGGGTTTCGTCGCATGCGCGCGGCAAAAACGTGACGAATCGCTATCACGGCATCCGCTCTGTCCGCTCTCGCGCTCCAGTTTGCGCTTGACATGCAATCCCCGGTTGCGGCAGAGAAGGGGTATCGCCTTCGATGACGCGGTCGAAGGGAATGAGAATCGCCGCGCAGCGCGGTCGATCCCTTTTATCACAGAGGAGACCCCCACCATGGCCCAATGGAACGAGAAATATTTCATTACAAAATTAAAGGAGACGCCGATCGACGCGCCCTGGAACCCGGTTTTTTCAGAAAAGGAAGCCATGCGCCTGCTGGCCATGGACAGCGAAGTCCGCGACGGCGCCTTCTATATGGAGCTGGCGTGGTTCTGGCCGGGGAAATGGCCGGAAAGCAAGACGGAGGAGGGAACGGTCAAAACCCACAGCCACGAGTTCGACGAGGCCATCGCCTTTGTGGGCACCAACCCGGACGACCCTTACGACCTTGGCGGAGAAGTGGAACTCTGGGTCGACGGCGAAAAGAACATCCTGGACAGGAGCTTTGTCGCCTTCATCCCGGCCCGCACCCCGCACTGCCCTCTGTCCATCCGGAGGGTCGACAGACCGATCTTCCATTTCACGGCGGGCTTCGGGAAAAAGTATTACTAGGGACGCTTCAGGGCGTCTTTTTTCAACGGCGGAATTTCCCATGGGCTCGGGAGGCTTGCTGGACGGCATCCTTGTTCTCGACCTGGCGGACGCAAAGGGGAGCTTCTGCTCGAGGCTTCTTGCAGACCTGGGCGCCACGGTTGTCAAGATCGAGGGCCCGGAGGGCAGCCCTGAAAGAAATGCACAGCCTATTTGCAGCCTGCAAGCGGGAGCCGCGCCTGTCAGCCTTCCTTTCATCTATCATAACGCGAACAAATTCGGCGTCCTCCTCGACCCGAAGCGGGATGAGGGAAGACGGGCGTTTCTCAGGCTTATGGAAAGGGCCGACGTCCTTGTGGAGACCCCTCCCTTCAGCCGCCTCAGGGCCTTTGGTTGCAGCCGGCAAGGGCTGCGACGCGTCAATTCCAGCCTGATCCATGTCTCGATAACAGGGTTCGGCCGCTGCGGGCCCAAGCGCAACTATCATTTCAGCGAAAGCGTGGGCTCCGCGTCGGGGGGACAGACCTATTTATCGGGGTTCCCCTCGGGCCCGCCGATCAGGCCTTACGGACCGCAATCCACCTATACAGCCTCCCTTTTCGGCGCCGTCTCTGTTCTTCTCGGTCTCCGCAAACGGAGGATTTGCGGGCAGGGAAGCTTTGTCGACCTTTCCATCCAGGAGGCGGTAGCGTCCACGCTGGATCATGTGCTGAACGATTACTTTCGCGACAAGCGGATCGCCGGGAGGCAGGGACGCCACTACGCGGGCGAAACCTTCTCCCTTCTCCGATGCAGGGACGGATACATCCAGATCCCGATCCTGCGGGACTGGGAGACGCTGGTCGAGCTGATGGCTCTCGAAAAGAAAGCCGGCGATCTGACGCATTCCAAATGGGGAGACGCCGCTTACCGGCGGAAACGCTTCTCCCATATCCTGCGGATCGTGGAAGGCTGGACGCGGGATCACGCCAGAGGCGAGCTTTTTGAACTGGGACAGGCCATGCGCTTCCCATGGGCGCCCGTGGAGTCCCCGGCCGAGGTCCTCGCAAGCCCCCAGCTCAAGGCCCGCCGTTTTTTCAAGCGCGTCCGGCTGCAGGATGGGTCCCGGACGACGTCTTTTGCGGGCCTCCCATACAAGTTCAGCGCCTATTCCGCACCGGCGCCGAGGCCGGCGCCTCTTCACGGCGAACATGCATCGATGCTCCTCGAAATCTGCGGCTTGCAGAGGAGTAAGGACGCCTACTCCGCGTCGATGCAGCGCCGCGGCCTCCCGGAGGGAGCGGTTCTCCAAGGCGTCCGCGTGGTGGATCTCACCCGGATGCTTTCGGGGCCTTTCGCCACCCGCATTCTCGCCGACTTCGGAGCCGAAGTGATCAAGGTCCAAACCGCGCCCGCGGCGCAGGGCGCGGAGCGGAACGACGCGGTTTCCTTCGCCGTATGGAACAGGAATAAACGCGGCATCACGCTCGACCTCGACCATCCCGGGGCGCGGCGCATCTTCCTGCGGCTGATATCCCTCAGCGATGTGGTCGTGGAAAACTTTTCGCCCCGCGTCATGGCCAATTGGGGGCTTACCTACGACAAGCTGAAAGAGGCGCGGCCGGACATCATCATGGCCAGCATTTCGGCGATGGGGGATGGCGGGCCGTGGAAAGACTGCGTCGGTTACGCGCCGACGTTCCATGCGCTGTCGGGCCTTCTTTCCGCGATGTCGCGGCCGCTCCCCGCGCCCGTCCATCTCGGCCACGCCTACGGCGACGCGATTGCAGGGCTCTACGCGGCCCTGGGGATTCTTGCGGCGCTGGAGTACAGGGACCGCACCGGCGAAGGTCAGCGCGTGGATCTTTCCGCGTATGAAGCGGTTTGCACTCTCCTGGGAGCCGAATACATGCGGATCGCGCACGAGCTGTCGCGCAGGCCCGCGAGGGAGGAAAAGGCCGATCTTTCCGAAGCGGCCGTGGAGGGTTGCTACCCCTGCAAAGGCAGAGGCCGGTGGTGCGTCATTTGCATCGCCGGCGAGGAGCAATGGGAAAAATTCCGCCGCCTGTGCGGACAGCCGGAAATGCTGTCGAAGGATTTTTCCAGCCCATCGCTGCGGAGAAAAAACCGCGCAAGACTGGACGCCCTCATCCGTCGCTGGACATCGCGCCGCAGGGCGGGAGACGTTGTGCGGCGTCTCCAGGGAGCCGGCATCGCTTCTCATGTGGTTCAGACGGCCGCGGATCTCGCCAACGACGAGCATCTCCTGTCGCGACGTTTCTTCATCGAAATCCCTCATCCGGCACTCGGCAGGGTTCGTATGGACAGATCCGCCATATGGCCGTGGCGGCGGACGACAATGCGCTGGAAAGCCTCGCCGCTGTTGGGCGAGCATAACCGCTACGTCTTTATGGAGCTTCTGGGCATGTCCGAGGCGGAGATGCGCGCCTGCACGGCCGCCGGGATCATTCGCTGAACCGGAAAAGGGGACAGTCACCGGTGTCCCCGATAAAGGGGACACCGGTGACTGTCCCCTTTTCCCAGACTATGCGGCCGCCGAGGACCGTCATCTCCACACGGATATCCTGAAGCCGGTCGGCTTCGACGGAAAAAGGGTCGTCGCTGAGCAGCACGAAATCCGCGAGCTTGCCCGGGCTTATGCAGCCTTTGATCCCCTCTTCAAAATTAACCTCTGCGGCGCCGGCGGTGTACATCCTCAGGGCATCGCGCAGACCGATCCTTTCGCCGGGATTCAGGATATCGCCGCCCTCCGATATGCGGTTCACCGCGGCGTGAACCCCCACCAGCGGATTCGGATCGGCAATGGGAAAATCGGAACCGAAACCGACCCGCAACCCTGCGCGGAGGAATGAACCTATGGGATACAGATGAGCGAGTTCCCCGCGGCTCACGGTTTTGAGGTATCGGTCCCCGCTGTAATAAAGGAAGGCGGGCTGAGTCACGACCGCGATCCCGAGGCGCGCCATTTTTTGAAGAAGCTCCGCGGGACAAACGGAACAGTGCTCCACGCGATGGCGGTGGTCCGGCCTGGGATGCGCCTCCAGGGCGCGCGCCACGGCGTGGCAGGCCGCCTCGATCACGGATTCCTCGACGGCATGAATTACGGCCTGAAGCCCCTCCTTGTGAACGTCCTCCACGATCGCGTTGAGTTCCTCGCGGGAGGGATGCAGACTGCCGGTGATCCGGTCGGCTATGATTTTAACGCCCCCTGTTCGGAGCTCCATTGCGTCGAGGCGGGACATAAAAAAACCCCGTGTCAATGCGGCGCGCTCGTCTACGCCCGCCATCATGGTGACGCGGGGACGGAAGATCCCCAGCTCCTTCCATCGCTCCAACTCTTTCCATCGTCTCCTGTTATTGACGGAAGAGGCGTCCTGGACCGAGGTTATGCCGCAGGAGAGAATTCTTTCGTTCGCCAGCGCCACCCCCCTGTCGAGTTCCCCGCCGTCCAGGGGCGGGATCTTGTCGGCCAGATACCCCCCCATGCCATGGAGGATTCCGGTCGGCTCGCCCGTTTCCGGCTCGCGGTCGATGAAGCCGCCGGGAGGGTCTCCGGTTTCCGCCGTGATCCCCACGTGCCTGAGCGCCAGGCTGTTGAGAACATGAGAGTGGCCCGAACGATGGGAAAGCTTGACCGGATTCAGAGGCGCGGCGGCGTCCAGATCCCAACGGTTGGGGTGGCGGCGCTCGGCGAGATCGAACTCGCTGTATGCCTTGCCCCGTATCCACTCCCCCGGGGCCCGGGTCCCGCTGCAGCCGCGGATGAGCCGCTGAATATCCGCGATGGAGCGGACATTTCCGCGGCGGGACAGGTCGAGGGACACCAGGCTCTCGGCGTAGGCGTGGAGGTGGCAATGGGCGTCGATGAAACCCGGCAGCAGCGTCCCGCCGGCGCAGTCGATCCTCTGAGTCCCTTTTCCCTTCAGAGACGCCTGGACGCTATCGTCTGCGACCGCCAGGATCCGGCCATCGCGTACGGCTATCAGCTCCGCGCGGGGCAGAAACGGGTCCATGGTGATCACGTTGGCGTTGTAAAGGATCAGGTCGCACATCGGCCGCCTCTGCCTCTTCATCCCATAATACGTCCCAGGGCCATAGGGAAAAAGGCTCCATGGCCGCGTCCCAGAAAATTTTTCGCTCAAAACGGCGTCCGCTCATTTAATGGATGTGGCATGCGCAAACAGGACAGCAATCCCTGCGTCGAAGGGTTACGGCCTGGTGGAATTGGTTATCGCGCTGGCCTGCGCGGCGGTCGTGATCGCCTCGGCCGTCCCCGATCTGTTCCGTCTCCAGAAGGAATGGGAGCTATGGGGAGGGGCGCGGCTTCTGGAATCCTCGCTTCAGTGGGGCCGGATGCACGCCATTGCCGCAAACACCTCCGTCGTTTTCCAGATTGACGGCGGCCAACGATCCTTTTATTGGGTCGATCCTCTCAGCAAGGAGCCGTATGCGGGCTCCGTGAGATATCTCCCGGGACAAGTCAAAATCGTCAAATACCCTTCGAAACCGTTGCGCTTCTATCCGCACGGCAACGCGGCGCCCGCGGGGACCTATGTCCTCGAAGGCGAAGCAGGATCCTATTCCGTGATCGTCGCCCCGGGAGGAAGAATCCGGATCGAAAGAAACTGAGGATTCGAGATTGATCGATCAGATTTTCATTACAGCGGATCGCGATGAAGCCCTCCGACACGGGCCTCGGGGCTTCCTGCAGGAAGCCGGGTCAGGAGTCGCGGACGAGCTTTTGCGACAGGGCGGCCAGTCGTTCCAGGCAGGAGAGGGCTCTGCCGGAGCGGATGGATTCCCCGGCCAGCTCGATGCCTTCGCGCAGGGTGGAAGCCTTCCCTCCGACCACGAGGCCGGCGGCGGCATTCAAAAGCACCACGTCTTTGCGGGTTCCGCCCCCGTTGGAGAGAATCTCACGGATGATTTCGGCGTTCCGCCGGGCGTCGCCTCCCTGGATGCTGCTGATGGGGGCGCGCCGGATCCCGAAATCCTCGGGCGTCACGTAATAGGTGCGGACCTCTCCTTTTTTGACCTCGGATATCTTGCTCTCGCCGCTGATCGTGATTTCGTCGAGGCCGTCGGAACCGTGAACCACAAAAGCGCGCTCCGTCCCAAGCTCGCAAAGGACCTGGGCCATGATCTCGGTGAGATCCTCGTTGTACACGCCAAGCACCTGCGCGGTGGCTCCGGCCGGGTTGCACAACGGACCGAGGAGGTTGAAGACCGTGCGTATTTTCATCTCGCGGCGGGCAAGCACCACATGGCGCATCGCTTCATGCAGGAGCGGGGCGTACAGGAAGCCGATCCCCACCTCGTCGATGCAGCGCGCAACCTCGTCGGCGGTCAGGTCGATCCTGATGCCCAGCGCCTCGACCACATCCGCGCTCCCGCAGAGGCTGGAAACGCTCCGGTTTCCATGTTTGGCCACACGGATGCCGGCGCCGGCCACGACGAAAGCGGTGGCGGTGGAGATGTTGAACGTTCCGGTGGCGTCACCCCCTGTGCCGCAGGTGTCCACCAGCATTTCGCGGTCGGTTCCCGAAAAGGCAGCCGCCACCGCGCTCCTCGGCCGGACGGGAGACGCCTTGGCGCGCAGTACTCTGGCAAAACCGATCAGTTCGTCCACGGTTTCACATTTCATGCGCAGCGCCGTCAGAAAAGAGGCTATCTGCGCGTCCGTGGCCCTGCCCGTCATGATTTCGTTCATCACGGACTCGGCTTCCGAGCGGCTCAGATGCCTTCCCTCCACCATCCTTCGAATGGCATCGACTATATGCATGGCCGCCAGTATATCCGCACCGCCTGATGAATGAAAAGGAGATGTTTTATCCGTGAAACGCGCGTCCCTGGATGTCGATGAGTCAAGAGGAGCCGTGTAGCAAAATGCGGAAATCTTATTCCCCGGGCGCAAAGGCGGGATTCAGCCTGATCGAAATCGCGGTGGCGATCGCCGTGCTGACATTCGGGCTCCTGGCCGCCGGCCAGCTGATAGGGTCCTCCGTCGGCTCCGGCTCGCTCGCCCGATCCAAGGGGACCGCGGCCATCGCCGCGCAAAGCAAGATGGAATGCCTCGCGGATCTATACCGGCGCGATCCGGGCGCGGCGGATCTTTCCATTGGTCCCCACGGGCCCCAACCGGCGCAGGCGGTGAACCCCCTGGACGGTACTGTTCTGAACCGCTACGAGATCGCGTGGACCGTGGCGGCTCTGCCGGATCCGAGGCCGGGCAAAACCCCGGACGCCAGGCTGGTCTGCGTCACGGCAACCCCCATCCGGTCCGATGGATCCGCCAATTTAAAACGCACGCTGAACAAAGCGTTAAGCATCTCAACCGTCCTCAGCCCGAAAACGCCATGACGCAATCCGGCCGCCCACCCATGGATTTGTCGATGAAAATGTCGAAGCCGCCCAGGGAACGCGGGTCCGCACTCATGGAGTTTCTCATATCCGCCCTCATCCTCCTTTTCCTTTGCGCTTCCGCCTTCGGCGTTATCGGCGAAATTCAACGAACGGCCGGCTATCAGGCCGAAGTCCAATCCGTCCTCAATAATCTGCGAATCGCCATGCAAACCCTGCAGAGATATATCCGGACGGCGGGGAATGATCCCTTCGCCTGCGGCGCGGCCGGCATCACAATCGTCAGTCCCGCCGAGTTTGTCGTGGAGTCCGACCTGACGGGCTCCGCAGGCCCGTCCAATCCGGACAAGGGCGATCCGGACGGGGACATCGCGGATTCGGGCGAACGTGTTGCAATCCGTCATAATTTGAAAACCAGGACGCTTGAAGTGATTCCCTCCGGGGGTTCCGCCCAGGTTGTCGCCAATTATATCTCAGGCCTTTCGCTCCGATATTTTGGCCCCGAGGGAGAAGAGACATCCATCGGAGGCGAAGTGCGCAGGATTTCCATCACCGTCTCGGCGGCCGGCACGCAGCCGGACCCTCAGACACACAAAATATTCGCGGTGGAATTAACCAGCGACATGGAGATATCTAGTTAATGCGTTAATTTAATATTATATTGCATTTTATAATAAATAAAGCATTATTTTCAATTATTTTGCGGCAATAAATGGATTCGAGGTGAATCATGAAAAGATTCGAGGCGCTTTGGCTGGGCGTGCTTTTCATCGCATTCGCTTCCGCCGTCTATTCGCAATCCCTGGCAGAGTTGGCCAGCAAGGAAAGGGAACGCCGGCGGGGAATCAAGGATGAAGCGAGAGTGATAACCAACGCAGACGCCGAAAAGTACCGGAGCGCTCCGGTGACTACGGCCTCGATCCCCGCCGAGCCCTCACCCGAAGCGCCGGCGGAACCTGGAGAGGACGAAGCGGCTGAAAAGGAAACGGAGACCGACCCGGACGAGCCGGTCGATCTGCAGGGCCGACCCGAGAGCTTCTGGCGCCGGACGATGGCGGCCGCGCGCCAAAAGGTCAAGGATCTTGAAAACCAGGCCAATGTTCTCATCCTCCGTCTGAACGAGCTGCAGAACCGCTTCTACAGCGAAGACGACGGATTCAAGCGGGAATGGATCGGCAGGGAGATCCAAAAAACCATTTTTGAGCAGGATCAGAACAGGGAGAACCTTGTGAAAGCGAAGGACGCCCTGGAGGACCTGGAAAAAGAGGCTCGAAAAAGCGGCGCCCTGCCCGGATGGATCTCAGCGAAAAATCCCTGACCTCCATCCACGAAAGCGGGGCTGCGGCGGAGGGGATCATCTCCGTCCCCGTCTTCGTGAAATCGAAAGGTTGCCGAAGCGCGGTTATTCCAAGGGACCGTCGGCCCGGGCGATCAGAAGCACGACAATTCCGCCGGTCAGCCTGCGATGCTCCGCATCCTTGAAACCGGCGTTTTCCACTTCAACCTTCAACTCTTCGACTGCAGGGAATGCCTGAACGCTGGCCGGCAGATATCTGTACGGGCCCTCGACGCCTGAGAGAAGCTTTCCCAGCTTCGGCAGGACGCGAAGAAAATAGAAGCGGTAGAGGGGGGCGAAAACCGGGTTCCGCGGCATCCCGAACTCAAGAATCGCCAGCACGCCTCCCGGACGGAGGATGCGCCGCATCTCCCCGAGTCCGCGCCTTCGATCCGCCAGATTGCGCACAACAAAGGCCGAGACGACGGCATCGAAGGAATTTGCAGGGAAAGGAAGCGCAAGCGCGTCGGCCATAAGCAGGTGCACGCGTCCGCCGTCCCTCTCCGCGGCAAGCTTGCGCGCGGCGACGTCGAGCATGGGCCGGCAAAAATCACAGCCGACCACCGGCCCGAGTCTCGAAAAAACCAGGGAAAGGTCCGCGGTTCCGCAGCCCACGTCCAGTATCGACGGGCGCGAAACGCGGATTCTCCTTCCCACTTCCCGGAGGCAGACGGTCCGCCAGCGGCGATCCATACTGGCGGAAAGGACATGATTGAGACTGTCGTAACGGTCCGCGATGGCGCCGAATATCTCGCGCACCACCCGCGGTTTTTCCTTGTCATCCATTGCGGCGCGCCGCCCCCGCGGCCTGGCCGGGTGCAACGGCAGGCCGGCTATGCGTTGGCTCCCAAAAACCTCTCGAGGAAGCGCCGGAGCGCGGAGGGATCCAGTCCGTCATGGATCTCCGCGGCGCCCAGCCGGCGCAAAAAGACCATTCGAATGGTCCCCGACCCGAATTTCTTGTCCCGAACGAGAGCGTTCCAGAGACTGCCGGCGGAAACTCCCCCAAGAGGCGGCAGGGCGCCCACCTTGCGGATCAGGCGCTCCAGTCTTGCGGCCGCTTCTTCCTGCAGAAGGCCCAATTCGCCGCCGAAGCCCAGAGCGGCCAGCATCCCCCACGCGACGGCCTCCCCATGCTTGAACCGCCTGTAGCCGGTCGCCGTTTCCAGCGCGTGCCCGATGGTATGGCCGAAATTCAGTATCATGCGGAGCCCGCTTTCCCGCTCGTCGCGCGCCACGACCGCGGCTTTGATGCGCACGGCTTCGACAACGATATGCTCCGTTTCCCGGGCGCGGCATTTCAGGATCCGGGGGAGATTCCGTTCGAGGTAGCCGATCAGCGGCTCGGAAAGAATCGCGCCGCATTTCACCACCTCCCAGAGACCGGCGGTCAGTTCTCTGCGCGGCAGCGTCCGCAACGCGCCGATATCGGACAACACGGCCTCGGGCTGATGAAACGCGCCTATGAGGTTCTTGCCCTCGCTCACGTTGATGCCGACCTTGCCTCCGACGGAACTGTCGACCTGGGACAGCAGGGTGGTCGGAACCATCACGAAGCGGACGCCGCGCATGAATGTGGCGGCGGCGAACCCCGCGATGTCCCCGACGACGCCCCCGCCGAAGGCCAGGATCCACGAATTGCGGTCCGCGCGCGCCCGGAACAGGCCCCGATAGATCTTCAGCAGGGTGGCGTGGTCCTTGAAGCGTTCCCCGTCCCCGATGGTGATAACGGGTGTGGGGCCGAAAGCCTTCCTGAGCGAGTTCAACAGGACCGCGCCGTGGAGACGGAGCACGGTGTTGTTTGTAATGACGACAGGGGGAGAATCCAGGCCCCGCCGGGCGAGCAGGCTGCCGGCATGGGCCGCAAGGCCCCGGCCGATAAAGACGGGGTATCCACGATTCCCGAGATTCACGCGCAGGGTCTTCAACAGGGCGTTCCTTTCGAGGCGTCCGGCCGGGTGCCGTCACCGTAGCGACTCCCGCGGATGCAACATCATAGGCGTCGGCTCCCGCGCAAATCAAGGGTTCTGTGGACAACCGGAGACGAGCCTTGATTCGGCGCGGGCAGACCGAAGAGCGCGCGGACGACTCTCCGGAAGCGTTCCATGGCTGAAGCAACACCGGATCGCCCGCTGCCGGAAAAAGGCTGCTTCTACGGGATATAGGCGGACGGCAAAAAAGCCGCGCGTCGGCATCAACGATCGCATAATATAAACGGCGCGCGGACGGATAGCCTCCGCGCCAATGGCGGCAATGTGGTTCCGGCAGCGCTGCCATTCCTGTTTGAAGGAGAATTATGGAAGACTCGTTTGAGGAACTCCGACGAAAACTGCAGGCCGTTTATTCCGACACGACAGTGGATCACGCGCTTCACCCGCGCAACACGGAAAGCATCCCCGAACCCGACGGTTACGCCGCGGCCGACAGCGGCTGCGGTGAAGTCATGAAAATCTGGCTGCGGATACGGGACAACGTTGTGCGGGGCGCCGGCTTCTGGACCAACGGCTGCGCTGCCACAATCGCCTGCGGCAGCATGGCCACCGAAATGGCCCTGGGCAAAAACGTCACCCAAGCCCTGGCAATAACCGCCCGGGATATCGCAGAGGCCCTTGAGGATCTGCCTCCGGGCAATCTGCACTGCGCCGAGCTCGCCGCGAACACTCTCCGCGCCGCATTGAAGGATCACCTCGCCGTGGCGCAACAGTCATGGAAACGTTTCTATCGCAAATAATCCGCGGACGCTGCCTCCTACCTTATTCGACCTATAACATTTCCATGAACCCGGAATCTCAAATCCATGGTATCCAGAAAAACCTTGACACTGGCGGAAGCTGTCCACTAAGATCGTGCCTTCAATGTCGATTCGTTCCAAATAACTGATTTTATACTATTTGTAGTCTCATGGTTTTTTAAAGATGCTCTCTGAAGCGGCAAGCCGGCGGATTCAGGAGTTGATGGGCCGATACCCCGAGAAAAGGTCCGCCCTCATCCCGTCCCTGCATATGGCGCAAAAAGAGCTGGGATATATTTCTTACGACACGGTTTGCGAGATAGCCCGACTCTTTGATCTTTCCCCCAACGAGGTCTATGAAGTCGTCAGCTTTTACACGATGTTTCACCGGCGGCCTGTCGGGAAATACCTGATCCAGGTCTGCACCAACATCTCCTGCCTGCTCTGCAACGCGGAGGGGATCATGGATTTCCTGGTCCGCAAACTGGGGGTCAGGCCGGGTGAAACGACCCCCGACGGAAGATTCACGCTGCTGGAAGTGGAATGCCTTGGTTCCTGCGGGACAAGCCCTGTCGTTCAGATCAATGAAGACTATTACGAGGAGCTCACGCCGGAAAAGCTCGAACGGATTCTGGACAGCCTGGAATAATGGAGACCGCGCTTTTTTATTTCTTCGGCGCCATCGCGCTTCTGGCCGCCCTGAACGTTGTGGCCCAGAAAAGGGTCTTTTACTCGGCCCTGTCCCTCATCATCTGCCTGTGTGCCGTCGCGGTGCTGTACCTTATGCTGGACTCCCCTTTCATCGCGGCCGTCCAGATCATCGTCTACGCGGGCGCCATTATGGTGCTGTTCCTGTTCGTGATCATGCTCCTGGATCCATTTTCCGCCGCCGCGTTGCGGGACAAGAGGAAATCGCTCGCATACCTGTCGGTTTTGCTCGCGGTGCTCCTGCTGGCGTCCCTCTATCCGGTCCTGCGGTCCTATAACCCGGACCGCGCCCCGCAAAGCATCGACACGGCCCTGGAGATGGGGTCCGTGAAGTATCTGGGCCATGTTCTGTTCAACAAATATCTGCTGCCGTTTGAAGTGACGTCCCTGTTGATACTGGTGGCGATTATCGGAGTCGTCGTTCTCGCGAGGCGCCGGTCCTGAAACGCTTATGGATCTCCTCCACTACCTTGTCCTGAGCATGCTGCTCTTCATCGTGGGAGCCTCGGGCTTCATCATCAGGAAAAACATCATCGCGGTATTCCTCTGTCTGGAACTGATGCTGAACGCCGTCAACCTCAGTTTTGTCGCTTTCGCCCGGCACCTGAACCAGGTGGACGGCCAGATTCTCGTTTTTCTCGTCATGGTCGTGGCGGCGGCGGAGGCCGCCGTGGGGCTTGCGATCATGATCGTCCTGTACCGCATCCGCAAGACTCTGAACGTGGACGACGCGGATACGATGAAATGGTGAAAGGCCCCGGACAATGACCGAATACCTCTGGGTGATCCCGATTCTTCCTCTGGCCGGCGCGGCCGTCAACGGCCTCGCGGGGAAGCGTCTCCCGAAATCCGTCGTGTCGGCGGTGGCCTGCGGCTCCGCCGGACTGTCTTTTATCCTGGCGCTATCCTGCTTTTTCGAGCTTCTGAAACTGGCGCCCGACCAGAGGCATCTCCTGAATTCCTGTTTCGTCTGGATAGCCTCCGGGGATTTTCTGGCGAAAGCGGAGTTTCTCCTGGACCCGCTTTCGGCCGTCATGATTCTGGTCGTCACCGGCGTCGGATTCATCATACACATTTATTCGATCGGCTATATGCATGCGGAGGACGGTTATTACCGCTTTTTCGCATACATGAATCTGTTTCTGTTCTCGATGCTGATCCTCGTGCTTGCCGGGAACTTCCTGCTGCTGTTTGTGGGGTGGGAAGGCGTCGGCCTCTGTTCCTATCTGCTGATCGGCTATTACATCGACCGCAAGAGCGCCGGGGACGCCGCGAAGAAAGCCTTCATCGTCAACCGCATCGGCGACGTGGGGTTCATCCTCGGGATCTTTCTCGTCTTCGTGACCTTCAACAGCCTCGATTTCGACGAGGTTTTCCGGCAGATCGCCTCCGGCGCGCAGCGTTTCCCGCCGGAGACCGGCGTGGGCATACTCACGGCCGTCGCCCTGCTGCTGTTCGTGGGCGCCACGGGAAAGAGCGCCCAGATCCCCCTCTATGTCTGGCTGCCGGACGCGATGGAGGGCCCGACACCCGTCAGCGCGCTCATTCACGCCGCGACCATGGTGACGGCCGGCGTGTACATGGTCGTCCGCTGCTCCCCCATTTTCAGCCGTTCCCCGATAGCCATGGACGCCGTCATGATCGTCGGGATTCTGACCGCCATCCTGGCGGCGACGATCGGCCTGGTTCAGAGGGACATCAAAAGGGTGCTTGCCTATTCCACCATAAGCCAGCTGGGGTACATGTTCGTCGCGGCGGGCGTGGGCGCCTTCTCGGCCGGGATCTTCCATCTGATGACGCACGCCTTCTTCAAAGCGCTGCTGTTCCTGGGGGCGGGGAGCGTGATTCACTCGCTGGGGGGCGAACAGGACCTCCTGCGCATGGGGGGCCTGAGGAAGCACGCGCCCGTGACGTTTGCCACGATGATGATCGGCGCGCTGGCAATCAGCGGCATCTTTCCTCTCGCGGGTTTCTTCAGCAAGGACGAAATCCTCTGGTCCGCCTGGGCGCAAGGCCGTCCCGTAATCTGGCTTTTCGGATGGATCACGGCGGGCCTCACGGCTTTTTACATGTTCCGCCTTGTTTTTCTGGCGTTCTACGGGGAAGGCCGCTATCCGGAGCAATCACGGCCTCATCTGCACGAGTCCCCCCCGAGCATGACCGGTCCCCTGATCGCGCTCGGCATTCTGTCCGTCGTGGGAGGGTTCGCAGGACTGCCCGCATGGATGCATCTCGGTCCGAACCGCTTTTTCCATTTCATGGAACCGTCGCTTTCGCTGGCGCGTCTCCCTGAAAGCCACGAGTTTTCCCGCGCGGCCGAAATGGGTTTCGCCGCTCTCTCCCTGGCAGTGGCAGCCATCGGAATCTACGCGGCCTACAGGATGTACGTGTTGCGTCCCGGGGCCGCCGAGGCCTTGGCCGCGCGCTGGAGCGGGATTTACAGAGTCCTGTTCCGGAAATATTACGTCGACGAGATCTACGACGCTCTGCTGGTCCATCCTATAAGGCGGGGCTCCACGGAATTGCTTTGGAAAGGGATGGACGCGGGATGGATCGACGGCGCGGTGAACGGAGTCGGACGCGCCGTGGAAAGGGCGGCGGACGTCCTCAAGCGGGTCCAGAACGGGCTCATCCGCAGCTACGCCGCGTGGATACTGGCGGGAACAGCGGCGGTCCTGATTTACATATCCTTTTTCCGGAGCTAGGCCGACGAGATACTATGGAAACCGGCGACATCCTTTCTCTGGTGATTTACCTCCCGGCGGCGGCCGCCCTGCTCCTTCTGTTTCTGCCCGCGGGCTCCGACAGGGCGGCGCGGCATCTGGCGCTATGGTCTTCCCTCGCCGCGTTCCTCCTCTCTCTGTATCTCGCGTTCCGTTTTGACCCGTCTCAGGGGGGGATGCAGTTCGAAAAATCGGTCCCATGGATGCGCGCAGGCACTTACACGATCGCCCATCACGTCGGGGTTGACGGCATCAGTCTGTTCCTGGTCCTGCTGACTACTTTTCTGACGCCTCCGGCCGTCCTCTGCTCCTGGAGGTCGATCACCCGAAGAGTCCAGCCCTACATGATCAGCCTGCTGGCGCTCGAGACGGGGATGGTGGGTGTTTTCTGCGCGCTGGACCTGGTGCTCTTCTACGTCTTCTGGGAAGTGATGCTGATCCCTATGTATTTCCTGATCGGCATCTGGGGAGGCGAGAGGAGGATTTACGCCGCGGTCAAGTTCATCCTTTACACGATGGCCGGATCGCTCCTGATGCTGGTGGGCATCCTTTACCTTTTCTTCGCCAACGGCGCGAGCACCTTCGACCTGATGCGGATCACGCAGAACCTGTCCTCGGGCGCCCTGCGTCTCGGGGCGACCGAGGAGTTCTGGCTTTTCCTGGCCTTCCTCATCGCCTTCGCGATCAAGGTCCCGATGTTCCCGTTCCACACCTGGCTTCCGGACGCGCACGTGGAGGCGCCGACGGCGGGCTCTGTGATCCTGGCCGGCGTTCTCCTGAAGATGGGAACCTACGGCATGCTGAGATTCTGCCTTCCCCTGTTCCCGCGCGCGTCCGTCGAAGCGGCCCCTTATATTTCAGTCCTCGCCCTCATCGGGATCATCTACGGCGCGCTGGTCGCCATGGTCCAGCCGGACCTGAAGAAGCTCGTCGCTTATTCCTCGGTCAGCCACATGGGGCTCGTGGTTCTGGGCATATTTTCCTTCACCACCCAGGGGTTTCACGGTTCCATCTACCAGATGCTGAACCATGGGTTGTCGACGGGGGCGCTCTTCCTTCTCGTCGGCATGATCTACGACCGCCGTCATACCCGGATGATCGCGGATTTCGGGGGGCTGGCCCACTCCCATCCGGTGCTGGCGTCGGTCTTCATGGTCGTGACGCTCTCCTCCATCGGTCTGCCCGGATTGAACGGGTTCGTGGGCGAGGTGCTGGTCTTGGTGGGGACATTCGCCCGGAACAGGGCTTTCGCCGCCGTCGCGGCGCTGGGCATGATTCTTGGGGCTGTTTACATGCTGTGGATGTACCAGAGGGTCTTTCTGGGCAAGGTGACGGATCCCGCGAACGCCGCGATGACCGACCTCGGGCCGCGCGAGAAGATCATCCTCATTCCCATTATGCTCATGATGCTGTGGATGGGCGTCTATTCGGCCCCCTTCCTGCGCCGCATGGACGCGTCCATCGCGCGGCTGCAGGAGCGGGTCGAGGACGCGCGCGGTTCGGGGGGAACCTATCGCGTGCAAAGGCTGAACGGCAACCTGACTGCTGGCGAACGGGCACGATAATGGCCGACGATATCCTTCTATTCATTCCGCAATGCATCCTGGTCCTCGCCGGGATCGCGCTCATGCTGATGGAACCCTTCACCGCCCCCGGGCGCAAGAGCCGCCTGGGGCGTATCGCAGTCCTGGCGACGGCCGTGGCCGCCTACAGCCTCAGCTTCCAGTGGGGTATCCGGCCGCGCGCCCTGTTCCACGGGATGATCGCGGTCGACAGCTTCAGCGTTTTTTTCCAGTGGCTTTTCCTGGTGATCGCGGGCGTTTCCGCCTTCCTTTCGATCCGTTTCAATGAGCGCGAATCGATCGAGCGCGGGGAGTACTACGCCCTGCTCCTGTTCGCCTGCTCGGGCATGTGCCTGATGGCCGCGAGCACGGATCTCATCCTGACTTTTCTCGGCATCGAGATACTCTCCATCGCCACCTATATCCTCGCGGGATTCAAGCGCGCCGACGTGCGCTCGAACGAATCCTCGCTGAAATACTTCCTGCTCGGCTCCTTCGCCACGGCCTTTCTGCTCTACGGGATCGCTCTCGTTTACGGCTGCACGGGAAGCACCCATTACGGATCCATCCGCGCCCTGCTGTCCCTTCAGGGAGAAGCCCAGGGGACCATGGTCGTCGGCATGACGCTGCTGCTGGTGGGTTTCGGCTTCAAGGTCGCCCTTGTCCCGTTCCACTCGTGGGCGCCGGACGTCTACGAGGGAGCGCCTACACCGGTGACGGCCTTCATGGCCGTGGGCCCGAAGGCCGCAGGCTTCGCCGCGCTGCTTCGGGTCCTGGCGCAGGCCTTTCCCTCGCTTGCGGGGGACTGGAGCGCGATCCTCTGGGCGCTCAGCATCCTGACGATGACGCTCGGCAATGTGGTCGCGGTCCTGCAGACCAACGTCAAGCGCATGCTGGCCTATTCCGCCATCGCGCACGCCGGCTATATCCTGATCGGCATCCTGGTGAACAGTGAAACAGGGTTCAGCGCCGTCCTCTTCTATCTCATCGTCTACACCGTGATGAACCTGGTGGCCTTCGCCGTCGTCCTCTCCTGCAGCCGCGCCGGGGACGCGCGCGTTTACCTGGACGATTATATCGGCCTTGGACGAAAGGCGCCGTTCGCGGCGGCCGCCTTTTCCATCGCCCTGGTTTCCCTGGCCGGCATCCCTCTGACCGGCGGCTTCCTCGGAAAGTTCTACCTTTTCAGCGCGGCCGTCCAGCAGGGATTCATCGGGCTTGCCGTCATCGGCGTGCTCAACAGCGTGCTTTCGGTCTTCTATTACTTCCGCCTGCTGATATACATGTATATGAAGGAAGCGCCCGCGGACGCCCCGGAGCCTGAGAGGATCAGCAGGCCGGTCCAGCTCGTCATAGCCGCCGGAGTGCTCTGCATCCTCTGGCTGGGGATCCACCCCGACTCGATCCTCAGCCTTGCCGGTTACTCCGCTCTTGCCCTAAAATAATGCATTGCAGGGCAAACCAGCGTCCCTGGCGGCGCGGCTCAAAAGGGTTCCGCCGTTTCGGCGCGCTTTGGGGTGCGCAGCGGACGTAAGGGCTTTGCGACGGCGCATCGTAGGGCCTGGGCGGCAGACCAAAGGCCGGCCGCCCGGCGGTCCACGGTGTTCAATCCGGCCTTGCAGGCCCGGCCGGATTCAGTACGCCGTCGCGCGGCGAAGGAGTCTTCAGGGCTTGGCGCGTGCCCGTCGGCGCGCCGTCTCCTTCCCGGCGGCTTCCTGAAGCCATCCGCTCTGCGGGTGGATTTTTCCTTTTCCGGCATTATCGGAGCAGACCATGATTGACGTGCGCAAGAGACTGCAGGAAGAACTCAACCTCCTGGAACGCGAGCTTCGCGTGGATCTGCCCAAGGAAATCCTGCGCGCCCGGGAGCACGGGGATCTGAGCGAAAACGCCGAATACAAGGCCGCCAAGGAGCGGCAGCATTACCTGGAGGGGAGGAAGGCGCAGCTTCAGCAGAGGCTCGCGGCTTTGTCCCTGGTGAACCTGGACAAGATCCCCACGGACAAGGCGGCCTACGGTTCGAAGGTCGTGCTGTACGAGTACGAAACGGAGAAAGAGATCGAGTATCAGCTGGTCTCGGCGGAAGAATCCGACATCACCCGCGGCTTGATATCCATCACGTCCCCTATCGGGCGGAGCATCGTGGGCAAAGGGGTGGGCGACAGCATCGAGATCGTCACCCCGTCTGGCAGGAAGGAATTCGAGGTGCGAAGCCTGCGGACCATCCACGACATCGAGGATTGACGGCACCCATTGCGCCGCACGCGCCGCCGGAGATCCCTTTTCCGGCGGCGCGCGCACCGCGCGGCTTTCGGCCCGCCTATCCGTAAATCAGAAGAATAATCACCACAAAAGTCAGAAGCGCCAGGAACTCGATAAAGGCCAGCCCCAGGAAGATGAAGATCCGTATCGTGTCGGTGGCCCCCGGGTTTCGCGAAACGCCTTCGCACGCAGCCGTCAGGGCCCGGCTCTGGGCGTAGCCGCACCCTGCGGCCGCAAGAGCCATCCCGAAGGCGGAGGCGATGAGCAGCCACTGGCTTTTCCCTTCGGGGGCCGCGGCTTCCCCCTCCGCCTGGGCATACGCCGGCGCCGCCGCCATTAGAAGCGTGGCCGCAATGATCAACAGCAGGACCGATTTTCTGCTCATCCAGTTCTCCTTTCAGAAAAAACACCGGCACGGCCGGAGCGCACTCCCCTAGGCTGTGGCCGCCGGAATCTCGGACTTATGCGGCGTCCGTTCGCCGGAGGCGCCGCCATGCGCTTCGTCGTGCGATGCCTCCACCGCGCCCGAAATGTAGACCATCGTGAGCATGATGAAAATGAACGCCTGGATGGTGCTGAGGAGAAGCGCGAGAAGCATGACCGGGATCGACACGAAAAACGGGAAGATATACCGGTTCAACGACCCGATGATCAGTTCTTCCGCGAAGATGTTGCCGAACAACCGGACGCTCAATGAGAAGGGGCGGGCCAGATGGCTGATGATTTCAATGGCGAACAGCAGGGGCGCCAGCCATATCACCGGCCCGGCGAAATGCCTCATGTATCGCAGGAACCCGTGCTTGCGGATGCCGTGATAGTTGTAATAGACGAAAACACAGAGCGCGCAGGCCGCCGTGACGTTCAGATTGCCGGTCGGGGATATGAATCCGGGGACCATTCCCAAAATGTTGCCGACCAGAATATAGACGGCGAGGGTGCAGATGATGGGCGTGAACCTCTCGCTCCCGGGGCCGATGACCTCCTTCATCAGGTTTTGAATGGCCTCGAAAACGACTTCGACGAGATGCTGGACGCGCGTCGGGTTTTCCACGCTTAGCCTGCGCCGCAGCCAGAGGGCCCCCAGGATCAAGGCCAGGGCGATGAGGAGGATCATCACGATGTGGTCCGGCAGGGCGTGACGGCCGGGGCCGAGGGGAACACCCAGGGCCCGCGCGAAGCGGTCAAAGAGGAGGCGGTTGAGGAAATCGGCTACAGGGGATGTCTCGTGCATGTCACTTGGCGCCGCTGCGGAAGGCCTCCCATACGCCCTCGGCGAAAATGCCGCAACTAAAGGCCGCAAACCCTGCAGTTGCAGCGATAATGCCCAAAGAAAGGAAGCGCATCATAGCATAGAGACAAAGGGGAATCAACACAAGGCGCAGGATGTGAACGACAACCGGACGCAGCCGGTAGCGGCCGCGCCGGCGCAGCATGGCCGTGTTGATCGTGTTCCGAAGCGCCGCCAGGTTGGCGGCCGATAGAACCCCTCCGGCGAGGAACGACGCGCCCTGGCGCATGCCGAACACCGTCGCGGTCAGAAAGGCTCCCAGGACGACGAGGATTCCCCCTGTCACGAAAATCCGGCGTTCGATCTTATCCGCGCGGACCATTTCGGCTCCGTTGATCCGAAAGCAGGATCCTGAAAATCTCGTAGAGACCCGCGGCGGCTCCCAGCAGAGTCAGAGAAACGCCTCCCCACGGGTGCGACGAGAAAATCCCATCGACGAGGTAATGGCCGAGAAGCCAGCCGACGGCCATGGAGCTCGGAAGAATAAAGACGATGGATGAGAGCCGTCCCAGTCTGGAGTAAAAGAGCCCCTGCGTCATGGCGGCATTTCTCCGATCAGAGCGCTGTTCGACGATTCAGCTCTCGCGAAAAACCTTCCAATGGGTTTCGCCGATTCCAATCCCCGCATCGTCTCCATGGACATTGACCCGCGACATCCTCCGCGCGCGGGCTCGGAGCTTTAGACGCCGGAGAGCGAAAGAATAGTCCGGGATCGGCGGCATCAGGAACTTAAACACCGGGCCGGCCTTCAGGTCTCAAAGAGGACCCCTGCCCATCCCGGACTTCGAAATTCCGCATTCGGAGTTCGGCATCCTGCGGCTTAAAAGCACCTTTCTTGAACCCATTCGATACACAATATCAATGGAAACACCTATTATCCATCGTTCGCCTCCCGCGCTCAAATTCTCTTTGGCGGCAAAAGGGATCTTTGGTAGGCTTTCATTCCTGGAGAGGTACCGAAGAGGTCGTAACGGGTCCGACTCGAAATCGGATTACGGTCCAAAAGACTGTACGTGGGTTCGAATCCCACCCTCTCCGCCAATCATGCCTTCATATTATTGATATTTTTGAAGTTACAAGAGAGATTGGGAAAAGACCTGGAGGCCGTCCCACAAAATCTATGGGCTAGAGCCTGAAAATAAAACAGGCCGGACGCCCCACGGGGCGCTTCATGCAGGCGCGATTCCGCCCTCCCGATGAAATTTACTGCACGCCAAAGTCCGCGCTCGATCTTCATTTTGGCCTCAGCAAATTCCTAAACCCCGCAATCCCGGTTTCTATCGGTCGCCCGGTACTGCAGTTTTTGTGGTAAGCGGCTTGAGAGAATTCATGACCGGCAAGCAGCTTATCTCCTCTTTTTTACTACCTCTGTATATATGTAAAGCCATAATATTACTCCAACCGGGAGGCCTTGCATGAAAATAGCACAAATTATCTTAGTGTTACCTTCACTTGTTTGGCCGCTTATCGCAGGCTACCCAGAAAATCAAAGCACTAAACATAGGCCAGTTCCTAAGGCGAGCTCCGACGAAACTGGTGACGAATGGGCGCTCCGAGGCCGCTTGTTGGCGAATCCAAATGACCGAAATGCCCACAGCGCACTCTGCTCAATCCTTATAAATCGTGGTGCTTATCGACGTTTAGTTGCGGAACGCAAGGCATGGCTGGAAAACAATCCGAATGATTGGTCCGACTTGATTTTTCTTACAACTGAAGCAGAGGTTTATCTAGATGATCCCCAATATGCAATCGACGCAACCAGACGTTGTCTCTCCAGTCTAGATTCGAAAAACGAATACTATGGCTGGATAAATGATTTCCTTGGGAGACAATTGGTTGCGAGGGATAAGTTCGATGAGGCGATTTCTCTTTTTAGGACGGCCCTAAAAGCAGAGCCTAACCGCGAAGATTACATTGAGCATCTGGGAGACGCTCTTGTTGAAGCTGGTGAAATCGATGCTGGGATTACCGCTCTTAAAAGGGCTATTGTCCTAAATCCAACGTCTGTAGATTTGCACTCGAAGCTCGCAGCTGCGCTCGGGAAAAAGGGAGATCTGATAGGCGAGGAAACGGAATATAGCGCGGCATGTAATCTCCTTAATAACCTCCATAAAAACGACCCTCTCTATTCGAAAATAGAAACAGATCCTGCTTTAAGCGCACGATTCGCGCATTTGGCTAGAGTACAGATAGAGCATGGCAAGTATCCCGAAGCGGATGCAACTCTGAATCGCGCCATACAAGCCGATCCACAGAACTATTATGCATATCTACTGCGAGGTCGACTTTTGGAGCGCAAAAATCAGTCTAAGGAAGCTGAAGTACAGCGCCAAAGAGCAAAAGATCTGCTCGCTGAAACGATAAAGAGGGAAAAGGATAATTTCCCCGGAATTGCGTCTTCGCAACCCCTTATTTGGTTTGTTCTTCCCTATGAAGATTTTCAGGAGATCGTGCGGCTATATAAAAGTTTAGCCGTTCCGCTTATGACACCTGATCGCGTCATATTGTCTGCTGTCTATCTCGAAATGGGACAAACAGAAAATGCCGTTGCTGAATTAAACCAGCTAGTAATAAACCAGGAATATGATGACGCACGGTTCCATTTCGGTATTGCCGAGGTTTTTAAAAAGGCGAAACCATTAGAAAAGGCCGAAGAATACTATCGCAAGGCTTATGAAATGGATCCCGAAAACGTAACTTATGCATACGAATACGAAGCCATTAGGCAATCAAGCCTTTCCAGGAGATAAGATAATCAATCTCAGCGTTTGATTGCCCCATCTATTTTACGATAGGAAAAATAAGCGGCGGCTTTCGCCAATTGGCTTCTTATCAATCTCTTTCTGGAGCTTACGCCTGGATTTCCGTAAAGATCCCGTTGTGTAACGTCTCAGGAATTCTTTATCTTTTCAGAGGAATCATACCGCAGCCAAACATAAAATAGGCACTCATTCTCTTTAGCCACAGCAATTGTATAGAAGCTGTAATTCAGGAGGCGATTCGTATGGGTATTAGAAAGAGCCGATATCTGGCTTTGATCATTGTTCTCATTATTGGCTTGGGATGGTTCTTCCAATCTCGATCGACCGCTCAGGAGACGGGTCGAGGTTGTTCGGCGCCGGCATCATGGGGTGAACTCAGAGGTGGAGCGGCATTGCTGTCGGGTGCGGGCTATTTGACGTTCGAGGACAAGGGTGGAACCATCAGGATCGCAAAGCTGGAGGCCAAGGGAAGCTGCCAACTGTTTTTGACGGTGACCAGAGAGTAGGGCCAGTCGCGGTCATGTCGTTAGCACACGTTGGCTGAGTGCGCTGCCTAGCAAGAGGATGCACACGCCTGCGCCCGTCCATGATGCCTTGGATTATTCTCGGGCTAGCGGATGATCCGCAGCCCCGTTGGGCTGACTTCAGAGGAGGCTTGTAAAGTGGAGTGTCCGTTATAGGAAAAATAACCGGCGGATTTCGCAAATTGACTGCCGAGATTCCTAAGTACTGTCGTTCGTAATTACGGTGACGTATTTTCATGCAGCCTTTGCGAGCTCTTCGGGATTCACTTTTGTGAGCAAAGCCTGTAAATCTTTGCGAGTGAAAGTCCACTCAAATGGTTTTGCGACACGTTGATAGTAACTCTGGAAGCCAAGAAGACGTTCCTTGGCTTCTGCTAAAGATGAAAAATCGTTCGGCGTTAATGCCTTTCGTTGAACGACTGAAAAGTAAATCTCAATTTGATTAAGCCAACTTGCATGAACCGGGGTATGAACCAAGACAGTGTTCGGCCACTTCGACTTGAATCGGTGGACAGCCTTTTGGCCACGATGGGAGGAGCAGTTGTCCATGATCCAGAAAACCCGTCGAGCCGATCTGTACGGCTCTTGATCCATAACTTCACCTACAAGATTATCAACCGGCACAATGCCATTCTTGACGTCGCAGCGGCCAAAGAGCCTAGCATGATGTACGTCCCATGCAGCGAAGTAGGTCCAAGCTCCAGCGCGCTTGTACTCATGCTCGATCCTTGCAAAACGGCCCGGTGGTTTCGGCAATCATAATTGGCCCATTATTAGGGAATGCCGCTGTTGAAATCAAAGGACTTATGGGGACCGGACTCCCCAATTTTTCATGATTCCGGACTCCAGTTGTCAAAGTCGGGCTGGCAGGCCGGACGAGATTGCCGTTGACATTCAGGCGTGGAAGCGCAATTTTGGAGGCGGCGAGGAGCTCCTATGATTCGACCCGTCGTTGTCCTGATACTGCTGTTCAGCGCGGCTGCCGTCCAGGCCGAAACCGCCGCAGGGGCGCCGTGCACCCGCACAGGCCTTCAGGCGTTCGTTGACAAGTACCTCGATGCGCTGCAACAAGGGAATCCGGCCCGGATGCCCCTGCTGCCGGAGGCGAGGTACATGGAGAACCGAAACGATACGCCGTTCGGGGAGGGGATATGGAAAACGCCCCTGAAGGTCGATTTCCATCGCAGCCAGCTCGACGTCGAGACCTGCCAGACCTTCACCGAAATCATCCACACAAGCAGCGACCATCCTTACGTCATCGGGACGCGCCTGCGCATCAAGGGCGACAGGATTTCGGAAGTCGAGAGCCTGGTCGCGGACCAGGACGACTGGCTTTTTAACGCCCACAATTACCTGAAATACTCGTCGCAGGAAAATTGGGACATCCTGCCTCCGGAGAAACGAAGCGACCGGCAGACCTTATTAAACGCCGCCAACGCCTATTTCGACACCTTCGGAGATTATTCCTCCATTTCCAGGGTGCCGTGGGGCACGCCTTGCGCCCGCATCGAGGGAGGCATGTACACCAATCCCAAAAACGATCCCAACGCCTCCTGCACCGTGGGCATGCCGAAAGACAGCAGCGTCCCGATCATCAACCGGCACTTCCTGGTCGACGTGGACATGGGGACGGTGGTCGGATTCGTGGATTTCCGCGAGGAGAAACGGAATCCCGACGTGCACACGTTCCGGCTGGAAAACGGCCGGCTGCGCTATGTTCACGCCATCCAGGTGTGCACCATCCAGCCCAACTGCGGCCTGCCTCCCATTAAAATCAAGCCGCAATAGGCGGCGTACGCCGTGGCGCGACCCGGTCGCCCGCCGCCTCGGCATCGGACCTGGAGCAAAAATCAGAAGGCGTCAGGTCCTCGCTTCCATGGAACGCCGGCTCCCGATCGCGCCGCAAGGACCGTGAAATCGCAGCGAGTTCCTCATCCCCGGAGTGCCGTCCCGTCATCTCTTGGGCGGGGCCTTCCCTCTTTCCGATGGAGGGATGTACCGGTCCACCTGGGTCCCGTCGGCGTCGATGAAAATATATTTGTTCCTTAAATCCGCGGGGACGAGGTCCCGCATCGCGGTCTCCTCGAGCTTGGGGCTGTATTGCGCCTGGATGAAAATGAAAGGCCTCCGCACCTCGAGGACCCGGAAGGGACAGTGGATCGTGTTCGCGGGTATGTAGATCAGCGTGGACTGATCCACGACGTGGCGCTCCATCTCCGCGCCCATGAACACTTCAAACACGGCGCCGAGGTCGCGCGGCTTCGCCGGGTCCGTGCCCAGAGCCACAAGCACCTCCGGAGCCCTGTGCTTATGCGGCCCGTGGCCCAGAGTCTTTGTGGCCGTTTCCCCCATGTACATGACCGAGAAATACTGGCACCCTTCGATGATGTCCCTGTCCGCAAACACCACGAACATGCTCTGAGCGCCGAAACCCTTCTCGCGCTCCTCGGGTCGGAGCTCGCTCAGGAAGCACTTGCGGTATTTGAGTTCTCCCTCCTGCGCCTGAGGACGGGCCGAGGGTAGCAACGCCTCGCCCTCGCCTTTGGCCGGCAGGCTCGCGCCGGCAAGCAGGCTCGCAATGGCGGCGCTTGCGGTTCCGACCGTCACATCCTTTACGAATTTTCTTCTTGTACGGGACGTTTTCATTTGGATTGAACGCATGGGATTTTTCCTTTGTTGAAAAATGACAAAGATTCATAAACCTCGGTTCCAAAGATTTTGTCGCGCCCGGCGCCGTCTTAACAGCGATGAGCTACATATAATGCACCGCAGGCGGCATGGCAAGCGGGAAATCCGGCGGCGGGCCCCGGCGCCGCTAAATACAAATCGCGACCGCTTCCATCCGCTCTCTTGCCTGCCTTAACGCCCGCGGGGTTTCACGCGGCTGCCGTCCCTGACGGCGTCGCTCGGATGGAGGATCACGAGCTCCCCTTCGGACAAGCCTTGGACTACCTGGGCTTCCATTCCATTGCGCTGCCCGACCTCGATCGGGCGCAGGCGCGCCCGGTCCTTTTCAACCGTGAACGCCGCCCACCCGCTCCCATGCCGGAAAAGGCTGCTCTCGGGCACCTTGAGCACCTTGTCGGCATGCCAAACGACGACGCGCACCTCGACGCGGTAGCCGTCGCCCAGCCTCTTCCACGCCTCGAAGGGGTCGTCGAAGTCGATGACGACGCCCACGCGCTGCTCCTCCACTCCCAAAGCGGAAATCTTCATGAATCCCGAGGGCTCGATGCGCCGCACGCGTCCGCGCAGCGTTCCTTCCCCTCCCCACCGCTCCATCCACACGGGATCGCCGGGACGGATGCGCACGGCGTCCGTCGATAGGAAATCGCAGACGATCTCGAGCCGGCGCGGATCCCCCAGCTCGAGCAAAGGCTCTCCGGCCGGAACGACCGACTCGCTTTCGCGGAGCCGCTTCAGGACGACTCCGTGGATGGGCGAACGGATAACAATGGGCGGCTGCACCGTGCCCGGCTCGCTCGACGCCGACAGGAGACGCGCGCGCGCCATGCTCACCTCCTGCTCGGCGCTCGCCACCTGGAATTCCGCGGCGCGCAGGGCTTCTTCGGCTTC